>JAQBNZ010000118.1 GCA_028288285.1 Mucilaginibacter sp.
GGGAAATGAAGTATCAAAATATCATTTAGAAGCAAGAATCGCTTATTGGCACACAACCACAGCCGATAATAATAAGTGGGAAAATATTTTGCAACTTTACAACTATTTACTGCAGCTTAAATATTCCCCGGTTGTTGCATTGAACAGAACTTTTGCCCTTTCAAAAGTGAACGGGAAAGAGGAAGCCATTGTAGAAGCAGAAAAATTAAATCTTACCGACAATTTCTTTTATTATTCATTATTAGGAAATCTTTATACAAATATTAACAACGCAAAAGCAATACAACATTTTCAGATGGCTCTGAATCTGACAAAATCAAATTATGATCAAGCCATTATTGTCAAAAACATAATCAGACTAACCGGCGAAGAAAAATAATAGACGGTTCTATTTATCTGGTAGTTATTTACTTTTGTTCTACATAATATTATGTCCCTGGGTGTTAGCCGTAATATAGGGCGTGAAGCCTTGAGCCGTTTGCGGATGCTTGGAATGATTGAAACCCGTAAAAAAGAGGTATGATACTGGCTCGTCCAGACATTTTAGGCACTTTTGAAAGAGTGTTAGATCCATTGATTATAGATGACATATTTTACAGGATCTGTTTGAACTACGCCTTGTTTTGGAAATGGGTTTGGCCGATTTGTTATTTTAATTGCAGGCCTGTTATTAATGGTAAAAATGTTTATAGTGCGGTTTTTCGGTCAGAGAACAACCAAAATTTAAGATCAGGTTACATAACTACTATCGATGAAAACAATCGGGTAGTTTCAACTCCCGGTGGCACTGAGCCGGTGTATATTAATGATATATTGCAACCACAAAAACAAGATGGCAGTACATTTATCCATCCGCATGATGTATGTATTGATATGGATGAAAACCTGTATATACCACAGTGGAATTCAGATAAAACGTATCCATTAATGCTGGAAAGGATATAAGAGCAATATCCGTTTATTTATCCCAGCTATTCCATTTCTGTTAATCTTTATTTATAATGACAGATATAAAATGATTCATTTAATTGTCATTGTATTAGCAATCATCGTTTTATCATATACGGTATATCGATTTACCCATTTTATTAATCCGAAGTGTCCTTCGTCACCCCTTTTGTATGGTTCATTCAATAATTCATATATAAGCAGTGCTTGTACTTTAGGATTATTTTTACATTTCTGTATAAACTGCATAATAAAAGCATTTTGCTCTGCCTCATATGTGTTGCTGTTTGCTTCTTTATACCGGTAATTAAATTCAGTGAACCAAATAAGTTTGTTAGGAAATAATGAAGCCAGTTTTACTGTAATATCCGGTATATAATATGGGGCAGTTGGTGCCAATCTTTCCATGTCAGAATACCAGTGATATGCCACCACATCAAACTTAACACCATACCAATCGCACATTCTTATAAAGCCGTAATGTACCCACCCGGAAGATATCATTGTTTTAGCTGTTGGATCTTTTGATTTAATACCTTCATCCATTCCTTTAAGGTAAGCTGCTGTAACATTAGTTTTGCGCTTATCGTAATGATTTTGGCTTTTTCCTGTTTTACCCTTAATTAATAATTTAAGCTCTAAATCATTACCCATATCATAGTGAGTGAAATACTGACCATACTTTGCAGCGAAATTTGAGCCAAGTTCCCAACCTAACTTGTAAGATTCAGATTCTGTTTTTTCCAAATCAAGCGTACGGGTGTAAATAATAGGTAATAAATTTACGCCTTTTTCTGAAGCTGCCCTGTATAGCTCCAGAAACCTGCTTTCCGATTTTATTGTCCCGTCAGCGTAGGTTTGAAGATTAATACGATACCACTTCATCTTCATTTCATTTAGCAGCTGAATTTGCTTGCTTGCAGGGAGTTGTACATAAGGCGCATCACCAAGGTGTCCATTCACACCTAACATAAATCCTGATCCGGAAGGGGGACTTGTTGAAGATAGTAATAAACTGGATGTTTTTTGTGTAGTAATTGACAAGTTGGGTGGAGTTGTTTCAATACTTTCGTTTTTATTGCAAGAAAGCAATACGAATTCAAAAAGGCATAAAATAATCAAAGGGTTTTTTGTAATAAATTTAATCATAACGGCTTTTTTTGAGTATAGTTGCTTTTAAGTATAATATTATTAAAATAATGACTTAAAATTTAACTTAAATAGAAAACGGGTACTAATTGGACGTAATGTGTATATAATTTATTGCCAATAACGAAATATTTTTGTAATTGAGAGACTGAAAATGTGAGTGCGCTTTGACTTACTTAAATAAATATGGAAGGGTTCCTTTTTACGATTGAAGCTAACACGTAGAGTTTTATAAGGCAAATAAGCTGGACTAAAGCATTTATATTTATTGGACTATTTAATTTAGTTGCCAAATATTAATTTTTGGGGTAATTGTCACTAATACTTATAATTTAATCCAGTTAAAATGTCACTATCAGGAATTGAATACCAACGAGAACTTGTACTGAGTGCAGGTGAATTTGTTGATGTTTTGAAAAGAAGTACTCTTGCGGAGCGCAGGCCGATTAATGATGCCGATCGAATTCATGAAATGCTTCAAAACGCCAACCTGATTGTTACAGCACGTAAGGATGGTGAATTGATAGGAGTAGCACGCTCATTAACTGATTTTTCTTTTTGTACCTATTTGTCTGACTTAGCGGTTGACCAAAAATATCAAAAGATGGGTATTGGCATTAGACTTATTAAAGAAACCAAAAAGCACACACCAAAAGCCAAACTGATTTTACTGGCTGCGCCTGCCGCTGTGCATTATTATCCAAAAACAGGTATGACTAATTTTCCCCATTGTTTTTTACTGGACGATATTAATGCACTAAATATTAAGGATTAATCTTATAAATCATCTTAAAAAAAGAACACCCCGGGTTTTTAATAATTTTAATACAGATGTCAAATAGCCAACTGTATAGTATAGTTGTGCAGCAATTATGAAAATAAAAAAAGAGATCGGTAATAAATAGCCGGTCTCTTTAAGAATATCAATCAATACCCTTATTTGTCGCCTGTTGGTTTAGGCGCGTGTTTTTTGAAGATCAGATCTATGATTTCTTTGGTTTTATCAGGATAGTTAACATTGATTACTTCACCTTCATTTATCCAGTTCCTAATAGTCTCCTCATGTTTTGATTTGAGGCTTTTAATAACAGGTACTCCCATATCTTTCAAAGCGGCAGCATTTAAGTGTTGCTCGTACTGGTTCTTCATAGGAATAACCAATAGCTTTTTCTTTAAAAACAATGCTTCTGCAGGAGTTTCAAAGCCAGCCCCGCATAAAACGCCTTCACTTTCGGCCATGCTTTGTATAAATGCCTCGTTATTAATAGGTTGTATGGTTATGTTTTTTTGGAAGTTTACCTTTTTATTATGTTTTGAGAACACGTCCCATTGAACGCCTTTAAATTTCGATAGTTTTTTGATCAACCGATCATCGTCATATGCCGGCAGGTAAACAGTATAATGTCCCTTGTTTATTACCTGTTGATCCCGCACCTGTTTCCTTATAACGGGTGTAAAGGTGTTTGCATTAAAAGCTTTAAAGTGAAAGCCATATTGTGCTGTTACAGGGGCATACTGCTTTAGTATCAACTTGCCAATAATATCGCTTGAATCGGGTTTAGGAACCTGTTCGGCCAGTACCGCTGCCTGATGACTAAGGCCAATACAGGTCTTATTTTTTGCGTTGCATGCCCATGCAGATACTGGTTCAAAATCATTTATTACCAGATCATACTCTTCAACAGGTAGTTTTTTAACTTCCTTCAAAAACTTGCGCAGATCAGAATTATAAAAGCTCTTCCAAAGATCAACTCCTCCTTTTTTTCCAAATACAAACCCCATTCCATGAAATTGATATTTAACAGGGAAGGGCAAAGTAAGGTCGCCTTGTAATCCACTAACTACTATATCTACTTCTCCTTTTTGCTGCAATAACGGTACTATGTCCATTGCGCGGCTTAAATGCCCGTTGCCAGTTCCTTGTATTGCGTATAGTATTTTCATAAGGCCTTTAAATACTCTATATAAATATAATTAGGTATGAACAAAATTAAATAAGTTTATTACCAAAGGTAATTACCATTATGTTAATATTAACTAATTTAATTAACATGTTATTAATGTGGGAATAAATGAGCTTTTAATACAAAGCAGAACTTTGGCAACATTATTAAGGATTAATTTAAAGCAGAAAAAAATGATAATGTATGTTAACCATATATTAAAATAATGTATATTTAATGTAACCAAATTATAAAGGCCATGAAAAGGCTTCTATCTTTTTTTGTTGGGTTAATGCTTGTAGTGTTTGCACATGCAGTAAATGCACAAGGAAAAGAAATACATGTCGATTTTTACAAAAATACTTTCAAGGCCAATATCGATAGCGCTGTTTTAGTTAACTTGCCACAACCACTTACTGAACAAGGTTTTAAAGAAAGCTATCACACTATTAGTAAAACTAATTATCAGCCGCTTGTTGATTCTCTCTTAGCATATAAAACCAAGTATCAGCTTAACGATTGGTTATATTATCAACTCATTAGGAGAGTAGCCCAGCAAATAAGCCCTAAGGAAAATAACTATGGGCGTTATACATTTTACAAATGGTTTATGCTGTGCCGGTCAGGATATGATGCCCGATTAGCCTTATCGCATCAGAAGCTCATTTTTTATATTTATAATAATGAGGAGATTCGAGATATTCCATTCTTTATAGTGGATGGAAACAGTTTGTATGCTTAAATTATCATGATTACGCCCAGGCCGATCTTAATGATGACCCACCAATACCTGTAAATATCCCTATTGCAATAGCACAAAAAGCTTTCTCTTACAAAGTAACTATGATGCCAGATTTTCAACCTGCACATAACCTCGAAAAAAAAATGTCATTTGTATATGGTCACAAAACATATCATTTCAGTATAAAGTTAAACTCCGATCTGGAAAAAGCTTTTGCTAATTATCCGGGCGTAAGTTTTGAGACCTATTTTAATATCCCGTTAAGTAAAGAAACTTACGGATCACTTATCCCTCTGCTAAAAAATAATGTAAAGGGGATGAGTCAGAAAAAAGGAGTGGATTACTTAATGCGATTTACCCGTTACGCCTTCCTGTATGAAAATGATGATGAGAATTTTGGCAGAGAAAAACGACTTTCTCCGGCGCAAACCCTTTACTCAACTTACAGTGATTGTGATGACCGTGCTGCGTTGTTTTTTTACCTGGTGAAAGAAATATACAACCTGCCAATGATAGCATTATTATACCCAACCCACATTACAATGGCTGTTCAGTTTAGCAAGCCAATAGGTAAACCAATAGTTTATAAAGGCAAGGCTTATTCACTGTGTGAGCCAACCCCGCAGACTGAAGATCTTAAGATTGGGCAAATGACCGCCAAGTTGAAGAATATGCCATACCATGTGGTATATGATTATGAGCCACCCATCCATTAAAATCTATCTTTTTATAAAGTAGTTTCTTATAATATCTGTTTAATTAGAGTCAGCAAACAAGTATTGCTATATTAGTTGATTGCATAATCTACTTATATTGTGAAGACTGTACTACTCACCTTTACCCTTGTGTTTTTAGCTTTTTGCACATTTGCGCAAAATCAAAATAACATATGGTATTTTGGTCAGTTTGCGGGTCTTGATTTTAACGGTAAGTCGCCAAAATCCTTAACAAATGGCCGGTTAAATACAAATGAGGGTTGTGCAAGTATATCTGATAAAAATGGCAGTTTGCTTTTTTATACCGATGGTAAAACTATCTGGAATAAAAACCATGAAGAGATGAAAAACGGAGGTGGTTTATTTGGTCATGATTCATCTACCCAAAGCGCCATCATTACATCCTATCCAGATAATGATCAGTTATTTTTTGTATTTACCGTTGCTGTATCTGAAGGAAATATTTGCTATTCCATTGTAAATATTTCAGGTGATGGTGGATTAGGAGAAGTAACGCAAAAGAATAATTTTTTACTTGGAAAGACAACAGAAAAATTAACCGCAACAAAACATTCAAATGGAAAAGATATTTGGGTGATAGGGCATAAAGCTCAATCAAGTGATTTTTATGCATGGTTAATTACTAAAGATGGTATTAGCGATGGCCCTGTAATATCAACTATCGGAACTTCTGAAAGTGGCCAAAGTACAATCAATATAGGCTCAGCGAAGTTTTCAGGTAATGGCTCTGTATTAGCTGTAACAGCTAATAATACTAGCGGGGGATTTTTAGAGCTTTATAAATTCGATAAGAGTACTGGGACCATATCAGACCCGCAAAAATTAACAGGATTCGGCAGCGAAATACCCTACGGTATTGAATTCTCTCCAAACGGAACCTTGCTTTATGTAAGTGGTTATAATGATCTTGATAAAGGTAAGATATATCAGTTACAACTACCTTTTACACCAGGCTTAATAACTGATAAGGCAACAGTATTGGGTTCTTTAGTAGAAGCCGGCTCATTACAGTTGGCATCTGACGGTAAAATTTACTTGAGCCAAAGAGGCGGTACATTCCTGCACTCAATTAATTTCCCAAACAAACAGGGGTTGGATTGTAGTTTCACTACAAATGCTGTTTACCTTAATGGAAAAACTTCAACGCTTGGCTTACCTCAGTATAATGTTATGAGCAGTAATGAATTGTTGTTTTCAGCTGCGGATTTTTGCGCATCTGATGTTACAAAATTTACAATGGTAACCTTTACAGGTAATTATGACAAGGTAATTTGGAATTTTGACGACCCGTCATCTGGGGTAACCAATATCTCTGAAGACAAGAACCCTTTTCATAAATTTTCAAAACCAGGCGATTATAATGTAAGAGTAACCGTCTTTTTGAATGGGATATCTCAAACGTACACCCAAAAGGTCACCATTTTTCCAGCGGTTACTACTAAGCCAACCATGATAGCAGATAATGCAGCTTTGTGTGATACTGGTAAAGTAAATATTACTGCTACAGGTGCAACCGCAAGCCAAAAATATAATTGGTATGATGAAACTAAAATTTTGATTGAACAAAACAGCGGTAATTTTAAAACTCCGCATTGTTAAAAATACTTCTTTTTATGCTGCAATAACAAACGGTATATGTGAAGGAGAATTGGAGCGTATTGATATACAAATGAATAAGCCGCTAATTACCATAACTGCTACAGATACTATAATTAATGTGGGTGAATCTGTAACACTTACAGGCGGCGGGGGTGGAAGCTACAGTTGGTCGCCGGCTATTTATTTAAGTAGCACTAATAGTCAAACCACAACAAGTACACCAATAGCAAATACTACATATACTTTAACTGTAATTAATGAATTTGGTTGTACAGCAACTAAAAGCATTCATGTTATATTAATACCTACAATTTTTATCCCTAATACAATTACACCTAATGGTGATAGTGTAAACGATTTGTGGGTAATTAAAGAATTGGTGGGCCTTCCAAACCAATTGCAAATATATAACAGGTTAGGTGCTACGGTGTATTCAGCAAAAAATTATGACAACACATGGAACGGCACTTATAAAGGTAAAGACCTGCCTGCAGGAATATATTATTACACTATAAATTTTGCAAAAACTGTCAGGTCTGGTTATATTGCTATTATTAGATAATTATTTCTTATTCTTCTTTTTAACCGCGCTATCCCGTATGAATAGCAGCGCCATTAAAGCGCCTAAAAATCCTAATCCGGCAGATATTTTCATGACTTTGCCATATGCTGAAATAAAACCCGCGTGATACGCTTTTTCAATAATAGCTGTGTCTTTTGAGTTAATGTGTTTCGGCACATTTGCATCGCCTAAGTTTACTGCTTGTTTAAGTACCAGTTGTTTTTCGTTGGAATTTAGCCGGGTGATTTTTATTTCATTTTGTAGTGCTCCTAAAAAGAAAAGAACAGCTAATGCGCCCATAACAGCATTTGCAAACACATTAGCTATACGTGTAAGTGCATTATTTACACCAGATGCCGTGCCCGAAAAATGATCATTTACAGAGCTCATTACAGCAGTGGTAAGAGGGGCAACAGTGAATGACATACCCAAACCAAAAACAACTATGCCAGGGAAAAAGGTAGTCCAGTATTCTGAGGGGCCGTTGGTTTGTTTTACAAAGGATAGAATGAGTAAACCAGTTCCTGCAACAGCTGGCCCGCCTATAAGCAACAGTCTTGGTCCATGCTTATCTGCAAGTGACCCAGCAAAACGGGCTAAGCTAATCATCAATACAGTAAAGGGTAAAAAAGTAAGGCCTGACTGCAACTGACTGTAATGTTGTGCCTGCACCATATTTAATCCCAGGAACAACATGCCTGCACCTAACCCTGCGTACAAAAAGAAAGTGAGCAAATTAGCACCACTAAAAGTTAAGTTGGCAAAAAGCTGCAAAGGCATCATAGGGTACTTACTTTTCTTTTCTATAATAATAAAAGCTATAAGTAATAATAATCCCGCTAATAAAGTGGTATATACCTGCCAGTTATATAAGCCAACATCCGGTATCCGCAAAAAACCAAATGTAAGTGAAGCAAGTCCGAGTGCTATGGCAATGGCTCCTACAAAATCAAGAGTTTGATTGCTATCCTCGTCCCGGCTTTCTTCAACTTCCCGCCATAAAATAAATAGCGCGGCCAAACCAATAGGAATATTAATGAAAAATATATATCGCCACAAACCGGCATCGCCAAAAGCACCGCCTAAAATTGGCCCACCCATAGTTACAACAGTTGTAAACGCCGACCAGGTGCCAATTGCCTTACCCCGTTCTTTTTGGTTAATAGAAGAGGAGATGAGCGATAAACTCCCGGGTATCATTAGCGCACCACCAATACCTTGCAGCATTCTAAAGGCAATTAATAGTGTTACACTGGGTGCAAATCCGCAAGCAGCTGAACCGGCAATAAAAATAAATATACCAATCATGAAAACTTTTTTACGACCCAGCTTATCGCCTAATGAGCCGCCTATTAGTATTAAAGCTGCGAGTATGAGTAAATAGGCGTTCAGTATCCAAAAAAGATCTGTACCACTTGCGTTTAAGTTTTTTTGTAACGATGGCAATACTACATTTAGCGCTGTGCTATCAATAAATGCCATAGCCGAAGCCATGATAGAGGAGACCATAATCCATTTACCGGCCTTGCTGCCTAATGCTACTGTCGCCATAATTTAAATTATGTGTAAATGTACTAAACCATATCTAATCGCCTTTGCCTCAGTTACTAAAACAAAACCGGTAAATGATGTAATTTGTTAAGTTGTAGCATCACTGTTTCTATAATAATAGTAAATGATGTTAATTGTTTATGTCGCTTTTTGCCCCTTAACTTGTCGTTTTTATACATACTGGAAGCAATCTTTAAACTATCTTTATATCAACAGAATTAATAAACCATTAAATACCAAAGCCATGACTAATAAAGAGATTATCTTTGAAGTAATTGAAGCATTTGATAGAGGCGACGGCGAAACAATCACTAAACATATGACAGACGATGTAGAGTGGCACATATTAGGCGATAAAACCTATACAGGCAAAGAAGCTTTAAAAAAGTTTTTTGCTGATAATACCGAAATGAAGATGTTATCTTCCACTAAAGATCATGTTATTATTGATGGTGATAACATAGCTGTTAACGGACAAGTACAATGCACTGGCCCTGATGGCGAATTTTGTGATATGTATTATTGCGACATATATGAACTGGAGAACTATAAGGTTAAAAGACTCATTACTTATATAGTAAACAAAAAAAAGTAGTGTAAAAGCCGGTCGAAAATGTTTGTTTTTTTTTTATTTAATTTAGGATAGCTAAGCCTTTAGGTAACAAATTCTTTATAATCATAAAATATATTGCGTATTAAATACACAATAGCTAATTTGTGCTGCTATTCTGTAGCATAACCAATAAACTTTCTTTATGAGATTAAAATTTACTTTTTTATTTGCTGTTGCAAGTGTGCTGATATTTACTTTTAGTAAAATAGCAGTTAAACCAAGGGTTTTAGTATTTACAAAAACGGCTGGGTTTCATCACTCGTCTATCCCGGTTGGAAGCGCGGCCATTATGAAACTGGGCAAGGAAAACAACTTCACGGTTGATACCACTTCTGATGCCTCAAAAATAACCGAAGCTAATTTGAGCAAATATTCGGCAGTAGTATTTTTACATACTACCGGCTATATGTTAAACAATTTTCAGCAGGCAGACCTGGAAAGGTATATGCAGGCTGGCGGTAACTTTGTTGGCGTACATGCTGCTGCCGATGCAGAATACGACTGGTTTTGGTATGGCCGTTTAGTTGGTGCGTATTTTGACAGCCATCCTGAACAACAGGAGGCTACTTTGAAAGTAATTGATAAAAACCATCCTTCAACACGTGCTTTACCTGATGAATGGAAAAGAAAAGATGAGTGGTATAACTTTAAAATGATCAGCAAAAAAATCCATGTGCTAATCAATATTGACGAAAGTAGCTACAAAGGCGGTACAAACGGAGCTAACCATCCAATGGCATGGTATCAAAATTTCGAAAACGGAAGATCTTTTTATACTGAACTGGGCCATACTGATGAATCATACAGCGATCCGGCTTATTTGAAACACCTGCTTGGTGGCATACAATATGCAATTGGCGATAACAAAGCATTAGATTACTCAAAAGCAACCACACAGCGTGTTCCTGAAGAGAACCGTTTTGTGAAAACACAGTTAATAGAAGGCACTTTATTTGAGCCTACCGAAATGACTATACTTCCTAATCTTGATATACTTATAGCTCAACGCCGTGGCGAGTTGATGCTGTATAAGAGTAGTACTAAAACTATAAAACAGGCAGGCTTTTTGAATGTTTACTCGAAAACGCTTCATACCAAAGGTGTTAATGCCGAAGAAGGTGTTTTAGGCTTAAAAGCAGATCCTGATTTTAAGAATAACCACTACGTTTATATATATTACAGTCCGTCAGATACATCTGTAAACCGATTATCGCGATTTACCATGACTGGCGATACCATTGATAACAAAACAGAAAAAGTTGTATTACAGCTTTACTCACAGCGCGAGATATGCTGCCATACAGGAGGTTCTATAGCGTTTGGCCCGGATAGGATGCTTTTCCTTTCTACTGGTGATAATACTACTCCTTTTGATGAGAGTAAGAAAAAGGGAGTATATGATACTCATGCATTTGCACCTTTAGATGATCGTCCTGAATTTTTGAACCATGATGCAAGGCGTTCTGCTGGTAATACAAATGATCTGCGCGGTAAGATTCTGCGTATTAAAATGAAGGAAGATGGTACTTACTCAATCCCTGAAGGTAACTTATTTAAACCCGGTACTCCAAAAACAAAACCCGAAATATATGTAATGGGCGACAGAAACCCGTACCGTATACAGGTAGACCCTAAGAACAGTTACCTATACTGGGGAGAAGTTGGCCCGGACGCTAATAATGACAGTTTAGAAACCCGTGGTCCCCGTGGTTATGACGAGTTTAACCAGGCTAAAACAGCCGGTTTCTTTGGATGGCCTTTATTTGTAGCTGATAATAAACCTTATCATGAATATAATTATGCAACAGGCGTATCCGGTCCTGCGTTTGATCCTATGCATCCTTTGAATAATTCAAAGAATAATACTGGTTTAAGAGAATTGCCACCGGCTCAACCTGCACTTATCTATTACCCTTATGCGGCTTCAAAAGAATTTCCACAAGTAGGTACAGGTGGCCGTAATGCTATGGCGGGCCCTGTGTATTATACTGATCTGTACCCTAAAGCTACCCGTATGCCTGATTATTTTAATAAAAAAGTGATCTTTTACGACTGGATTCGCGGATGGATAAAATTATTAACCCTGCAACCAAACGGTGCTCTGGATAAAATGGAGCCATTTATGGCAGGTACTAAATTCAATAACCCTATTGATATGGAAACCGGCCCCGATGGTAAAATTTATGTGCTTGAATATGGTTCGGGCTGGTTTGCTAAAAATAAGGATGCAGGTATTGCCCGTTTAGATTATAACACTGGTAACCGTGCACCTGAAGTAACAAGCATTAGCTCAAACAAATCATATGGTGCACTGCCTTTACCGGTAATATTTACGGTTAAGGCAACAGATCCGGAGAAAAACAAAATGACCTATATCTGGAACCTGGGTAATGGCGTTAAAAAAACGACTATACTACCTAAACTTGCTTATACTTATACAAAAAAAGGAACTTACAATGTTTCTGTAGATGTAAAGGATGAAGCGGGTGCAATTGGTCAAAGCAAGACTACAGCAGTTTTAGCAGGACAGGATTCACCTGATATGAAATTGAAGATGGCTAATATGAAAGCAAACGCCGCAGGTAAAGGATTAATGATGTCTATGGATTGCAAAGCTTGCCATAAGGTAGCCGAAAAATCTGTAGGCCCATCATTTACAGACGTAGCTAAAAAGTATCCAAATACAGTCGCATCAACCAATCATCTTAGTAAAAAGATTGTAACTGGCGGCCACGGAGTTTGGGGGGATGTTGATATGCCCGCACATCCGAGTATTAAACCTGCTGAAACCAAACAGATCATTAACTGGATATACTCACTTAAATAACAGAGTAATAGATTTTTCTTTAGCGGATATGGTAGTCAATACCATATCCGCTTTTTTTTTACGATACTCTTCAATATCAAATGGGAAAATATTGAATATGCTTTAAAGCACTTAAAAGGCTTCATTTAGGCCCAAAAAGAATCCGCGGGCACCGTATTTACCCCAGGCATAATCAAGGCATAAATTGGTACGTGTAGCCTTATTAAACAATACACGTAAACCTGCGCCGCCACCTGGTTGCCATACCTCAAATAGCTTTGTCCCTAAGTCATCATTAGCTGTTTGCATGTTAAAGAAAGTAACCCCACTAATAAACTTGTTTTTTAAAATTGGGAAACGGTATTCAACTTCTGAATAGTTGTATTTCGTCCCTTTAAAATAACCAACGGTATATCCTCTTCCACTACGAAATGATGCGTCTTTAGCGGTGCCTGGTAGCTCCAGATAGGGTACAGCACCACCCAGCAAATAAGAACCCCAATTCCAAAAAGCGATAACATGTTCCGGGTTCCATTCAGAAAGGCTAAAGTATTTTCTGAAATCAGTTATAAATTGTGTGGCACTTTTTGAACTCCCTAACCATGTTTGATTAAGGCGAAAGCCTGCATCAGCATAAATTCCTTTATATGCACGATTTTGATTATCACGAGTGGTATATTGTGCATTAAAAAGAAGACCGTTTGAGCTGTAATCACCCCGCTCAAATCCGTATCTGTCACTGTAAATTTTGTATGGGGTTAAATCTGTTTTTGATATTCTATCTTGGATATCTTTCCTAATGTCAAATGATAGCCCGGCTCCAAAAAAAAGATTTTTCTGAACTTCTTTATATACCTTTTCCCTAAAACTATAAAATAGAGAATGTAGGGCATAACCTTTACGCTGTGGATTGGTAAGGGCCAAATCAGCTTCACTTATGGTAGAACCATGGCCAATACCTAAGCCGTAATCAGGTGTAACGGTTTTAGCTGCAACCAGGTTGCCTTGAAAGTTCCACTTATTACCGGGAGTATATACATTATGATTAATGTAAAAATATATGATGCCTTTTGTAGTAATAGAGGCTGATGTTGCAGCAACAGACATGAAGGTATTTGGATTATTTCCTAATATTTTACCCGCTACTGCCTTTATTCCTAACTGGGAGCCAATACTTGGATTAGATGCAATATTAGGTATTATGGTAATACCTGATTTCTTTTTAAGTAAATCTGCCTTTCTTTTTGGATGAAATACATTCCGAAATAGATCACCAACATCATACTGTTTAGACATGATAACCTGGTTGCGAATATTTACAGAGTCACTGCGTGAAGAAGTGCTCTTCAGTGAATCCACGGCAGTTTGTACCTGGCTATAAGAATAATTATATATGCCTATAAATAAAGGCAATAATAAAAATTTTAATGTGATTGATATTCTTCTATTGCCTGATTTATAATACACTTTCAGAATGATAGTATTTAAATTTATCTATTATATTATTCGTTATTAAATAGTAACATAAGTAATTTAAACTAAAATATCCTTAAAATTGTTTTATAGTTATTATTACTTAATATAAAGTTATTTTACTTGTAACTATATATGTGCTTCTTATCGGTAAGTTATAATAATCGCACTTAATAACTCAATGCCAAGTGGTTGTAAATTTTGTAAACTCATCCTTATACTGGTCGGAGACCGGGAACATTATATTGTGAATGTAAACGCGGAGGGTACTACTAAGCGGCTATAAACACATGCCCTTGTGAAGATTCCATACCGCGATTTGTACCAACAGAAAAGTAAATCAATTATCATATATTTATTAATAATTGCTCATGATTGATTTTTAATAGCTGCACACATAAAAACAAATTATTACCTATTTCTTAAATCTGTGAATGATATGGATAAAGCCGCTTACAACAAAATCTTTAAGACAATTAAAGATGCAAAATACAGATGGATCAAATTTTTTGCTGCAAATCTTTTATTGATAACATTAGTTTATTCTGCAACCGAAAGTGCTGCTCAATCTACACCGCCGCGTTCACTGCTTGCACTTTCGAAAGCCGACCATATCCTGGCGATCATAGATCCCATTACACTGAAGATTATTGCCCGTGTGCCGGTAGGGTCCGACCCTCATGAGGTAATCGCCTCGTCTGATGGAAAGACGGCTTATGTTTCGATTTATGGCGGCGGCAGCTTACATGAACTTAATGTTATTGACCTTGTGACACAAAAGCCGTTAGCTAATATTGATACAAGGCCTCTGTTCGGTCCGCATGGATTGACATTTGTTGGCGGTAAGGTGTGGTTCACTGCGGAAGGCAGTAAATCTGTTGGCCGCTATAACCCAGCAAACGGCAAACTCGACTGGAGCATGGGAACAGGCCAGGACAAAACGCATATGATCTATGTAACGAATGACGGGAAAAAAGTATACACGACAAACATGTCCGCAGGAACAGTCAGTATTC
Organism: Mucilaginibacter sp.; assembly: GCA_028288285.1. GTDB lineage: Bacteria > Bacteroidota > Bacteroidia > Sphingobacteriales > Sphingobacteriaceae > Mucilaginibacter. The sequence goes on from JAQBNZ010000118.1 coordinate 15,140, forward strand.
TTGTGGATAGCCAGCTCCAGTCTGATGCTACTCAGGCGACTGCTGTGTCCACTGGGGATAGACCGCTTATGGATTGGATTCAAACTGTTATCCCGGTAGCAAAGGGTTCTGAGGGGTTTGATGTATCGCCAGACGGACGGGAATTATGGACTGCTGGTGCTAACGATGGAACCATTTCAATCATCGATATTGCGGCCGGGAAAGTGGTTGGTAAAATTGATGCGAAGGTTTTAGGGGCTAACCGGCTCAAGTTTACGCCGGATGGCAAGCGTGTGCTGATTTCGAGCCTGAGAACCGGCGATCTGTTTATTTATGACGCTCGATCACGCCAGGAATTGAAGCGGATAAATATTGCCCATGGTGCCGCAGGGATCCTTTTGGACACTGATGGGTTACGTGCGTTTGTGGGATGTACAAGCGACAACTACGTAGCTGTTATAGACCTCAAGACATTAGAAGTAAACAAGCACATTGATATAAGAGGGGCAGACGGTCTGGCTTGGGCGGTTCGACCTTAATTATTGTATGATCATTATAATTAACATTATTGAATTAATTTGCCAATAAAAAAGGGTTACTTCTTTTGGAGCAACCCTTTGGATTTGTGATAAGGTATAGGTATTGTTTAATGCGTACTTAAAAATTAAAGCCTCTTAGTTTGGAATAGCTTGCAATCCTGGCACCCGCTTCGGCGTCCAGCAGGATCTCGCAATTTGGGTGCAATTGTACTACTGATGCCGGGATATCCGTAGTTACTGGCCCGAGTATGGCTTTTTCAATGATTTCTGCCTTATGTGCCCCTTTGGCAATTAGTATAAGTTTACGGGTATGCATGATGTTTTTAACACCTCTTGTCAATCCACCCAATATGGTTTCCGGCGGTACTTGTGTTTCTCTGCGTACACGTGCTTCAAAATCAGGATCCATAGGCGATACCCAAGTTTCGCTTTCAAACGGAGTACCAGGCTGGTTAATGCCAATGTGCCCATTACTACCAATACCCAGCATTTGCAAATCGGCGCCGCCGCGTTCCGCCAGTCTTTGTTCAAACAACAGGCTTTCAGCTTCAAAATCATCAGACATAGTAGGTGGCATAATGAAGTTTTCTTCAGGTATTCCTAAAGGCCCAGCAATCTGGTTCAGGATCATGGTATAGCAGCTACCCGCATATTCTCTGGGCAGGTTAGTTAGTTCATCCACATTAAATAAGGTGATGCCCGAAACATCAAAAGGATATGACGCATGAATTTCCGATACAATCCTATGCATATCAATGGTAGTTTGCCCGGTTGAAAGACCAATTACCGAATTGGGTTTTGCCAGCATCTGTGCAATAATTCGCCAGGCTGCAGTTATATTAAATTCCTGTTCGGTTTTTGTAATAGTTATTTTCATTTGTATTGCTGTATTTATAAATGCTTAAGTTCTTCTGTAAAAAATAAATCAATGGCTGTTGCAGCACTAACTTCGTCCTCCCCTTCAATAATTACACAAACAGTTTCGCCACCTTTTATGGTCATTGAAAGAATATTAAGTATGCTGTTGAGGCGAACTACTTTGTCTCCCTTTTTTAAGCTAACTGCCGACTTAAAGTTTTTAGTAAGTTTAATGAGTGTAGTTGCCGGGCGTGCATGTATACCCTGCGCGGCCATAATCATATAGTCTTTTGATATCATTGGGCGGCCTCCTGCAAATACGCTATAATTTTTTCTGAACTGTTCATTTCCATTACGTTTTTATAGATATTTCTGGCTTTTGTTATACTGTTGTTAACGATGATGTTTTTTATTGTGGGGATGGAAGCAGCGTTCATGGAAAAATCATTTAGACCCATTCCAAGCAATAATAAGGTGGCTATAGGATCAGAAGCCATTTCACCGCACATGCCTACGTGGATATTATGTTTATGCCCCTGTTCAATCACATTGTTAATTAGCCTCAAAACACCTGGATTAAAGGGATCATACAGGTGGGATATTTTTTCATTCATCCTGTCTACAGCCAATGTATATTGGCATAGATCATTAGTGCCGATGCTGAAAAAATCAACCTCTTGGGCCAGAATATCTGCTGTAATTGCTGCCGACGGTATCTCAATCATGATACCTATTTTAATATCAGCATTAAAAACAATATTGTCATTCAATAATTCAGCTTTAGCTTCGGCAACAATACTTTTAGCCGATTTAATCTCCTGTACATTAGAGATCATGGGAAACATAATTTTCAGATCACCAAATACAGAGGCTCTTAAAATAGCTTTAAGCTGAGTAATAAACAGGTCTTTCCTGTCCAGGCAAATCCTTATTGCCCTGTAGCCTAAAAAAGGGTTGAGTTCTGCCGGTAAGTTAAAGTAGGGTAGATGCTTGTCGCCACCAATATCAATGGTCCTTACAATAACCGGTTTGTTTTTAGAGCGAAGCGCTATGCTTTTGTAAAATTCAAATTGTTCATCTTCAGTAGGGAACGAATCACGATCCATAAACAATAGCTCGGTACGTAAAAGTCCTACACCGTCTCCGCCATTATAAAAAACATCTTCCATGTCATCAGCACCTGAAATATTTGCTGATAAGGTTATTCTTTTGCCATCTCTTGTTATGGCAAGCACATCCTTTAGTGCTTTTAATTTATCTGTTCGCTCCCGGTAAGCCGCTCTCTTTATTGTATAATCATCTATAATTTCCTGGCTGGGATTAATATACACTATGCCATTTATCGCATCAAGAATAACTACATCATTGTTTACAACCGTAGCAAGCGCGTTGCCGCAACTTACAACTGCCGGTATACCTTTTGATTTTGCAATAATGGTAGTATGTGATGTTTTACTGCCAGCCTGTGTGGCAAACCCAGTAACATGCTTTATATCCATTGTTAGGGTATCTGAAGGGGAAATATCTTCTGCTATAACAATCGTGTCGGGGGCGAATTTATAGGTATTTACTTTACCCTGACCCTGTCCATCCAGATGATTCAGGATGCGGCTGCCAATGTCTTTTATATCTGCAGAACGTGCGCGCATGTATTCATCATCCATGTTTTCGAATAGCTGGACGAAGTTTCCAATCACTTCTATCAGAGCATCATTTGCGTTCTTTTTATCGCTTTCAATCTTTTCAATTACATCAGCCTTTATTTGCGGATCGGTTAACAATTCAATCTGCGTTTCCAGGAGCGATAATTCCTCATCCTGTAATACCGTATTAGCCTTAATGCTTTCAATCTCATCGGCAGCATGGCTAACTGCAAGGTCAAATCTTTCAATCTCCAGTAATATTTCAGCCTCATTCTTCAATAAAATTCCGGTTAGTGCAGGCTCTGTCTTTTTAATCACAAAAGCTCTACCTATTGAAATACCCGGTGAAACGCCAATTCCCTTCATTCGATTAGGCAAATAAGTGTATCATACTACCTACAAAGCCTAACACAAGCAAGCCCAGCAGTAAGTATGTAGTTTTAACATTCTTTTTTACAAAATAATACACCAGAAAAGTGAGTCCTAATGGGATCATGGCCGGTACTATCTGGTTTAGTATATCCTGTACAGCTACGGCTGATTTTGTTGTTCCTATCATAAGCGGTGTATTAATTGACATTAGCGTTGCAGGCATAGCGCCAACCACCATTAAGCCTAATATAGACGCGCCTTTGGTTAACCTGTCCATTACATTGTTTTTAGCCAGGTTTTGCAGAAATTTAGTGCCGGCATTATATCCTATAAAGGTTAAGTTATACCTCAGTAAAAGATGTGGTACATTAAAGATCAATATAAAAAGTATAGGCCCCATCACATTGCCCTTTATGGCCAGCGATGTTCCTACACCCGCTGCTATAACTTTAAAAGTGCCCCAAAAAAGTGAATCAAACACACCGGCCAGCGGGCCCATTAAACCCAGCTTTACCGAATTAATGGACTCTTCATCAAAGTCTTTGTCCTGGCTGTTTTGCTCTTCCATGGCGGCAGTTATCCCAAAGATGAGTGTTGAGCCGTAGGGGCTGGTATTAAAAAACTGCAAATGCCTTTTTAAAGCCGCAGCCATTGACTGTTTGGTAGTATAGAGCCGTTTTAAAACCGGTATAATAGTAAATGCGAAACCTGTATTTTGCCATGTTTCGAAATTGAAATTTGCTTCGAGTGTAAGTGATCTAAAAAACAGGCTCCTGATATCCCGCTTAGTTAGCTTTGGTGTTATTTTTATTTCATCAGTACTCACCTCTGCATTGTATTCTTCATTATCTTCTGTCTCTTTAGGCGTAACCTGTGTTACAATGAGTGCTATGATAACACCTAACCCGCCAATAGCAATAACCGGCAACTTTAAATAGGCCGCCAGCACAAAACCCAGGAAAAAATAGGGTGCTACTGTTTTATTAAACATCAGGTTCATTAAAAGAGCGAAGCCAAGTGCAGGTAACATATTGCCAGCAACCTGCAGCCCTGATTGTACCCATGCGGGTATCATGTCAAGAAAGGACTTCATGGCACCAGCCCCTAATTGTAATGCCAGCAAAATTATAATTCCCATTAACAGAGGCCTTAATAAGCCTGAGAGTATGTGCAAACGCTGAATGCTTTTATAATCCCCTTCATCGGCATATTGATTGAATTTTTTATTGAGCACAGCCCGAAATACAAACAGGCCGCTAATTACCATTTCGGCTAATATAGAAATTGGTACGGCGATAGCCAGCGCTATGCCAGGCCCCTTACCGGATATAATGGCGAAAGCAGTACCCAGCACCCCGCCCGTAACCACATCTGGCGGTATGGCCGCGCCAACCTTAATATTTCCCATAAATATCAATTCTAAGGTTGCACCTATAATAACGCCCTGGTTTATGTCGCCAAGTACTAATCCAACCAATGGCCCCAGCACTAAGGGACGGCTTAATAGCATTGTTCCAAGAAAATCTTCGGAATGGCCAAACATTGCGATCAACGCAATTAAAATAAATGATACTGACACCTTATAAAAGTCCTTTAAGTAAAATCAACTATTA
>JAQBNZ010000216.1 GCA_028288285.1 Mucilaginibacter sp.
ATGATTTACAACATGGACTTTTTCATTTTGACAATGGTATTTTTTACACCATCAAACAGCTGTTGACAAAACCCGGACATACCATAAGAGAATTTATAGATGGGAAAAGAGTTCGTCATTTTAAACCATTGTCGTTTGTAGTTCTTTTAGCAACAATCTATGGACTAATTTATCATCAACTTATTAATATTCCTTTTGACGTTGAACCCATTCGTGCAGAAGAAAGTATAACCAGTATTTATGAAAAAGTAAGCCATTGGAGTATAGAACATTTCGCCTATGCTACACTTATATTAATTTTAAGTACTACCATTGCGTCCTATCTGGTCTTTAAAAAACAAGGGTATAATATAGCTGAGCATTTAGTACTGAATACATTTTATAGAGGTTTATTATTGATAATTGCACTTATATTGCTTCCAGTGCAATACATCATATTACACAAGAGTGGGATTGAGGGTTTAAAGAGTTATGCATTTATTACCCAGTTTTTAGACTTCGCATTGATGTATTGGTGTTATGTCCAGTTTTTTAATAAACTTACAAAGATTCAATCGTTAGGTCTTACCGTACTTACCTATTTATTTACCTTAATGATTAGCATGGTTTTCGGCTATGTAGCTGGGTGGATTGTCAGTTCTGTTTCATAAGATTCATGAATTTGTTTTAACCACTTCATGACTATACCATAAGGATGACCACAACTGCTGGAACCACCCCTTTGCGGAACCTGATCTGATACCATGGCTTTTCTCGCAAAAGAAATAATGGTGCTATATTATTGATTTGTCTCCCGCTATTTCGGCGTCAGTAGCGGTATCACCGCTTGCTGTTTGGTCGTCGGTTATGCGGGAGGCATCGGCATTTAGTACTGTTGATGGTTCTGCATCGCTTAGGGTTTCCTGTATACCATCCATATCGGCAACGGTACCATCTGCGCCATCTTTATTAACTACTTTGTTAGCCTCGTCCTTATTGGTTATTGCGTCCCGGTCAGAGCGGTTGGCTTTTGGATCACCATTTGGGTCTTGTACGGGAATCTTTTTTTCTAAAGTGCTCATGATTGCTCTTTTTTAAAGAATAACATATGAGCAAAGGGGTTGTTTGAGGAATTATTATGCCCTGCCCATTTTAAGAAAACGGGAAATAAGATATTTTAAAGCTCTCTCTTTTAGAGATTACTTATTCCGCGCCGTTGTTGGTGTTTGTCACCAACAACCATTTAGAAAGGTGAAAGATTGGAAATTGGAAAGCATAGCGGGTTGTTGCACCAACAACGGCAGTAGAGCCATGCAACTGCTGGTGAAATTCACCAAGCGTTCCCAAGGAACGCCTCGTACTTATTACGCTTTGCTACCCACCAAAAGTCCCGATGGGGACTAACCACAGGGTGAGTAAAATATTTAAGGCTCCTCTCTTAGGAGAATTTAAGTGGTGTCTATTTCTTTAAAAAATGCTCAAACGTATCACTCCTGATACCCAGGCGCAATGTTTCAAGCGGGATAATATCTGCAGGGGCAATATTACCCAGGCTTACGTTGGCGCCTATCAGCTTAATAAACCAAACCTGCTGTGCTTTTTGGGGGGCTTCCCATATAATAGTTTCTTCAGGTATCTGAGTCAGTATCTCATCAACCAAGCCTTGTCTTACTTCACCAGAGTCGCGGTAGATACCCACGTTGCCGCTTTCGCGGGCTTCGGCAATAACCTTCCATGATCCCGCTTCAATCTCGGCTTTCATCAACTGGATCCATTTATACGGTGCAAAGATTTTTTGCACGTCTTTAGAACCTACTTCTGATATTACGGTGATCTGCTTGCTTAACTTGCGGATATATTCGCATTTTATATCGTGCTCAATGGTGATAGAACCATCAGATACCTCGGCATACTCCATCTGGTACTTGTCCAGTATGCGGCAATAATCATCAAACTGCCCGCGAACTATCATGGCCTCAAACAAGGTGCCGCCAAAATATACCGGTAAACCGGCTTCTTTGTATAATTTTAGTTTAGCATCCAAATTAGGGCTAACAAATGAAGTGGCCCAGCCTAATTTTACAACATCGGTATAGCCTGCTCCCATTTCAATAAAGTCTTCGGCCTGCCTAAGGCTTAAGCCTTTATCCATAACCATAGTTAAACCGCTGTTACGTGGCTTGGCTGTGCGTTCCGGAAGATCATTGATATGGTAGTTCATATAGTTTGTTATAGCTTATAACTAAAAGTATTATCGACGGCAAATGTCGGCAATGATGTGCGTATATGCAAGATAATTGATGTGCACAATGATAGGTAAAATGTAAGATTATGATTACATTTTAATAGGTAAATGTAAGATTGTGATTACAAACAAAAATGTGCAGATTTCAAATGTGCAGATATGCAGATGAGAAAAGGAAGATGTGCAGATTTCAAATATGCAGATATGCAGATGAGGAAAAAAGAGATGTGCAGATTTCAAATGTGCAAATGCTTGCATAACAATTATTGCAAAAAAAATGTGCAGATGATTTCCTCATCTGCACATTTGAAATCCGCACATCTACTTCGTGTACCTATTTATAATATCAATAATGATCTTATTTTCCTGTAACTGCGGCAGGTAATCAAACAGGATAAAATGTTTTTCCGGGTCTGATGATAAAGCTATTTCCAAATAGCTTAACGCCTCATTAAACTCTCCTTTAGCAAACAGATAGGCCACCATGCGGTAGTAAAGCTCTGCAGCATCGGGGTTGTTCTTTATCGCGTCAGATATTATACCAATAGCATCTGCCAGACGTTGCTGCTCATACAATATTGATGAGTAATCCAACCAGGCATCAACATCCAGTGGGTTCAGTTCCACCACCTTTTCATAGGCTTGTTCTGCCTCCGCCATGTGGCCAAGTTTATATTCCGCATCGGCAATGGCAAACCAGTAATCGGCATTAGCAATATCAAGGTCAAGCGCTTTTTTGTAAAAGTGCAGGGCCTCAAAATATCTTTCTTCAAAATCAAGCGTTACGCCAATACCAAACCAGGCATCAGACAGCTTGGGATCCATCTTCACAGATTTTTTGTAGAAAGACCGCGCCTCATCCATCTGCTCCAGCTTTTCGTAGCATTCACCTATTGCGCAATATGTATCTGCATTAGGCTGTTCGTACTCAAACGTTTGGCGGTAAACATCAATCGCCTCTGCATATTTCTCTAAATTAACCAGGGCGTTACCTTTATTAAAATACGCCGATGCAAAGCTGTCCTTTATCAGGATGGCATAATCGTAAGCATCAATAGCCTTCTCAAACAAGCTCAGTTTAGTATAAGCGTTACCTAAGTTATACCATGCGGCGTAGCTGTAAGGTTCGTTATCAATATATGCCTGATAAAACTGAACACTTTCCTGCTGGTTATCCAAAACATCATAACAAAACGCAAGCTCATAAAGCGCATCCTGGTTTTCCATGTTTTGTTTAAGGCACAGCTTAAGGTAAGTAATGGCCGTATCATAATCGCCCATGTTTTGGTAAACGTAGGCTATGTGCAGTAAAATTTCGTCGGTTTCTTCAGAAAGTTCAAGCGCTTTTTCGTAGTTCTCCAGTGCTTCGGCATTACGCTCCATGCTCTCATAAAGGTTACCCCTTATAATGTATATGTCGGCATCTGATGCTTCCAGCATGGCTGCTTTATCCAGTGCGGCGAACGCCTCAGTGGCGCGATTGGTAACAACCAGCAGTTGCGCCTGTTTTATTAAAAATACAGCAGCAAAAGGATGCTGATTGCGTGCATATTCTGAAACCTGCAAGGCTTTTGCCGGATCGTTCTTTTCGATGTAGTAGTCAATAATGTTCTCAAACGCCTGTGCATCAAAAAAGTACTGATCATGATTGCGAATCATTTCTTCGTACCGTTCTACCGAAAACTTTGGATCTTCGGTAAAACCAAATTCAAATTCTTCTTCCATTCAAGTTTATTTGCAGAACACCCTATTTTCCCGGCGGATGTTTATCCGCAAGGCTTAAACAATGAGTTCAAATTACAATAATAAGCATCTAAAAAGCAATTAAGTTTTCAACATACAAACATTACTAACACCGGTTAATACAAATAGCTGATACTAAATGAGAAGCATTTTTTAACCGGCAGCAGGTGAGTTGAGTTTATTTGCCTTAAAGATTTTTACCTTTGACAAAAGTAACCATTATGAGCTTAGCAATAAAAGATATTCTCAATCATTTACATATTAACGACATAAATGATGCTTTTAGTACGGGCAGCACATGGGGCAGCAGC
>JAQBNZ010000126.1 GCA_028288285.1 Mucilaginibacter sp.
ATGGATAGCCTCTATACGTTACCGTATACGCTTAATTGAATACAAAAAGAACGCGATTGATTAACATGAAGAAACTTGTTTTATTAACTGCTATGATACTATGTTTTTTCATGGTACAGGCACAACCCGGCCAGGATGTTGAAATGGCAGATGTAATGCGCAGCTCAGGCAAAATTTACGTAGTTATAGGCACCATAATAATTGTTTTTGCCGGATTAGCTATTTATCTATTCAATATTGACAGGCGGTTAAGAAAAATCGAAAAAGAAAAATAAATCAAAACCTTAACCTATGTTGTTTAAACATGCATTTAGGTTTACTTATTGATAGGTGTAAATACGACACTGAATATTTAAAATTTGCATTATTGATAAAAAATATACCAAATTTGTACACTTTTTTAAGGAATTAATTTTTTATCCAATTTAAATTATGAATATCAATAATCCAACTGTTGATCAGGAGACACACTTTTTTGGTGATGTATGTAAAAACTTTGATCATGCAGCACAGTTTACCCAACATGATGCCGGTTTGTTAGACCAGATAAAGTCATGTAACAGCGTTTACCGTTTCCGCTTCCCTATACGCAAAGGCAATGGCTTTGAAGTTATAGATGCATGGCGTGTAGAGCACTCTCACCACCAGTCGCCAACCAAAGGCGGTATTCGTTACAGTGAAATGGTTAACGAGGATGAAGTAATGGCGCTTGCCGCTTTAATGACCTACAAATGTGCTATTGTGAACGTTCCGTTTGGCGGCGCTAAAGGCGGTATCAAAATAAATCCAAAAAACTACACCGTTGGCGAGTTAGAAAATATTACCCGCCGTTATACAGTAGAATTAATAAAGAAAAATTTTATAGGCCCCAGCATTGACGTACCTGCACCGGATTACGGATCAGGTGAGCGTGAAATGAGCTGGATTGCTGATACCTATGCCACCATGAACCCGGGCCAACTGGATGCCTTAGGCGCTGTTACAGGCAAGCCTATTGCATTACACGGTATAGCCGGCAGGCGCGAAGCTACAGGCAGAGGTGTTGCTATCGCTATCCGCGAATGCGTAAGTATTGGCGAGGATATGCAAAAAATAGGCTTAACTACAGGCTTATCAGGCAAAAAAATTATTGTACAGGGTTTAGGTAACGTAGGTTACTACTCTGCTAAATTCTTATCAGAATTTGGTGCTTTAATTGTGGGCCTTTGCGAATTTGAAGGCGCTATTTATAACGAGGACGGGCTGGATGTTGAAGCTGTGTTTCAACACCGTAAAGTAACCGGTTCTATTTTAGGTTATGCTGGTGCTAAGCAAGAGTTTAGTAACACAATGGATGGCCTTGAGCAACCCTGCGATATATTAGTACCCGCTGCCTTAGAAAATCAGATAACCATACAGAACATTGGTAGTATTCAAGCAAAAATTATTGCTGAAGGAGCAAACGGCCCAACTTCGCCAGAAGCTGAAGAGATATTTTCCAAAAATGGTGGTATGGTCATTCCGGATATGTACGCTAACGCAGGTGGTGTGACCGTATCTTACTTTGAGTGGTTAAAAAACCTTTCGCATGTGGCATTCGGCCGTATGAACCGCAGGTTTGAGGAAAATTCGAATTTGAATTTGGTAAATATGGTTGAAGGTATCACAGGCACCGCTTTAACGCCAATACAACGCTCAACCATTATTAAAGGTGCATCAGAACTTGAACTGGTAAATTCAGGTTTAGAGGATACCATGATCCGCTCATATCACGAGATAAGGGAGATTTATAAAAGAAACCCTAAAGTTGAAACCCTGCGTAACGCAGCAATGGTAGGCGCTATCAATAAAATAGCCGTATCATATCAAAACCTTGGTGTGTGGCCATGATTAAGTTGTAAATGTTGTAAGAGTTATAAGGGTTGGAATGCGAATTCCAACCTTTTTTATTTAATAGTTTAAAACGTTTTTAACCTACCCTACCTATTCGCAATAAAAGGCGCCTTTTTTTAAATATTCGGCACTGTTTATCTTGCTTCTTGATTCTTATTTCTTGGATATACAATGCTATCAATAATAATTCTAAATAACATATATCCCTTGTAATAAACTTTATTAGCTTAGCGTTTTGTATTTTTGTGATCTGATATTACAGAATTACACCAATTAATGAAAAAAAGTTCAATATTAGGAATCATCGTTATTGCTATTGCCATAGCGGTTATCATCAGCACATATTCAAACACAAGTACTTACGGTTCTTTTAACGATGCTAAAGAGACCCAAAGTGAGTTGCATATTGTTGGTCATTTAAACAAACAAAAAGAATTGTTTTATGATGCCACCAAGGATGCCAATTATTTTTCATTTTACATGAAAGATAACAAAGGCGAGGAATGCAAAGTGGTTTTCACCGGTACCAAACCGCAGGATTTTGAACGGTCAGAGCAGATTGTACTAACCGGCCAAATGCGGGGTAAAGAGTTTCATGCCTCAAAAATCCTGATGAAATGCCCTTCTAAATACACACAAGACAAGGTGGAGATCACCGAATTTAAGGCTACACAAGCCTCTATTTAATTCAATTTAATGGATACAGATTTTAAAGGCGAGCACCTGTTACCGGGGCATTTAGGCCAGTTTTTCGTTATTCTTTCTTTCGGTGCAGCTTTATTTTCAACCATAAGCTATTATTTTGCCACAACCGATAAGCTGAACCCATCATGGCAGCGCTTGGGCCGTATAGGTTTTTACCTTAACACGGTATCTGTAATAGGTATAGGGGCCTGCTTGTTCTACATCATATATAGTCATCTTTTTGAATACCATTACGCTTGGGAGCACTCATCTAAAACGTTGCCGGTATACTACATTATTTCCAGCTATTGGGAAGGGCAGGAGGGCAGTTTTTGGCTGTGGACCTTCTGGCAGGCGGTATTAGGTAATATACTGGTATGGAGGGCCAAATCATGGGAGAACCCGGTGTTAACCGTAGTGATGCTTTCGCAAACGCTGTTATCATCTATGCTGATTGGCGTAACCATTTTTGGCGAACGTGTAGGCAGCTCACCATTTATTTTGCTGCGCGATGCATTAGACCTAAAAGCTTCAACCCCAATATTTAACACCCGCCCTGAACTTTATAAAAACTATTTAACATACATAACCGATGGTAACGGTTTAAACCCGCTATTGCAGAACTATTGGATGGTGATACACCCGCCAACCCTGTTCCTGGGTTTTGCATCAATGGTGGTGCCGTTTGCTTATGCCATAGCCGGCTTATGGCAGCGTAAATACAAAGAGTGGATCCAGCCTGCATTATCGTACGCTTTATTCGCGGTAATGATATTAGGTACAGGTATTATTATGGGATCGTTCTGGGCGTATGAGTCGTTAAACTTCGGCGGTTTTTGGGCATGGGACCCGGTAGAGAACGCCTCTGTTATTCCGTGGTTAACATTAATAGGTGCGGTACACGTGCTCATAGTTTATAAAAATTCAGGTCACGCATATTTTACAGCTACATTTTTAGTGCTTATTAGCTTTGTGCTGGTACTATATGCATCGTTCCTTACCCGTAGCGGTATCCTGGGCGAAACATCTGTACACGCATTTACCGACCTCGGTATGTTTTGGCACTTAGTAGTTGATGTTGTCATCTTCCTGGGCATTACTATTTACTTACTGGTTTCCCGCTGGAAAGAACTCCCTATCACCAAAAAGGACGAAGAAACCTACTCACGTGAGTTTTGGATGTTTGTAGGCGCTGTGTTCTTAGGCCTGTCATGCTTCCACCTGATTATTGTAACCTCAATACCTGTATGGAACTCAATGTTTGGCACCAAACTGGCTCCGCCTGCAGATCCGGTTAAGCATTACAATATTATACAGGCATCGTTCGCGGTGGTGGTTACACTGCTTACAGGCTTTACGCAATTTCTTAAATATAAAAAGACGGATGTTACCCGTTTCTTTATAACCACGCTTATTTATCTGGTATTTGCCGCGCTAATAACCGCTTTGGTAGTTTATGTTACCGGCGTTTATCGCCTGCATGTGGTATATATATTAATTATGCTGGGCAGTGTTTATTCGGTGCTGGCTAATGCTAAGATCTTATCAGAAGCATTTAAAGGAAAAATAAAACTGGCAGGATCTGCCGTGGCGCACATTGGTTTTGGTTTAATACTAATAGGCGCTTTAATAGCCGCAGGTACAAGCAAAGTAATATCTGAAAATGTTAGCGGCGAACAGTACAGCGAAGATTTTATTAAGAATAAGAATGATCCTCGTGAAAACGTGATGATGTACCGTAACCAGCCTGTTAAAATAGGCAAGTACACTGCTACTTACGTGGGAGACTCTGTAGCCGCACCTAATCATTACTTCAAAGTAAATTACAAAATGGTTGATGCCGCAGGCAAGGTAACCGAAGATTTTACGCTAATGCCAAACGCGCAGGCCAACCGCAAAATGGGATTGGTTTCGTCACCGGATACCAAGCACTACCTGTTCAGCGATATTTATACACACGTGAATATGAGTAACGCCCTTACCTTTGAGGAAAGTGAAGGTAAAGCTGCCGATGCGCATGACGAAGCAAGCGACGATAGCAAGTACGAGCCGCCGGTTACACATGAAGTTGCCCCGGGCGATACCATTCGTTTCCGTGAAGGATATATTGTGTTGAAGAGCCTTAAAAAAGACGTAAAAGTGCAGAACATCCCGCTTAAGGGTAATGATGTATCGGTAGGTGCCGAGTTGGAAATAGTATCAAATGGTAAAACCTACACTGCCGAACCTGTTTACATGATAAAAGGTGGCAGCGCCTTTGACTTTGCCCGCAAGGTAGAAGAAGCCGGCCTAAAGCTGCGTTTCTCCAAAATTATCCCCGAAAAGAATAAAGTAGAGATAAGCGTATACCAACAGCCCGAAAGCCAAAAGAAATACATTGTTATGCGGGCCATCCAGTTCCCATACATTAACTTCTTTTGGGCAGGTACCATTATCATGGTTATCGGCTTCTTGCTGGCTATCTTCAGGAGGAACAAAGAGTTGAAGACGGTTTAAGTTAATTTAACTACAAAGGGCACTAAGAAAACACAAAGGTCACAAAGTAATTTACTTTGTGGCCTTTGTGTTTTTACTTTATGTACTTGCCAGTCGCTTGGCTCAGCCGAGTGGCGACTATTCAACGGCTCCTGACAATAGGATTCCGCGCCATTGTTGGTGTCCTCACCAACAATCGTTTAGCAAGGTATAAAGAAATTACAAATTGAAATGCATGGTGGGTTGTTGGTGAGCACACCAACAACGGCGTCGTTTAATTTGTTAATCACAAAACGCATTAAGAAATAAACTAATACATAGAATCTTTGCAGTGGTTAAAATCGGGATTCCTTATCAAAAAAATTATCAGCATAAGTTGCTTTTGTAATAGAAATCACCGCACCACGCAATACGTTTTCTTCAATCCCAAAAAGTCAGCATACTTCTTTGCAGCTTTTTCTATCGCATTTCCATTAGCGACACTTAACTTTTTAAAAGAAATTATCTCTACCTCAAGTGTATCTTTCTTGAACGTTCTTTTCCAGAGGCCTTCAATTTGACCGTTAAGGATGATGGTATGATTAAATATAGTACCGCGTGGATCGGCAAGGCTGAGGTTTTGGGCTGCGATGGTTGCGCTGCGGTCCTTGTAGCTTACAATGTATTCATCGTAATTAGGCAGGAGGTAAGCAGTGCCGGGTTTAATAATAGGGGCATTGCGCTGTTCTGCAAACCAATAGATATTACCCTCAAAAACTAAACTGGTTAATTTAGCTTTGTTGGCTTCCAGTCCGGCTTTAGCATCAGCGTTGGTAAGGCCGCTCCACCATACAAAGTCCGCCAAAGTAGCGGGGCCGTGTGAGGTGAAATAACGCTCAACCAGTGTGGCCAAAGCCTCCTCTTTAGAAAGGGTTTTTGTTGTAGGTACACGGCTGTCAAATAATGCATAAGTAAACTGTTTGCCCTCGCGGCCACCACTGCAAACTACCTGTTCCAGTTCCAGGTGCATCATAATATGCACAAAGCGTTGCTCGTTAGTAACGATGCCATTTTTTTGAAGTGTATCGGCTATAATGTCGCGCGATAATTGTTTATGACCAGTGAAAACCTTAGTTATTACATTTTCGCATTTGCTTAACACATTACCATCCAGTCCGAGTTGCCTGTGCCTTGAAGCTGCCGAAGCTTGGATGCGGCGTGCGGTTAGCTCCAGCATCCAGCGAATATCCTTTGGATGCACAAAATGCCAGGTAGGGCGCAGTACATGCGTGCGAATAATATCACCAGCAGTGAAAGCCTTTTCAATCAGTTCATCAGTACAGCCCTTTAACCGCATACCAAGGGCCCATTTAGCACCGGTATAATCCTGTGCTTGTACAGCGCCCATATAATGTGCCAAATCTGCAGGGTTGCTAAATTCTTGTTGTGACAGTTGCTGGTTTTGCAGGCGAAGTTGAATAAGGTTGGTTATGGGCATGATTAAAGATAGGAATGTTGTTAATTGTTTACAAATGCCTCCATCTCATTATGCTGAATTTATTTCGGCATCTCTCATGCAATGCTTTTACAACGCGTCATTGCGTACGAAGCAATCCCATATAGAAAGTAGGTGACAAGCATGTTGGGGATTGCTTCGCTATCGCTCGCAAAGACGTATTTGTTTCTATCACGCGCGTCTTTGCGAGGCACGAAGCAATCCCGAATAGAAAAGTAGGCGACAGGCATGTAGTGGATTATTAATGTGTTTGATTTTTATTGATGGCATTAATGAGCGTGCTACGGTCGGTTGTCTTCGTTATTGCTCGCAAAGACGTACTGGCTGCTGTTTCGCCCGAAGCTATTTTGCTGACAAAGTTGAAAAATCCTGGTATTCACTTTCAATTTTTTACTTTCAACCTTAAACTTATACTTTCAACCCCTTCTCCCAACAATCCACATCCGGCAACTTTTCAACAATTCCCGTAAACCAACGGCAATAGGTTAACTTTACCTGATTAACAACACCACTAAAATTGGCTAAGAGCGAGATAAAAGAAACACCTTTAATGCAGCAGTATAATACCATTAAGGCTAAGTACCCCGGTGCTTTACTGCTGTTTCGCGTGGGCGATTTTTACGAAACATTTGGTCAGGATGCCGTTAAGGCCTCGGGCATATTAGGGATAGTGCTTACGCGCCGTGGTAATGGCGTGGGCACGCATATAGAATTGGCTGGTTTTCCGCATCACTCGTTGGATACCTATTTATCTAAACTGGTTCGTGCAGGGCAGCGTGTAGCGATATGCGACCAGCTGGAAGACCCTAAAACCACTAAAACCATTGTTAAACGTGGCGTTACCGAACTGGTAACACCGGGTGTGGCTATCAGCGATAATATCCTTCATCAAAAGAGTAATAATTACCTGGCTTCGTTATATTTTGAAAAGAACAGTATTGGCATTGCCCTGCTTGATATTTCTACAGGTGAGTTCCTTACCGCACAAGGGAATACAGGCTATATTGATAAGCTGCTGCAAAGCTATGCACCCAGCGAGGTGATATTCCCAAAAAGCCGTCAGCATGAATTTAAAGACACTTACGGCGACCGCTTTTACACCTATACGCTTGATGAGTGGCCCTACAGCGGCGATTACGCGCAAGAGACGCTATTAAAGCATTTCGGAGTAAAATCATTAAAAGGTTTTGGGATTGATAAGCTGAATCTGGGCATTGTAGCCGCCGGTGTGGCGCTGCATTACCTGAACGAGACCGAGCACCGTAACTTACAGCATATATCCGCCATTGGCAGGATAGAGGAAGACAGGTACCTATGGCTGGACAGGTTCAGCATCCGCAACCTGGAACTGGTAGGTTCGGCAAATGAAAACGCTTTGACCCTGGTTGATGTGCTTGACCATACCTGCTCGCCCATGGGCGCACGCATGCTGCGCCGGTGGATAGTTATGCCGCTTAAAGAAATTAAACCAATAAACGACCGCCTTGGCGTAGTTGAATACCTGATAGCGCAGGAAGACCTGCGTGAGGACCTGCAGCATTACATTCGCCAGATTGGTGATTTGGAAAGGCTGATCTCAAAAATAGGCCTGCAAAAAGCTAATCCGCGCGAGGTTTGCCAGCTAAAAAAAGCGCTGATAGCAATTGAAACCATTAAAAAACTGACAACTGAGGCAGACAGTGAGCCATTAAAAGCTATTGGCGAACAACTGAACCCATGTGTTACTATCTGTGAAAAAATAGCCCGCGAACTGCATCCCGAGCCACCGGTTATGATTGTAAAAGGTTCGGTTATGAACGAGGGTATTAACGAGGAACTTGACCGCTTACGCAAAATAGCATTTGGTGGCAAGGGTTATTTACTGGAGATACAAAAACGTGAGGCGGAAGCTACCGGCATACCATCGTTAAAAGTATCGTTCAACAATGTGTTTGGCTATTATCTGGAGGTTACCCACAGTCACCGCGATAAAGTGCCTACCGAGTGGATACGCAAGCAAACACTGGTAAATGCCGAGCGGTACATTACCCCGGAACTTAAAGAGTACGAAGAACAAATTTTAGGTGCCGAAGAAAAAATATTAGCACTTGAAACCAAGCTGTATAATGATCTGCTGTATGCTTTGGCCGAATATATTAAGCCAATACAGTTAAACGCCAGCCTGATAGCCCGGTTAGATGTGCTGCTGAACTTTGCTACCATATCTATCAAAAACTATTACGTTAAGCCTGATGTGAACGACAGCCGTGTGCTCGATATTAAGGGAGGGCGACACCCGGTAATTGAAAAGAACCTGCCGCTGGGCGAGGAATATATAACCAATGATGTTTTCCTTGATTCGGAAACGCAGCAGATTATAATTATAACCGGGCCCAACATGGCGGGTAAGTCGGCATTACTAAGGCAAACCGGCTTAATTGTGCTTATGGCGCAAATGGGTTGTTTTGTGCCTGCAAAAGCCGCTTCAATTGGTGTGGTTGATAAGATATTTACCCGGGTAGGCGCATCAGATAACCTTTCATCAGGCGAATCTACCTTTATGGTGGAGATGAATGAGACAGCCAGTATCCTGAATAATTTAAGCGACAGAAGCTTGATACTGCTTGATGAGATAGGCCGGGGTACATCAACCTATGATGGTATCTCCATAGCCTGGTCTATTGCCGAATACCTGCATAGCCATACATCTGCAAAAGCCAAAACACTTTTTGCAACGCACTACCACGAATTGAACGAGCTAAGCAACAGCTTTAACCGCATTAAAAATTTTAATGTATCGGTAAAAGAAGTTGGTCAACAGATCATTTTCCTGCGTAAGCTGGTTCCCGGCGGTAGTGAGCACAGCTTTGGTATCCACGTGGCTAAACTGGCGGGTATGCCGCAAAAAGTGTTGAGCCGTGCGAATGAGATACTAAGAAAACTGGAGAATGAACGCACCGGAGGGGAGCATATAAAAGAAAGTATCCGCAAGGTGCAAAAACAGGCCGTGCAAATGCAAATGTTCTCTATAGATGACCCTGTACTGGTAAAGATCCGTGATACGCTGAATAACCTTGATGTAAACACTCTTACACCTGTAGAGGCTTTAATGAAGCTGGATGAAATACAGCGGGTGATAAAAGGGTAGTTCGATTTCGGATGTTCGATTTCGGATTTAGTTTTTACTGCTATATAGCTAAGATTTTATTGAAGCACAACAAGGAAGAATCTGGCTGGAAAGCGCTATCGGGGAAGGAAGTACATTTTATTTTGCCCTGCCGGTAGCTAAGTATTAAGGATAGTAGATAACTGATTGTGTCCAGCTTACCTGGTCGGGAGTTTTATTTGTATAAACATGCTCCAATGTGCTTTTTATTATCTTTCATTGATAAACCTCATATTTATAAAATTAAAGATCTTCATAATTGTGCTTATTATGAAAAATAAAATTTTAGCTGCTGCTCTTTGCATGCTGATAACCGAATTATTGTAGTTTGCTTATACAAGTTGCCATATAAGCAGATAATCTCGTTACTGATATTAAGTAGTCCGGCTCATATTTGTAATCATACAAAAACAAGGGATTTTGTAAATTAATCACGAAATATTGTAAAGTATAAACCTGTACCGATAGCTACTTTTGTGCTGTTAATTAGTCATTATATGGCAGCACCGGTATGACCTGTGTCGCTTGCATTATGTTGAATCGATGATCGCGGCGGGCAGCTGGGTGTGGAAAAGGCTGATGTCAATTATGCCATCAATCTAAGATGGCATTTCATCCGAATATGGTGCAGCCCGGAAAGTTGCGTGAATAGGTACAAAGAGTACGTAATTGGTTTGAGACATACGATAGTGATATGTGCCTTGGAGGCGGTTTAACATTAACGTACTAAATTGGAAAGCTATGAAAAATCAACACGATTATCATCGTGCAATGAAGCCGGGTAAAACAGGTTCCGCACAAGACCACCATACACCAAAAATGAGCGGAGCAAAGGAACACTATACGATGGAACACGACAGTAGCCATCATATGGGTATGTCCGGTCATGACCATCATGCAATGATGATAGCGGATTTTAAAAAGCGCTTCTTTGTCGTGCTGTTTCTGACCATTCCGATCATGTTGCTTTCAGAAATGATACAGCATTGGTTGCACCTGGATATCCGCTTTACCGGCTCAACTTATCTGCTTTTCGGCCTTTCTACCATAGTTTTTTTTTACGGGGGATGGCCGTTTTTAACGGGATGGATCAGTGAGGTGAAAGCGAAAAATCCGGGCATGATGACCCTGATCGGCTTTGCTATTACCGTGGCGTATATCTACAGTGCAGCCATTGTGTTCGGCTTAAAAGGAATGGATTTCTTTTGGGAGCTGACCACCTTAATTTTAATTATGCTATTGGGCCACTGGATCGAAATGCGGTCGGTTGCAGGCGCTTCCAGGGAGCTGGAGCTTTTAGTACAGTTAATGCCGGCAGAAGCACATTTGGTTAAGGGCGACGATACTATAGAAGTCAAAACAGATACCTTAAAGGCAGGTGATCTGATATTGATTAAACCTGGTGAAAAGATTGCCGCCGATGGTATCATCGAGGAAGGTGAAAGCTATCTGAATGAATCCATGCTCACCGGGGAATCTACTCCGGTTAAGAAATCAACGGGCCAGGACGTAATCGCCGGGTCTGTTAATGGTAATGGTTCATTAAAAATTAAAGTCACCCATAGCGGCGCGGATAGTTATCTGTCTAAGGTAATTACCCTGGTTAAAAACGCGCAGGATGCCAAGTCTAATACGCAATTACTGGCTGATAAAGCCGCTAAATGGCTAACCATTATTGCCCTTGCTGCCGGTATCGGTACCTTTATTTTCTGGCTCACTGGTGGCAGGGACCTGGCCTTTGCCATGGAGAGAATGGTTACCGTGATTGTCATCTGCTGCCCACATGCTTTGGGGCTTGCCGTTCCGCTTGTTGTGGCAAAATCCACCTCTTTATCTGCCCAGCACGGCCTGCTGATAAAAAACCGTACAGCATTTGAGAACGCACGCAAAATCACAACCATTGTGTTTGACAAAACCGGTACACTCACCTACGGTAAATTTGAAGTATCCAAAGTCATTTCACTTCAAAAGGACCTAAATGAAAAGGGCATCATTCGCCTGGCCGCAGCTTTAGAACAAAGATCGGAGCACCCCATTGCGACCGGCATCATACAGAAAATAAAAGATCTCGGTGTAACTGTACCGGTAGCCGAGAATTTCACCGCCATTACGGGTAAGGGTGTGGAAGCTATTGTAGAAGGTAAAAAAGTTAAGGTGGTTAGTCCGGGCTATTTAAAAGAAAACAGCATCAAACTTCCAGACGGATTTAACTCGGATGATACGGAAACAGTCGTATTTGTTATTGTAAATAACGAAGTGGTAGGGTACATTGCCCTGTCAGATAAGATCCGGCCGGAATCCAAAACAGCTATTGAAACGCTAAAAAGCGAAAATATCAAATCGATATTGCTTACAGGCGATAATAATAAAGTAGCAGCAAGCGTGAGCAGAAGTTTAGGCATGGACAGCTTTATCGCTGAAGTGTTGCCTCATCAAAAACTGGAGAAAATTAAAGAGCTGCAAAGTAAAGGCGAGTTCGTGGCTATGACAGGGGACGGCGTTAACGACGCGCCGGCATTGGCCCAGGCAGATATCGGTATAGCCGTTGGTTCAGGTAGTGATATTGCAGCTGAAACCGCCGGGATAGTTTTGGTTAACAGTAACCCGAAGGATATTGTTAGCCTGATCTTGTTTGGCAAAGCCACCTATAGGAAAATGATACAGAACCTTATCTGGGCTACCGGCTACAACGTTGTTGCCTTACCATTGGCAGCCGGCGTGCTTTATAATCAGGGAATTGTATTAAGCCCGGCAGCGGGTGCCGTTTTAATGACGGTAAGTACAGTAGTTGTAGCCATTAATGCAAGCCTGTTAAAAGTTAAGTCTTGAATTGGAAGTCATTACGCAGGGAAACATTTTTGATAGGTGGCATTCCGTTACCTGTTTTATTAATATAGCTTTGCATTTTAATGTTAAAGCAATAAAAGAGAATGGCTAAGACAAGGAACACTATTTCCAGTCCCGATATTTCATTTAAGCAGCGCCTTTCGGCTTTAAAGAACCTGCCCGAGTTTTTTAAACTGGTTTGGCTGAGCAGCCCCTGGAAAACCTCCATTAGTTTCCTGCTCCGTATTATCCGCTCAGCGATGCCGGTGGCCTTATTGTACGTGGGTAAGCTGATTATTGACCAGGTGGTGCAACTCAATCGTCATGGTGGCAACCACAACGAATTATGGCAATTAGTAGCCATTGAGTTTGGTTTGGCTGTACTCACAGATGGATTGAATCGGGCCATCAATTTGCTGGATAGCCTATTGGGCGACCTGTTTTCCAATTATACCTCCATGCGGATCATGCGCCATGCAGCAACGCTTGATCTGGATCAGTTTGAAGATTCGGTATTCTATGATAAACTGGAACGTGCGAGACAACAAACAGTAGGCCGAACGGTATTGCTCTCACAAGTCATGAGTCAGGTACAGGATTTTATTTCAATGGCGTTTTTGATCACCGGCCTTATTGCTTTTAATCCCTGGCTGATACTGCTTTTACTTATTGCTATTATACCAGCTTTTTTAGGAGAATCTTATTTTAACAGCCAGAACTATGCCTTAACACGCAGCCAGACACCAGAAAGGCGCGAACTGGATTATGTACGCTATTTAGGCGCCAGCGATGAAACGGCTAAGGAAGTTAAAATATTCGGCTTGGCTGATTTTGTCATTAACCGGTTCAAGACCCTTTCTGATAAATTCTATTCCGATAACAGCAAACTGGCCGTTAGACGCTCGGCCTGGGGAACATTCTTTTCCATATTAGGTAGTATCGGTTATTATGCTGCTTATGGATTTATTATTTATCAAACCATCAACGGGAAAACCTCGGTAGGCAGTCTTACGTTTTTGGCCGGTTCCTTCCGGCAATTAAGCACGCTCATGGAAAGTATGCTGTCCAGATTTACAACCGTATCACAGGGGGCGATCTATTTGAATGATTTTTTAGAGTTTTTCGAGATCAAACCTAAAATAACGGTTGCCACAAACCCCTTACCATTTCCCAACCCGATCAAACAAGGATTTATATTTGAAA
>JAQBNZ010000257.1 GCA_028288285.1 Mucilaginibacter sp.
TCACTAACCGTTCCGCTGACTTTACTTAATACAGTTGTCGATGCAGAAACTTTTCCGGAAGCCGCTAAGTTCCTGATCTGTGATGGAGACAGGCCCCATAACTGCAGCTTGTTTTCGGCTGCACTGATTAACTGCTGATAATCTACATCCGGGTTATGCAGTACTTTTTGTTGCTGTTTTGCCAGCAAATATTCTTTTTCCGCTTCCTGTAAATCTTCACTGTAAATGGAATAAACAGGTTGGCCTGCAGCTATTTTTTCACCAATAGTTCTTACAAATAATTGCTGTATCCGCCCTGGTATTCGCGCGCTTAGTTCTTCTGATTTATTTTCATTAGTAGCTACTGTTCCGGTCACTGTCTTTTCAAGCCCAACATTTTCCTCACGCACTGTATCGGTCTGAATGCCAGCTAACTGGACCTGTGTACTGGTTAAAGTGATCTTGTTCATATCGGCACTCTTATTGTCGCCTGTAAGTTCTACTTTGATCAGCTTCATTCCGCAAATCGGGCAATTGCCCGGATGATCTTCATGTATCTGCGGGTGCATGGAACAGGTGTAATAAGTTTTGCTTTGTACTTGTACTTTTGCCACCTGCTGCGATTTTTGTTTACAAGCGACAAACAGCGTAGCTATTAATAAGGAAAAGGCTAATAATCGCAATACCTTTAGCCATGTGTGTTGTTTGATACCATTATTCATTACCTGATGTTTTAATAAAACTTTCACTGTCTGTTAAATATTGCGCGTCTGAAGCCAGGCTATCGGTAACGGATAAACCTTTCAGGATCTGCATTTCATTTCCGTTTGCGGTGCCCGCAATGACTTCATGTGCCTTATACAAGCTGCCTTTTTTAAGCCATACTATTTTTGTACGGCCCAGGTCCAATAATGCCGATCTTGGTATCCATAAGCCTTTTGCTGATCCGGTTTGTATGGAAGCCTTTACCAGGCTGTTTACTTTCAGCGTATGATCCATATTGTTAATATAAACCCGAATACTGGTGGTTTTATCACCATTCTGTAAAGCAGGCTCTATAAAATTGACTTTGCCGTTGAGTGTTCTGCCCGGTATATCCGGCAGATTTATCTTTACCGTTTGGTTTAATTTCAAACCGGCTGATCTGTCTACTTTAATAATCGCCCATAATTTATGAGGGTTAACCACATTAAAAATATTCTGTCCTTTTTCTACATACATTCCCGCTTTGATGGAAAGCGGAAGATTGTTAGCGAAATCCGATGGCGCTTCTGTATTTGTACCGGCCATTTGATGCGGCATATCATGTACGTGCCCTTCGTAACTACTGTAAACCGGCAGGCTGTAAAACGCCTTACCTGTTTTGACTATCTGGTTAAGTTGTCCAGCGGTCATGCCCAGCAACAGCAACTTCTGCCTGGCTGCATTGATCAAACCTGCCTCCAATGGCGAATTCTTTAATAGGAATATCAGGTCCTGCTGCGCCGTTACCATATCCGGGCTGTAAATATCAAAAATGCGCTGACCCACATGAATTTCCTGAAAAGCGTATTTAATGTACAGCTTTTCGATACGTCCTGCAAAACGGGATGCGATGTTGTTAAATGTGCGTGTGTCAAAATCCAGATAACCCTCGCCTGTTATCGTCACAGCGGTTTCTTTTTGTTCCGGTGTTATCGCCTTAACGGTCGATAGCACCGAAGAATTAACCGGCTGCAAGACTGTATTTAAACTGATATTGGCACCTTCACTGGCCTGACCAGACTTCTTTACCAGGTTCATGCCGCATATTGGGCAGCTGCCGGGATGGTCTTCCATAATCTGCGGGTGCATTGGGCAAGTGTATTTCACCTCGCTTTTGACCTGCATGGCTACCGTCTTTGGTTTGGGATTGGAACAGGCGCTTATCAACAGGGTCAGCGCCACTATACCTAATAATAGATTAATTGCTTTCATTTTCCCTTTCATAAGCTACCTGTAGATTTAAAATTTCCTGTAAACGATCCAAGGCTTCCAACCGGGACATCTGCAAACCTTTGATACCTTCCAGAACCGAAGGCAGATCTCCGGTATTCTGATCGTATGCTAAAAGCGCCGTTTTATAGCTGTTCTGCAAAGCAGGAATGATGTTCTGCTGGTAATTCTTTAGTTGCCGCTTTTTGCTATTAAGGTCAGCTCTTAACCCGGCAAGCTGCCCTTCGGCCTGGTTGAGCATATCCATTTTTCTTTGCTGCAATTGTGCAACTTCATACTGTATGCCTTTAAGGTTGGCCTTATAGGATTTGGATGCCCACGGAACAATAGGAATAGTAATCGACCCCATTAAAATATACTGATTAGACATTCCCCCGTAACTAAACATATGTCCAGCCTGTATGCCAAAGTCCGGTTTACGCTTGCTATATTCCATTTTAGCATTCAATTGCTGCAATTCTATGTTCCGGTTGATCCCTTTAATATCACTGCGCGAGGTTGCCAAAGCTGCCGTATCAGTTAAGCCGGTTTCATAGTCTTTTAACACAACGCTGGTATCTACCGTAAAAGCCGCTTGCTTATCCCGGTTCATCAGCGTATTCAACATGATGTTCTTCTGGCTGATCTCATTGTTTAATTGTTCACGGGTATTATCCAGCTGATATAAGTCTGCTTTCGTTTTGTAAATATTACCCAGCTTTTCCTTGCCATAGGTCAGCCGGATATTCGCATCCTTGAGCATGTATTCCAAAAGCCCTTGCGTATTTTGCAGCAGCACAAGTTTCTTTTCCAACACCACCCGTTCATAATAGTATTGCTTTACCTGGGCGATCAGCTGATTTTTCATATAGCTTTTATCGGTTGCTGTTACTTTGGACATGCCTTTCATGTAATCTTCTTTAGCCCGGAGCTTAGCCGGGTTAGTGAACATTTGCTCTGCCTGGATCATAAAAGAGCCTGTGTTTGGATTAACCTGATAAGGGGTCTGGTACTGCCCGGCACTGATCTTTGG
This sequence comes from Mucilaginibacter sp., assembly GCA_028288285.1. Classification (GTDB taxonomy): domain Bacteria; phylum Bacteroidota; class Bacteroidia; order Sphingobacteriales; family Sphingobacteriaceae; genus Mucilaginibacter. The sequence continues at coordinate 2,966 of JAQBNZ010000257.1, forward strand.
CGCGTCCAGGCTTTTTGCACCGGTGGCGTAGACATCTTCTGCACTAATCTTTGCATCATAAGCCTGCAAGGACGGGTTAAGCGCAATCTTCACCAGAACGCTGTCTAAAGGCAGGCGCGGCACTTGGGCCTTTGCTGCAAAACTGCTAAAACCGAGCAATACTATAAGGATAATTTGATTTATCTTTTTCATAAGTTTATTCCTTTACCTCCAAAACTTCCAGCTTGCCGTACTTCTTTAGTTCATATTCCTTGACCATTAGGAAGATCAATGGCGTTACCAGCAGAATGTGCGTGGAAGAAGTTAATACACCGCCGATCATCGGCAGAACGATGGGCAGAATTACATCGCTGCCTGTTCCGGTCGCCCATAAAACCGGCACTAATCCAAACAGGGCAACGCAGACTGTCATCAGTTTAGGCCGCAATCGTTTCACGGCACCGTTCATCACATAATGGCGCAGATCTTCTTTCGTAATGGTTTCTTTAGAGTTGCCTTTTAAGGCGACCAGTTGCTGCATGGCATCATTGAGATAGATCACCATTACGATACCCGTTTCTACCGCAATTCCGAACAGGGCGATAAAGCCAACTGCAACTGCGACTGAAAGATGCACCCCAAAGAAATACACCATATAAGCCCCGCCGATTAAAGCAAAGGGAATGCTGATCAGACTAAAAAACGCTTCCCGGATAGAATGAAAAGCAAAGTACAGGCAGGCGAAAATGATGATGAGCACAATCGGTAAGATTAACTTTAAGGTATGTTCTGCACGGATCAGGTTCTCGTATTGGCCGCTCCATTCAATAAAATAGCCTTTGGGCAGTGATTTAACCATCGTATTTAACCTGTCCTGCGCTTCCTTAACGGTACTCCCAAGGTCGCGTTCCCGTACATTGAAAAGTACTGTACCGCGAAGCAGCGCATTTTCCGACTGGATCATCGCCGGACCATCACTGATTTTAATATCCGCTACCGATGATAATGGGATGGGGCCATAACTCATCGTTTGTACTAGTGTGCGCTTGATCTCATCCAAATTACTCCGGTAATCCTGTGCCAGGCGCAGGTTTACGCTGAAACGCCTGCGGCCTTCAATGGTGGGCGTCAGATTCATCCCTCCTAATGCGCTTTCCACGACTTCGTTTACATCATCGACGCTTAAACCATATCTCCCGATTGCATCCTTGTTGACCTGGATGTCCAGGTACTTACCGCCGGTGATGGGATCCACATACAGATCCTTTACCCCATTAATACCATTTAAAGCCTGCTTCATTTGATTAGACAAGGCATAGATGGTATCTAAATTTTGCCCGTAAATTTTTAGTCCCACATCGGTACGGATACCCGTAGATAACATATTGATCCGGTTAATGATGGGCTGTGTCCAGCCGTTGACCACGCCGGGTATTTGTAACTTGGCGTTGAGTTCATTGATAATGTCCTCCTTTTTAATTCCTTTACGCCATTCGCTGGTGGGTTTCAGCAAGATGATGGTTTCCACCATGCTGATGGGCGAATTGTCAGTTGCGGTATTGGCACGTCCTGCTTTCCCCAAAACATTCTTCACTTCCGGTACGCTTTTAATGATCCTGTCCTGTACCTGCAACAGTTGCTTGGCTTCTGAGTTGGATACATCCGGTAAGGTAACCGGCATAAACAAAATGGAACCTTCATCTAATGGCGGCATAAACTCGCTGCCTAAACTTTGCAGCAATGGTATGCTGATTAGTAAAGCGATTATGTTGATGCCAATGGTTGTCTTACGCCAGGTCACGCACCAGTTCAATATAGGCCGGTATATTCTTTCCAAGCCGCGGTTTAACGGATTATGCTCGTCAGTCCTTAATTTCCCCTTAAGGAAAAAAGAGATCAGCACTGGCGCTAATGTTACGGCAAGGATAGCATCAATGGCCAGTATAAATGTTTTTGTCCAGGCCAGCGGGCCGAACAGCTTTCCCTCCTGCCCTTCCAGCAGGAACACAGGCAGAAAGGAGGCGACAATAATGAGCGTGGAGAAAAACACGCCACGGCCAACCTGTTTACAGGAGGCTTCTATAATTTTTATTCGTTCTGTTCCGGTCATGATTTTTCTTTTTCTTGTGCGATGGATAAATTCCGGTGCGAGTTTTCGACCATCACGATACCGTTATCTACGATTACTCCAATAGCTAAGGCGATGCCTGTTAAAGACATAATGTTGGAACTGATGCCGAAAGCATTCAGCAGGATAAAGCTGGCAGCGATGGTAATGGGTATCTGGATGATAATGCTTAATGCACTTTTAAAACTCAATAAGAACAAGATAACGATGATAGACACCGTGATCATTTCCTCTATCAGGGTACGCTTGACCGAGCCGATGGCACTTTCTATTAGTTCGCTCCTGTCATAGGCGATCTTAAATTTCACGCCCGGCGGTAATCCGCGCTGAATGTCGGCCATCTTATCTTTAACGGCATGAATGACCTGATCCGCATTCTCTCCATAGCGCATCACGACGATGCCGCCTACCGCTTCGCCTTCGCCGTTCTGGTCAAATATGCCCAGGCGCAGATCGCCGCCCATTTGCACGGTAGCAATGTCTTTTACCCTGACAGGTACAGTTCTGATGGTGCCGATGGAGATATTTTCTACATCCTGCAATGATTTGATATAACCCAGCCCACGGACAATATAGCCGGTACCGTTCATTTCAAATTTACGTCCGCCCACATCATTGTTGTTGCTTTTTACCGCTTTCAATACCTGGGATAAGGATATGTTATAATAGTTAAGCTTATGTGGATCAACGTTAATCTGGTATTGCTTTTCAAAACCTCCAAAGGAAGCCACCTCGCTCACACCCGGAACCGTTTGCAGCCCGAGCTTAACATACCAGTCCTGCAAGGCTCGTTGCTCGCCCAGGTCAATGCCTTTGGCGTCCAGCGTATACCATAGAATATGACCGACACCTGTGCCATCCGGCCCTAATGTTGGAGTGATTCCTTCCGGCAGCAAACGCTGGGCATAGTTTAGCCTTTCCAGCACCCGGCTGCGCGCCCAGTACACATCCGCTTTATCTTCAAATACAATATAGACAAAGCTCATCCCGAACATGGAGGTTGCCCGGATCGCTTTTACTTTAGGGATGCCTTGCAAGTTACTCACCAGCGGGTAAGTCACCTGGTCTTCCATGATCTGCGGGCTGCGGCCCTGCCATTCGGTAAATACGATCACCTGATTTTCCGACAGGTCGGGTATGGCATCGATGGGATTTTGCTTCACGGCATATATGCCCCATACGAAAAGGATAACAGCGATCAGTAAAACGATATACCTGTTCTTTAGAGACAGGGAAATAAGTTGATTAATCATTTGAATGGTTTTATAAACCCGGCAGGTTATCACTTGCCGGGTCCAATGATTATATTTTCGTTTTTGCAGG
>JAQBNZ010000114.1 GCA_028288285.1 Mucilaginibacter sp.
TGATCATGACGTGTTTAAGATTTACCACCCATCAATCAGCGCTATTGCACAACCTCTTGATGAAATGGCGAAGCAGTTGTTCAAAACGCTATTAGATAAACTGGAGAACAAGGTGCGTTTAAAAGATGTGAGTAAGGTGATCATCCAGCCGGATTTGATTTTAAGAGGATCAACCAAACCAATTTCCTAGTCCCAAAGTGATTATTTGATTGAACAATACGGGGGCCTTGATTCACCCCATATTCAAATCAAAATGATCCGCCTTTTCCAGCTTCCTATCCACAAAGACCAACCTACCGCCAGGCTGGCGCATTTCAAAAAATTGACCGGCCGGATACGATCACCAGGAGGTCTTTGGGAAAAGCCTGGTATTTCAAAGTAATAACACGCTGGAGTATGATACGGCAGGCGGGTTACACCCCATACCGAAAGACGGCTAAAGCCCATCACGGCTTATATGATCAATACCTATAATCGCCCCAAATAATACTGGCGCAGTTGTTGTTTGCCTGGTATTTGAATAAGGCATATTTGTATCTAACCAATCCCTATTCCGTATGAAAAAACTCATCAACTTGTTTGCAATCGCGCTTTTTGGATTGAGCACCACCATGGTAAACGCGCAAACCGTTCAAAGCACAAAAGCTACGAAAAGTATTCATACCAAAAAGACGGCACAGCGGACAAACGTTACAAAGAAAATAAAACAATTATAAATAAAACTGCGTTCGCTCCTGCGTTCTGATCCTTTTCCCTCCTGTTTGGCCGGCCATCAATTTCGCAGGTTTAATACAAAGCTTACTGCGCATTCCTGCCCAGGTATTTGTTTTGATATATTTGTACCCGGATAAAATTATGCTGATCAAATACCGCGAAGGTGATGTTTTTAAAGCTGTTCTTCTTTTGAAAGCTTTTTGAAATGTAAGTATTAGTAACAAAAGGATTTTTTAAAATCTTTGCCCCAATTCCATTAATTAACTCGAGTTGTTAATTAAACGATTTTATTTAAGGTAAAAGCGAAGATGAATAATGTGATTTTCAGGAGCCATCCTTTGAAAGTAACAGCATGTATCTTTCTAAGAAACAATCCCTTTATTTCACTGATAGTCGTTTCCTCTCTTTTACGCATGTATTCTTTAATAAAGGCAGCACTTACGCTGTCTTTTCTTTTTGTATTTGATTTGCGATGTACCTCCAAGGAGATTAAGGACCTTTGGGATTATTCTTACCGAAACAGAGGTCGGGCATTGAATCTATTATTTCATGTATTAGAGAGAAAAATAGGTTCTAATAGAAATACGAAAATAATTAAATAGGAAGATTTGAACAAGCCAATCGTTGACCGATACAGAAATTTTTAACATTTTATTATCAGCAAGTTATAAGTTTTGAGTTACAAATCAGCAACAAAAATTCAACCGTTTTTAGGACAACTTCAACCGTTTTGGGTGTGGAAACTTGCCTTTTAGATTGCTTTTCGGAAGGTAGAAAATAGCTGCAACTTTCCAAAAGATGTTTTTACCAGATAATATGTTTATTAATTCTCGTCCAGGGAAGTCAACATTTTAATATATAGGTTGTATTGCATTTCTCCTCCTGATTTTAACCGAAACGCAAGCTTTGTCAAATCAATTTGTTTTTAAATTAAATCATTCTCCGCAATATTGGTAAAATAAAATCCTAAATTGCAAATTACATCCTCCAAATGAACCGTTTCAACCATATTAATGTCGCTGCTGCTATTATCACGGTGGCTTTAGTTTGGGCTTTTATAGCTGATCCGTTGGTCATCCATTTCGCCAAACAACTGGAGCCCCATCACCAGGATCTGTTTCGGAGCTTCAATAGTTTCACTATTATACTGATTATTGCCTTTGTGCTTTACACCCGGATCGGGAAACAGCAGAAAAGCCAGGAAAGAGGGACAGGGGATTATAAGCGTCTATTTGATGCCATAGCTACCCCTATGTATATATATGACAACCGAACTTTCCGGTTCCTTGCTGTTAACAATGCAGCAATTGAACAGTACGGCTATACCAGGAAAGAGTTCCTAAACCTAAAGATTACCGATATACGGCCACAGGAAGAAGTCCCCGTTCTTCTGAAGTTCCATGAAGATATTCCAGAAAATCATCTGGATGCCGGCCGCTGGCTGCATCGGAACAAGGAAGGCCAAACGTTTTATGTGCACGTTTACACACATTATACCATCTTTGAGGGAAGAGCCGCCAAGCAAGTACTGATCGTTAATATTGACGAAAAAATCAAGGCCGAAATGACCATGATGGAAAAATCCGCTGAGCTGGAAAATATACTCGACAGTATCACGGACGGATTTTACTCGCTGAATAAACGCTGGGAGGTTACCTATATGAACAAGGCTGCCGAACGTGCTCTTTCCTGCAAAAAGGATGAAGTAACAGGCAAGAACCTTTGGGATTATTTTTCACGTTCCAGAGAAGGGAAGTTCTATTCCGAATATGAGCGTGCCATGACAGAAAGGGTCAGCGTGCATTTTGAAGAATTATATGCGCCGCTCGATGTGTGGGGCTCTATGAATGTATACCCAACAAAAGATGGCATTGCGGTCTATTTCGTGGATATTACTGAACAAAAAAAGATTCAGGAAAAGATGTACAACGACGGGCAGAATCTCCGGGCGATCATTAATAATACCCGTGATCTTATCTGGTCCGTGGATAAACATTCCAATATCATAACAGGTAACCAGGCTTTTTGGGACAGGGTACAACAACTTACCGGGAAAAAAGAGGCCGATGTTACCAATGCCGATTTTGAACAAGAAAGGATGAAACTTTTGCTCGACAGCTATGACCGTGCATTTAAGGGCAAGGCTTTTAGTGTAGTAAGACAGCGGGAGTTAGACGACCGGTTGCGTTTCGAGGAATTGAGTTTTAACCCGATCTACGATCAGCAGCAAAAGGTGATCGGCGTGAACTGTTTCCTGCGTGACATCACCGAGCCGCAGCAGTACCTGGAAAAGATCGAAAGACAGAATCAGCGCTTGCTGGAGATCGCCTGGATACAATCACACCGGGTACGCGCACCAGTAGCCAGTATTCTTGGACTTACACACCTTTTTAACCTGGACGATTCACACAATGCCGAAATCATCCCAATGCTGAAACATGCCGCAGAAGAGCTGGACGAAGTGATACGGGACATTAACGCATTAACAGACGATTTAATTGAGCCTGAAGAGGCTTAATCAACGGCAAGCTGGACAGCGATCAAAGTAACCTTTATGAGTAATTGAATTGAGCACTGTCCCTATTTTGCGATGGCTCGCTACTAATTTTTAAAAAGCTAAGATGTGCGATCAATGCAATAAGGATGTTTATGACACAGATCTTTTAAATGATATTGAATTGCAGCATCTATTTAATAACCAACCACATTTCTGTCTTAAAGATGATTTAAATCAGGAAAATCTAACCACAACTATATTGTTTAATTAATTGTATATTGTTTAATTAATTGCCAATTAAATCAAAGTAATTAAGACATCATTACAATGGCCCGTTTAGACAAGTTTTAAGAGCCGAATAGTCAAATACATTCTCATAAAAAAGGTAATTTTGCTTATACAATCATGAACAAGCAAAGAATCTCCGTTATTCCAATTAAATCACCTGTTAATTCCCCCAGGATGGAGTCTTCTATTTATTTTACTCGACGGAATGTGGTTTAGGAAAATAAAATGGGGTAAGATTTCAATCAGAATGATAGAAGTTTGATTCCATTGATATCTCTACTTTGATAGTATAGAAGCTGCAAATTATAAAAAAATCACCGTAATTATTCACTTTTTTCACCTGGATTTTTTTTCGCATATTTCTCTAAAATACACTCTAAAATCATCAGGAAGCCATAAATATGTTCAAATAATTTCCCGCTATCGGTACAAAGCATGCAAGTACCGAAGTACTTGTGTGCTTTTTCCAAATTTTCTTTTACGAACTTTTTATCTTTAATTTATTAGTGCCGTTAAAGGCTCATTATCATCTTTACTGATATAAGCTCTGACAACCACAGCAAAAACAAAACGCAGTGACCTGGAGGTTGTCCAAATTCCTGCATTCACACATAATCTGCCTCGATAAATATATTGATAGTAAACTTTTATTTTTTTGGCTATATTTATTACACCACATTTAAAGTAACAAT
>JAQBNZ010000148.1 GCA_028288285.1 Mucilaginibacter sp.
ACGAAATATTGAATAAAGAAATAAGTATATGGGGCGATAAAATAAAATGCCCGGTTGTTGGTGTGGTGAAAGATTTTAATGACAGATCTTTTCGCCATGATCTTGCACCATTGCTTATTACCACAAATGTTACAATGTACAACCAGGCAGGAATAAAACTTGCAACAACAAACATTTCTTCTACAATTCAATCCGTTAAAAAAATATTTGAGCAAACATTTCCCGATTATGTTTATGAATACAGATTTCTTGATGATAAGATCGAAAGTTTTTACAAACAGGAAAACCAGTTAGCACAATTGTATAAAATTTTTGCAGCAATAGCGATATTCCTTAGCTGTCTTGGGTTGTATGGTTTAGCCTCATTCATGGCAGTGCAGCGAGTGAAAGAAGTTGGTATTCGTAAAGTGCTTGGTGCTACTGCAGGCAATATCGTTTATTTGTTTTCAAAAGAATTTATCATACTCATTGCAATTGCCTTTGCGATTGCTACACCTATTGCATGGTATTACATGCAACAATGGTTGCAAGCTTATGCTTATCGCATCAACATCAGTTGGTGGTTATTTGCTACAGGCGGACTTGTTGCAATAATTATTGCTTTAACCACAATAAGTTTCCAGGCGATAAAAGCTGCTATAGCCAACCCGGTAAAAAGTTTAAAAACGGAGTAAAAAACTGTCATTAGTGATTATGTCATTGGAATGGTCTAATGACCCAATGACTCAATGACCCAATGACTAAAACATGATCAATAACTATTTAAAGATTGCCTGGAGAATACTGGTAAGGCAGAAACTATTTTCACTGATAAATATCTTTGGGTTGGTTATTGGCATGGTGGCCTGCCTGCTTATTGTACAATACATCAGCTTTGAGCTGAGTTATGATAAGTTCCACCAAAATGCAGGTAACATTTATCGTATAAAGCACCAAAGCTATAGCCAGGGAAATTTAATTGAAAACCTGCCTAAAACGTATTCGGCAGTTGGCCCGGCATTAAAGGCCGAATTTCCTGAAGTGCAGGAAGAAACAAGGGTATCCAAGCTGGCGGGCCAGGTTACCACCCGGCAAGCCGGTGGCAATATCATCGTTTTTAACGAGCAGCATTTGTACGCGGTTGAGGCATCTTTCCTCAAACTGTTTTCCTTCCCTATGGTAGAAGGTACCGCCGCCGCACTTAATAATCCTAATACAGTAGTAATTACTCAATCTACAGCAAAAAAATATTTTCCTAACCAAAGTGCAGTAGGTAAAACGTTAAGGATACAACAGCAAGTATCCGGTACGGATATTACCGCTACTGTTACTGGCATTTGTAAAAATGTACCGGCCAATTCACACTTGCAGTTTGATTTTCTGGTATCGCAGAATATGCAGACCGGCGATTGGGTGTACCCGGATTTTTATACCTATATACAATTATCTCCAAATACTAATCATCAAACATTTGAGGCCAAATTACCCTCATTTATCAAAAAGTATAGTAATAGCAGTGATAAGATAAAAAATTCCAGCTTTACTTTAGGCAAAACCAATATAGCTAATATAAAGTTTTCGTTGCAACCACTTAAGGACATCCATCTATACTCTAATCTTACCGATGAAATTAGCACTGCCGGTAATGGCAACATGGTTTGGTACCTGGGGTTAATAGCCGTGCTGATATTGGTTATTGCTTATATCAACTACGTCAACCTATCAACAGCCAAGGTAATTGAAAGGGCAAAAGAAGTAGGTATCCGCAAAGTGTTAGGATCACAACGTTTGCAATTAATTATCCAGTTTCTTTTTGAATCGATGCTGCTGAATATCATCAGTATAGCTATAGCTGTTTTTGTTGTGATATTAGCTATGCCGTGGTTTAGTACCTTATGTGGCGTACAAATGCAGTTCACGCTGTGGATGGACTATGCCTTTCTGTTTGGCTTTATTGGCTGTTTAGCACTTGGCATAATGTTGTCTGCATTTTATCCGGCACTTATCCTGTCAAACTATAAGCCCGTACAAATATTAAAGGGCAAGTTTCAAAACACAGGGCAAAGCTTATCGTTGCGTAAATCATTAGTGGTATTTCAGTTTGCAGCTACCATTGCTTTCATGATTGGCACACTGGTAGTTTATATGCAGGTAAACTATATGAAAAATGCCAACAAAGGTATGGATATGAAACAAACGCTTATTGTTGTTGCTCCGCAAAATGTAAGGGCCAATGATGCCGATGCCATTAACTTTATGCATCGGGACAGCGTTTTCCAGACAGAAATATTGCGCAACCCACGCGTGCAAGGCGTTACCTCATCATCCAACATACCGGGCGAGACCATCAATTATATAATGTCATATACCCGCCCAATGCAGGATAAAGGCATCAGGCTACCAACGCTGGAGATTGGCAGTAAGTTTCTTGATCAGTTTAAGGTTAAAGTAATTGCCGGCAATGATTTTTCTACAGCGCCGCAGTCAGGCAAGTCGTTAATGATGCTGAACGAAGCTGCGGTGGTGTCATTAGGTTTTAAAAATGCACAGGATGCAGTAGGTAAAATCATCCAAACTAAAAACGGCAGGGGCCGGATATTTGAGAATGAGATAGTGGGCGTAATAAAAAATTTCCATCAAACCTCACTAAAGGAAGGCTTTACACCAACCGTGTTCAGGCTGATAGACCCATCAAATGTAACCCATTATGAACTGAAAATTAACAGCGCTAATATGCCGGCAACGCTGGCGCAAATTAACAAAACCTATAAAGGTGTATTCTCTGATGCCGCTTTTGATTATTTTTTCCTAGATGAGTTTTTTGACCAGCAATACAAAACAGAGCAGCATTTTGGCAAAGTTTTCAGTCTGTTCTCTGGCTTCGCGGTATTTGTGGCTTGCCTGGGTTTATTTGGGTTAACCTTAATTACAATTACCCAGCGCATTAAAGAAATAGGCATCCGCAAAATATTGGGTGCCTCAATCTCCAGCATACTGCTGCTTATAGCGAAAGATTTTGTTGGACTTATATTAATAGCCAATGCTATAGCCTTGCCGCTTGCCTATTGGGGCGGGCATCAATGGCTGCAAAACTATAAGTTCCGGATAGATTTTAGCATATGGTTCTTTATTCTGCCTATGTTGTCTGTATTTATTATTGCATTAACCACAATAAGTTTCCAGACAGTTAAAGCCGCAGTAGCCAACCCTGTGAAGAGTTTGAGGAGTGAGTAATAAAGTGAAAGAGGGTAATTAATTGGAGTTCTTATTAGTGTTTAGGTTTTGGAAAGTTAACAACATTGTTGCATAAAAATAATCCTTGCTTTTAGTAAGGTTAGGTGTGGTTTACTATATTTACAAAACCAATACCTATTTTATTATGCAAAGGAGACGATTCATTCAGAACGTGGCTGTTACGGGCACCAGTTTTTTAGTGGGCACGGGTTTATCGGCATCTGCCTTTTATAAGGGCTCCCCAAACAAAAAAGTAGTGCTGGGCATAATGGGTGTAAATGGCCGGGGCAGTTTCCTTGCACAAAAGCTGGCTACCATACCCAATGCAGAGATAGGCTATATATGCGACGTAGACAGTATTGCTATGGCCAAATGCATTGCCGATATTGAGAAAATAACCGGTAAAAAACCTATTGGTATAACAGATATTCGCCAATTATTAGAAAAAAAAGATTTGGATGCGCTGGTAATAGCTGCTCCTGATCACTGGCATGCACCTGCCACTATCTTAGCTTGCCAGGCTGGTAAGCATGTGTACGTAGAAAAACCCTGCAGCCACAACCCGCATGAGGGAGAAATGGCTGTTGCGGCAGCGGCAAAATATAACCGGTTAGTACAAATGGGTAGCCAGCGGCGCTCGTTTAACAATGTACAATTAATGGTTAAGGAACTGCATGACGGCATTATTGGCAGGGCATATTTTGCAAGGGGCTGGTATACCAACAATCGAAAATCAATTGGTGTGGGTAAAGTGGTGCCGGTTCCACAAAACTTAAATTACGACCTATGGCAAGGCTATGCACCACGCAGGCCTTATAAAAATAATCTTATACACTACAATTGGCACTGGCATTGGAATTGGGGCACCGGCGAATCCCTTAACAACGGCACTCATGAGATAGATGTAATACGATGGGGCCTGGGTGTTGATTTTCCGGAAAAGGTAACTTCATCAGGCGGCCGTTTTGCTTTTAAGGATGACTGGGAAACGCCCGACACACAAACCATATTAGTGAACTTTCCTAATAATACTGCCATGTCATGGGAGGGCCGCAGTTGCAATGGTTTTAACTCTGAGGGTGTTGGCCGCGGAGTTGTGTTTTATGGAGATAAGGGCACCATTTATTACGGCGGCGGCAATGGTTACCAGGTTTATGATGGTGATAATAAAGTGGTAAAGGAGATAAAGGATGAAACCCCGGTGGATGCCACTAATAAGGTTAGCCCTACTGAGTTGTTAGACCGGGTGCACCTGCAAAACTTTATCAGCGCTATACAGGGCAACGAAAAAATCAATCAACCAATAACCGAAGGGCATAAATCAACCTTGATACCGCAATTGGGTAATATAGCCCAACGTGTGGGCAGGGTGCTTAATTTGGATAATAGAAACGGCCATATCATAAACGATGCCGAAGCCACCAAGCTATGGAGCCGAGAGTACGCCCCCGGTTGGAATCTTAAAGTTTAATTCATCAACCTAATATAAATATATGAAGAACCTAAAAACACTATTACTGGCTATAGCAGCAATTGCCGGCATCCAAAGCGCATCGGCACAAACAAACGGTTATACCAACTTATTTAATGGAAAAGATCTGCAAGGTTGGAAGATACTGGCAGGCAAGGCAGAATACAAAGCTGAAAATGGCGGCATCACCGGTACTGCTGTGCTTAATAGCGGCAATACTTTTTTAGTGACCGAAAAGGAGTACGGTGATTTTATTTTAGAACTGGATGTAGAAACTGAAAGTACGCTTACCAATTCGGGGGTGCAGTTGCGCAGTCACTATAATCCTGCCGGGCATGAAGGCAAGGGGTTGGTTTACGGCCGCCAATGTGAGGTTGACCCAAGCCAAAGGCAGTGGACCGGTGGTATTTATGATGAAGGCCGTCGTGACTGGTTATACCCAATGGAACTAAATGCCAAAGCAAAATCTGCATGGAAAAATGGTGCATTTAACCATATTAAAATTGAATGTATTGGCAATGCCACCAAAACATGGATAAACGGCGTTGCTACCGCTTATGTTGTAGATACTATTGACCGTAAAGGCTTTATTGGGTTACAGGTACATGCCATTAATGATGCCGGGCAGGCGGGCAAAAAAGTGTTCTTTAAAAATATCCGTATTAAAACTACTGATTTAAAACCACAGCCATTTGCCAAAGGTATTTACGTAGTGAACCTGGAGCAAAACGCACTATCAGCATATGAAAAACAAGATGGCTGGAAACTATTATTTGATGGCAAAACTAACACTGGCTGGCGGAGTGCTTCTTCTATGACGTTCCCAACAAAAGGCTGGGAAGTAAAAAATGGCATGTTAAGCGTCCTGGGTTCGGCAGGGGGCGAAGCTGCAAATGGCGGAGACATTATTACTAACGACGAGTTTAAAGCGTTTGATTTGTCTTTTGAGTTCCGGATGTCTAAAGGCGCCAACAGCGGATTAAAATATTTTGTGACCTTGTCTGAGAAAACAACAGGCTCGGCTATTGGTTTGGAGTACCAGGTATTGGATGATGCCGTGCACCCTGATGCCAAACTGGGCCGTGATGGCAACCGTACACTGGCATCATTATATGACCTTATACCCGCTAAAAAGCAGGCAAGGTTTGTACATCCTATAGGTTCATGGAATACTGGCAGGGTGATTGTTTATCCAAACAACCATGTAGAGCATTATTTAAACGGTATAAAAGTACTGGAGTATGAACGTGGCTCAAAAGAATTCCGCGACCTGGTAGCCATTAGTAAATTCAAGGTATGGAAAGATTTTGGCGAAGCACCACAAGGACATATTCTGCTGCAGGACCATGGCTTTGATGTGAATTACAGGAATGTGAAAATGAAAGAATTGTAAGAGAGAGTTAAGAATCAAGAGGCAAAAAGAAATAAGCATACAAAAAAAGGTCCGGTATAATTATATACCGGACCTTTTTTTGTATACCAAGTCTTGCCTCTGGTTCTTATCTCTTGATTCTTAAATTAGCAGTATTGTTCAAAAGCACCTATAAGGTTGTCGGCAATCATTTGTGCAGGGCGGCCTTCAATCTGGTGACGTTCAATAATGTGTACTAATTTACCATCTTTAAATAAAGCCATTGATGGTGAAGATGGAGGATAAGGCAACATTAAATTACGTGCTGCATCAACTGCATCTTTTTCCATGCCTGCAAAAACTGTTACTAATCTATCAGGGTGTTTTTCGTTTTGTGAAGCTATTTTAGCCGCAGGGCGTGCATTAGCCGCAGCGCAACCACAAACCGAATTAACCATTACAAATACAGTACCTTCGCTTTTAATAGCGTGCTCTACTGATTGTGCATCTTTTAATTCTTCAAAACCAACCTTGGTTAAGTCTTCCCGCATTGGGGCAACTAAATATTCTGGGTACATATTCTATCTTTCTAAAATTTGTTTCTATCTTACTAAGCTTTGTACAAAGATAACAAATCATTAACATGTAAATTTTCCAAAGTGGAATAATAACATTTTACTGACTATTCCGTATAAGTGTGTAAGGTTAGAAATCAGGTTGATTTAATTTAATGCTTTTTAAATATTAAGTTAAATCCGTTTTTAGCACTATAATACCCTAATTAATTAAACTAAGATGAATCTAAAACGTACAAATTTTAGTACTATTATTATAGTTGATAAAAACCAGGAAACCAAAACCTTACAGGTAAAAACCAGCCATCTAAAACGTGTAAAACATTATGCATTTTCTATAGTGTGTATAATTGTAACCCTTTCAGCTTCGGTTATATATTTAAACTCACAAAATGCTAAGCAGTTGCAGGAAAAAGAGCTATTGCTTGTACAACTTAAAAAATTGAAAGAACAAGCGCCGCCGGCTATTGTTTATGTTCCTAAGGAAAATGCTGCTGCCCCGGCCAATACAGCCAGTACAGCCAATACTTATATTCAGTCAATTCAAGTCAAATTAAAAAAGATAAATGATTATTTAAGTAAACGCGGACTAAAGGGCTTTTCAGTTAAAGCTGTTGGGGGTAATACTGAACAACCCAAATTATCAGCAAATGAACAGTATTCACTTTATGACGAATATTTATCCCGTTTGGTAAGGACAATAGCCGCTGTGCCAATGGGATATCCAAAGTTAAGCTCTATGACTTCGGTATTTGGTTATCGCGGTGATCCATTTAATTCAGAGCATGCTGAGTATCATCCCGGCATTGATTTTAAAGGGGCGAAGGGCGACGCTGTTAAATGTACCGCTAATGGAAAAGTAGTACACGCCAGTTGGTATGGTGGATATGGCAACTGCATTATTATTAAGCATATGGGTGATTTTGAAACGCTATATGGACACCTTTCCCATATTAATGTAAAAGTAGGGCAAGAGGTAAAAGTAGGGGAGGTTATTGGAGAGGTAGGCTCAACAGGTCATTCTACAGGGGCACATTTGCATTATGAGGTAAGAAAAAGTGGGAAGCCTGTAAATCCGGTTAAATTTTTAACACTAAATAACAATTAAATACAAATGGCCTTTTTTCCAAAAAAAAATAGAGACATGCTTGATCAGCAAATATCAACACTTATTAGCGAAGGCTGCATTGTAGATGGTAACCTAAAAGCATCTGCTTTTGTTCGTATTGAGGGACAGGTTACCGGTGACGTGACTATTGAAGAAGGTTTAATACTTGGAGAGAAAGGAGTAATCATTGGTAATATAACTACTAAAGAAATGATTGCCTATGGCTCTGTAAATGGTAATATAAATGCACACTCTCTTGAAATTAAAAGTACAGGTAAAATTACAGGGGAAATAAAAACCAGTACGCTGCAAGTGGAATCAGGGGGTTATTATAAAGGAAACCTGTCTATGGCTCAAAATATAAACAGCAATGGTAAAAGTGAATCTGCAACATAACAGGTTCATTATATTGACAATGTTGTAAAACCAATTAATTTGGCTTGATAATATTAAGCGATGGGTGTAGCCCATCGCTTTTTTTGTTTACCGCAAATTATTCCTTACCTTATGCCTTGTAAACCAATTACCTAACCTGCTTTATATGCCTGCACTTGCTAAAAGGATGCTCATCTTTTGTATTGGTTTCTGTGTGCTTTTTATTTTAACCTTATCTGCACGTGCTCAAAACTTGTCGACCCAGCAAGAATTACTTAAGATAAAGTCACAGTCCGACAGTTTAAACAAAAACTTCGCACCAGAGAAGATCCACATGCAGTTTGATAAGCCGTACTATGCTTTGGGTGATACCATATGGTTTAAGGCATGGCTCATTAACGCGCCGTCGTTTCTGCTATCTGCAAAAAGCGGATTGCTGCATGTAGAGATAGCCACAGATAGTAATAAAGTTATACAGCAATTTTTGTTACCTGTAGTTAATGGCGTTACTTGGGGTAACATTGCTATAAATGATAAAGAATATAAAGCCGGTACTTACGTGATACGTGCTTATACTAACTGGATGTGCAATTTTGGTGAGGAAACTTTTTATTACAAGCGAATAAATATTACAACCGTTTATGAAGATGGCTGGCTGGTGAATTCCAGAATAAAAAAGTCGGTAGTCAATACCAAACCTACGGTACAGGCGATATTACAATTCAAAAATTTAGATCAATCGCCGATTGTTGGCAAGCCTGTTAGCTTACAGGTAATGAGCGGCAAAAAAACTTTACATAAACAGGTTTTGGATACCGACCTGTTTGGCTCCATGGATATCAGCTTTGCACCTCCACAAAAAACAAATGACCTTTATATTGTTGCAAAGATCGATACAAAAGACAGGCAAGCAATCATCCCTTTAAACCTGAACAATCCTGAAAATACCGACCTGCAGTTTATGCCCGAAGGAGGCACCATGATTGCCGGTCTGCCAGCACGTATTGGTTTTAAAGCAATAAGTGAAGATGGCAGGGGAGCAGATATAAAAGGCATTATAACAGATAGCAAAGGCGGACAGGTTGCATTTCAATCGACACATAAAGGAATGGGCAGCTTTGTTATAGATGTTAAAGCTGGCGAGAGCTACTCTGCTAAAGTAGTTTTACCCGGAGGGGCAGTTAAAACTTATCCGTTGCCAATAGTAACACCTTCAGGCACGGTATTGCAGGTAGTCAACCCAATAGAAAGTGATTCAGTTAAGTTAACCCTTGCTGCAAGCAAGGATATTGTACAAAAACAAGCCGATTATTTTTTGATAGCGAAGGCAAGAGGTATTGTTTGCTATGCAGCAATTGTGAGCTTTCAAAATCAGAAAGCCATGCATCGGGTAATCGCTAAAAGCCTTTTCCCAACAGGCATTACCCATTTTATTTTGATGACAGATACGGGCATCCCATTAAATGAGCGGCTTGTGTATATAAATCAAAAGGATAACCTGAACATTAATTTTAAAACAAGCAATGCCCAAATTGCACCAAAAGACAGTATAGGGCTAACATTAGCAGTAAATGATAATACCGGGCAACCGGTTGCGGGCAACTTTGCAATATCGGTTACTGATGATGCACTGATTAAAATTGATACCGCGCAAAACGATAACATATTTACTAACCTGCTGCTTACGTCAAATTTGAAAGGATATGTAGAACAACCTGCTTATTATTTTCAAACAAGTGCAATTGCATGGCAGGCATTAGATAATTTGCTGCTTACACAAGGCTGGGTGAACTATGAACTGCCTGCAAAGGGTGCTACCTATAATGTTGAAAATGAGTATAAGGTAGTTGGCAAGGTAACCAACGTATTTAACAAGCCTGTATTAAAATCAAAAGTGATTTTTTTCTCTAATCGGCCGCTTGTGGTAAGGGATACAATAACGGATAAATATGGAATGTTCGTTTTTAATCCCTTGCCTATAGTTGATACACCTTTATTTATTATAAAGGCTGTCAACAAAAGTGGCAAAAGTATGAATGTAGGGGTCGAAATAAATGAATTTATTGCCCCCAAATTTACCGCTTCTGCTATTCCTTCAGCAATGCCATGGTATGTAAATAGTAATGATACATTGACAAACTATGTGAAAAATAACATATCATTAAAAAGGGAAAAAGAAAAAATGCCTGCTGGTGTACGGCTTCTGAAACAAGTGAACATCATCGCAAAAAAAATAGTTAAAGGTTCCAATAATTTGAACGGCCCGGGTAACGCCGATTTTGTTTTTGATGAAAAGGATTTGGAAAAAGCCGGTAAAAAATCTATGCTGCAATTTTTAGAAGAAAACGTTAAAGGATTTAGAGAAAGGTCATACTTATTCCCAAAAAATCTGCCACAATCTGTGGCGGAAAGAGTTTATGCGTTTGAAGTTAGATTAACTGGTATTATACCCGGTATACCCGATAACTGGTTTTTTATTGGCCAGAAAGCTGCGGTATTAAAAGTTGATGGAATAGAATTTAGGGATTTTAACCCCGAATTTGGACATGATTATATTCGGCATTTTCTTCAATCGCATTCGGCCGAGGAGATAAAAGGGATCGAAGTAAACGCTACTTCCCAATATAATTCTAACTATATGCGCAGATGGCGCGATATGCCAATGGAAGAACCAGATTATCACGAGTATGCGTTCATAGAAATTACTACCCGTAGTGGCCATGGCCCGGCTTTAAGTACTACACCCGGCGTTTACCTATACAAGCCATTGCCTTTAACCCTGCCTAAACAATTTTATAAACCACGCTATAATGTAAGTGATATTGCAACCACACACGAAAACCGGAGCATCGTTAACTGGGAGCCGAATGTTGTTACCAATGCAGCCGGGCAGGCAACCATTAAATTTAATGCGGCAACAAAGCCTTCTACCTATACCATTATAGCACAAGGGATTGATTATAATGGCAACATGGGGTATCATTATCAAAAGATAATTATCGGTAAACCAGCTATTTCTAATAAATAGTTCTTAACAGATAACTCAGTTAAGTTGATTTCATTAAAATATTTATAATCATTACTTTTGTAAAAAAAATTGAATAATATGTCATCAGTAGAGACTTCGTACGTTAAAAGTAAAGTGAAGGATCCTTCACTGGCCGCCTGGGGCCGCAAAGAAATAGAATTGGCCGAAGCAGAAATGCCAGGCTTAATGGCTCTGCGTAAAGAATACGGTCCGGCTAAAATATTAAAAGGCGCGCGTATTGCAGGCTGTTTACACATGACTATTCAAACTGCTGTTTTAATTGAAACCCTGATTGAGCTTGGTGCCGAAGTTACCTGGTCGTCATGTAATATATTCTCAACCCAGGATCATGCTGCTGCTGCTATTGCTGCTGCAGGTACCTCTGTTTACGCCTGGAAAGGTTTAAATGAGCAGGAATTTGACTGGTGTATTGAGCAAACCTTATTCTTTGGCGAAGATCGCAAACCGTTAAACATGATCTTAGATGATGGCGGCGATTTAACCAATATGGTATTTGACCGTTACCCTGAACTTGTTGCAGGTATTAAAGGTTTATCAGAAGAAACTACCACAGGTGTACACCGCTTATATGAGCGTATGAAAGCCGGAACATTATTAGTTCCTGCCATCAATATTAACGATTCGGTTACCAAATCAAAATTTGATAATAAATACGGCTGCCGCGAATCATTGGTTGATGCTATCCGCAGGGCTACTGATGTTATGATGGCCGGTAAGGTTGGTGTTGTTTGTGGTTATGGCGACGTAGGTAAAGGTTCTGCAGATTCTTTACGTAATGCCGGTGTACGTGTTATCGTTACCGAAATTGACCCTATTTGTGCTTTGCAGGCTGCTATGGAAGGGTTTGAAGTTAAAAAACTTTCAACCGCTATAGCCGAAGCTGATATTGTAGTTACAGCAACAGGTAATATGAATATTGTACGTGAAGAACACTTCCGCGCATTAAAAGATAAAGCTATTGTTTGTAACATTGGTCACTTTGATAACGAAATTGATATGGCCTGGTTAAACAAAGCTTATGGCAATACCAAAATTGAAATTAAACCACAGGTAGATAAATATACTATTGATGGCAGTGATGTTATTGTTTTAGCTGAAGGCCGTTTAGTAAACTTAGGTTGTGCTACAGGCCACCCAAGCTTTGTAATGAGTAACTCATTCACCAACCAAACTTTAGCCCAAATTGAGCTTTGGACAAACGGTGGTGCTTACGAAAACAAAGTATATACCCTGCCTAAACATTTGGACGAGAAAGTTGCCCGTTTACACTTAGAGAAAATTGGTGTTGAACTGGAGGTTTTAGACCAAAATCAGGCTGAGTACATTGGCGTAACAGTTGATGGTCCGTTTAAACCGGAGTACTATCGTTATTAAGAAGAAAAAACGCGCTAAATGTTCACGTTCACGTTTGTGAACACAGGTGTATATTTGCAAATAGCTTATAGTCAGTATTTTAAAATTTAACTACTGACAAAATAGTGTCACCAATACATATTAAAAAAGGGATATGGCGTTGAGCCATGTCCCTTTTTTGTTGCATCTTTTCGTCATGCTGAATTACTTCACCTATCTCATACAATTTCATAGTCGAAAAAAGTATATTTGACGGTGCGAAATTCCCGCCGCTTAAATAGGATTTACTACTATATTAGAAAGCCCCGATTTATTGGGGCTTTCTTGTTTTATACTGTTGACGTCAACTTGTAAAACAAGTTAGAGTGATAAGCAATCATAAAAATGTTTTAATTGTTATTGATGGAATAATGATATTTGCCCTAAATATCTACTGCCATGACGCGATTATCTGTCAATATCAATAAAATAGCCACCTTACGTAATTCGCGCGGTGGCGATAACCCCAATTTAGTACAGGTTGCAAAAGATTGTGAGCGTTTTGGCGCACAGGGCATCACCGTACATCCGAGGCCTGATGAAAGACATATTCGCTACGCCGATGTTTTCGATCTGAAAAAAATTGTGACCACCGAATTTAATATTGAAGGTAATTGCCAGGAACAGAAATTTATAGACCTGGTTTTAGCCAGTAAACCCGAGCAGGTTACCTTAGTACCTGATGCTTTGGGACAAATTACATCAAATCATGGTTGGGATACCATTACCCATCAGCAATATTTAAAGGACATAATAAAAGTGTTTAAGAATGCCGGGATTCGTGTTTCGATTTTTGTTGACCCGGTGATTAATATGGTTGAAGCTGCTGCAACTACCGGTACCGACCGGATTGAACTATACACCGAAGCTTACGCCCATAACTATGGCGCTAACCGCGAAGAGGCTATTGCACCTTATGTAAAAGCTGCCGAAGCCGCGCAAAAAGCAGGATTAGGCATTAACGCCGGGCATGATCTTGATTTACAGAACCTAAAATATTTTGCTGAGAATATCCCGGCGCTTGATGAGGTAAGCATAGGCCACGCCCTAATAAGTGATGCTTTGTATTACGGGTTAGAAAATACAGTGCAAATGTACCTGCGCCAGTTAGCAGTATAATTATGCTGCTTTACTTGTAAAGCCATTGTCACTATAACATTACCCAATTGTTATTCAATACCTAATATTGTACCTTTGCCCTAAATTTTAAGGGATACCCATTTCATGAAGCTGAACATAGATTACCAGGAAAAATTCCAGCAAAGGCACATAGCGCCAAACCAGGCAGATACCGAAAAAATGTTAAAAATTATCGGTGTTAATACGCTTGATGAATTGATAGATGAGACTGTACCGGCCAGGATAAGATTGAAAAATCCACTGAATTTACCGGCTGCCAAAAGCGAATTTGATTACCTGAATACGCTTAAGCAAACAGCTTCAAAAAACAAAGTTTTCAAATCATACATTGGCCAGGGTTATTATGATGTAATAGTACCGGGCGTTATACAGCGCAATATTTTAGAAAACCCGGGCTGGTACACCCAATATACTCCTTACCAGGCCGAGATTGCACAAGGCCGTTTACAGGCGCTGCTAAATTTCCAAACCATGGTTATTGATTTAACCGGGATGGAAATTGCAAATGCATCATTACTGGATGAAGGTACTGCTGCTGCCGAGGCTATGTTTATGCAATACAGCCTGCGTAAAAATCAAAAAGCCAATGTGTTTTTTGTTTCAGAAGAAGTGTTCCCGCAAACTATTGATATTTTAAAAACCCGCTCTGAACCGTACGGTATTAAACTACAAATTGGCGATCATCGTAATGTTGAACTAACCGACGAAATGTTTGGTGCAATTGTGCAATATCCTGCAGGTAACGGCGCGGTTTATAACTATACTGAATTCGCATCTGCCTTGCATGAAAAAGGTGTTAAATTAACTGTTGTTGCCGATTTGATGAGCCTTGTTCTATTAACCCCTCCGGGCGAATGGGGTGCAGATATTGTTGTAGGCAGCAGTCAGCGTTTTGGTGTACCAATGGGCTTTGGTGGCCCGCATGCTGCTTTTTTTGCTACTAAAGAAGAATACAAACGCTCTATTCCGGGTCGTATCATTGGAGTAACTATTGATTCGGCAGGTAATTATGCCTTGCGTATGGCATTACAAACCCGTGAGCAGCACATCCGCAGAGATAAAGCAACCTCAAACATTTGTACCGCCCAGGCATTACTGGCAATTATGGCTGGTATGTATGCCGTTTACCATGGCCCTAAAGGCTTAAAGCTAATTGCCGAAAGAATACACGGCCTAACTGTTCTGTTAGCCTCTGCATTAAAAGAACTGGGTTATGAGCAATTGAACGAAATATATTTTGATACAATCAAATTTGATCTGGGTAAATTGAGTGGACCTGTTCATTCAGAGGCTTTAAACAACGAGGCCAATTTAAATTATAATGGTAATGTGGTAACCATCTCTATTGATGAAACTACATCTGCCGAAGATATTAAAACTCTGGTACGCCTGTTTGCAAAGGTTAAAGGCAAAACTTTAGCAGATGCTAATTTTGATGAGTTGAAAAATAGTATTGAAGGCATTATTCCAACAGAACTGCAGCGTACTTCAGATTACCTTACTCACGGCATATTTAATTCGCACCATTCAGAACATGAAATGCTGCGTTACATTAAATCGCTTGAGGCTAAAGATCTTTCGCTTTGCCACTCCATGATTGCGTTAGGGTCATGTACCATGAAACTGAATGCCACAACTGAGATGGTACCGGTTACCTGGGCAGAATTTAGCAAAATGCATCCTTTTGCACCAACTGACCAGGTTGGCGGTTATATGCAATTATTTGATGAGTTGAACAAATGGTTAAGCGAAATCACCGGCTTTGCAGCCATGAGCTTACAGCCAAATGCAGGCGCACAAGGCGAATACGCTGGCTTAATGGTTATTCGTGCTTATCATAATGATAGGGGCGATAGCCACCGTAATATCGCTTTAATACCGTCATCAGCACATGGTACTAACCCTGCATCAGCAGCCATGGCAGGTATGAAAATAGTAGTTGTTAAATGCGACGATAACGGTAACATTGATGTTGCCGATTTGAAAGCCAAGGCTGAGCAATATAAGAACGAACTATCATGTTTGATGGTAACTTATCCATCTACCCACGGGGTATTTGAGGAATCTATCATTGAGATATGCGAAATCATTCACCTAAACGGCGGACAGGTTTACATGGATGGCGCTAACATGAACGCACAGGTAGGCTTAACAAGCCCGGCCAATATTGGCGCGGATGTTTGCCATTTAAATTTGCACAAAACCTTTTGTATACCACATGGTGGTGGTGGTCCGGGCATGGGTCCTATTGGTGTAGCTAAGCATTTGGTTCCTTACTTACCGGGCCATGCTGTAGTTAATATTGATAACGGTAAAGCTATCCATGCGGTATCTGCCGCACCATGGGGATCTGCATCTATATTAATTATATCACACGCTTATATTGCCATGATGGGCGGCGACGGTTTAACTAATGCAACCCGTTATGCAATCCTGAATGCCAACTATATTAAAACGCGTTTAAAAGATCATTATAGTGTATTGTACACCGGGAGCAAAGGCCGCTGTGCTCACGAAATGATATTGGATTGCCGTTCATTTAAAGCATTTGGTGTTGAAGTTACTGATATTGCCAAGCGTTTAATGGATTATGGTTTCCATGCGCCAACAGTATCGTTCCCGGTTGCGGGTACGGTAATGGTTGAGCCAACCGAATCAGAACCAAAGCACGAGCTTGACCGTTTCTGCGATGCCATGATCTCTATCCGTCAGGAAATTGAGGATGTTGAAGAAGGCTTGTCTGATAAATTGGATAACCCGTTAAAGAATGCGCCGCATACAGCCGCTGTAATTACAGCTAATGAATGGGAGCATCCATATACCCGCCAAAAAGCGGCATTTCCTCTGCCTTATGTGGCTCAATATAAATTCTGGCCGTCGGTTGGCCGTGTAAATGATACTTATGGTGACAGAACCCTTATCTGCTCATGTCCTCCGTTAACAGATTATGAGTTTGAAGAAAGTGAAGTAACAACACCGGAATACGGAACGTGAAGATAAATAAATGTACAGATGTACAAATAAAATTGGGAAAGCCGGTGACAGTTCATGTCACCGGCTTTTTTACTATTACTACAGATAATATTGTTACAAGCCAATGCTGACTTTTAATTGTACATTCATATATCCTTGGTTAGATAACAATCAGTAGATACTTAAATTCGTAATTTGCTTTGGGAGTATGATTTGCGGAGAATATGAAACATATATTATAGTATCTTACTGGTAGTCATTGCATTATATAAGGAGCTGGAACGCAAGTGTAGCACACTGTTGGCCTAAATGTATGGCCGTAAAAAAATGGCACGGGAAATATAAGGAGAGAATATGTAAAGTTGATTGTGATTGCGTATTTTAACTTTGTTGAATTATAGAAACAACATTTAAAATTCTATGTTTACAACCTGTAGGAGAACAACCTTTTAATTTGCACATCCGTATAAAGTATATATATGAACTCTAATAACAGCAAAACAGTAAGTGTTTTATTGGTTGATGATGATGAAATAAACAACTTTATTTCTATTAAATTGATAAAGAAAGCTTTGTTAAATACTGAGATTATGGCCTGCCTTAATGGCAAGTTTGCTATTGAACAACTTGCTGAAATTCAACAGAAAGACCCTGCACAACTGCCCGATTATATTTTGCTGGATATTAATATGCCAATAATGAATGGATGGGAGTTTTTAGACGAATATAAACGCCTTAACCTTGATCCTTTAGGCAAGAGTAAAATTTATATCATTTCATCCTCCGTGTTCAGTAACGATATCAACAAAGCGCGCTCCTATCCGCTGGTAAAAGATTTTATATCCAAACCGCTTAATGTTGAAAAAATAAAAGAACTTTTTGAGGTAGAGGAATATTAAGCAGGTATTATTGCAAACACTTCGTCTTTATATGTAACAGTACCTATAGGTGTTGTTCTTGCATGGTAAAAAAGGCAGATATCTCTATCCACAGCAGCTTTTTTGCCATACTGTACCCTTAATTCAGAAGCTCTTTGTCCATCGTAATCATACTTTGCTACAAACTTTCTTATTAGCTGCTCAGGCTCGGGTAGCTCATCTCCACCAAAAAAAACTTTCTTGCTTTCACGATCTATCCAAAATACCTGGTGAAATTTACTGTGCCCGCCTGATAGTTCATATTTGATGCCCGGTTTATATTCGCCGCTGCCCTCAACAAAATCAATTTTGGCGCTGCTTTGTAACGCTTTAAATATCTCTACATGGTAAGATGATGATTTACCTGATAGGCCAAACTCAAATTCTTCGCGCTGTATAACATGTATAGCCTGAGGGAAACTGGGCTCCAACTTGCCATTGCGTTCAACAACCAACCCACCAGAGTGATCATAATGCAGGTGCGACATTAAAACTAATGTTACATCATCCGGGTCGAATCCTGCATTGCGGATATGCTGGTGAAGCAACAACTCATCGCGGGTATCTTTATAACCTAAACCGGCATCCAGCAGTATCAGGTCGTCAGCTGTTTTTATTAGAAAAGGATTTACGTGGATGAACAACGAGCCGGGGCGGTCTTTCCTGTTATCTGTTTCCGGATTAAAAGGAATAAATTTTTTAGTAGCATCAACCGAATACGAGCCTTCACTCAAAGCAAAAATTTCCATAGTAAATAATGTGTTGCAAATATAAGTGTAAGAGAGCTTATACGATAAGTTGATAAAATAAATGACATTAAAGCGGTATAGCTGTAACGTTTTAAAATAAGCATCGTCTATTATTTAACTACAGAGTTATTAAACCACAAAGAATACAAAGAGAAAAAAACACAAAAGGCACGGAGAAAAGCTCATTATTACATAATAGTCTTTGTGCTCTCTGTGAATAATGCCTCTTAAAATCTTTGTGTTCTCTGTGGTAAAAAAAAAATTTTACTTTTTATTTTGATATACGAAAACTATCGTAGATATTTGTACGAAGAAATTCGTATAACAAAAGAACAACATGAATTTAAAACCGACAGAAAGCGAACTGGAAATATTACAGGTGATTTGGAAGAAAGGGCAGTGCAGCGTTCGCGATGTGCACGAAGAGCTGGCTAAGAATAAAGATGCTGGTTATACCACTACTTTAAAATTGATGCAGATAATGCATGAAAAAGGCTTGGTTGAACGTAATACCGATGCTAAGAGTCATTTATACAAAGCATTGATAAGCCGTGAGCAGGCTCAGCAAGGTGCGTTGGATAAAATTATTTCTACTGTGTTTAAAGGTTCAACATCTGACCTTGTGATACAGGCGCTGGGCCAGCACCGCGCATCAAAAGATGAGATAGACGCTATAAAAGACTATTTGAAACAGTTTGATAAATAAAAACATTTACAACCATGGAAAATATATTGTATAACATTAGCCAGGTTTTAGGTATCACCATTATCCACTCGATGTGGCAGGGATTGCTAATTTATTTTCTTTTAAGATTAGCACTTGTTTTATTGGCGGGATTATCCTCGTCTAAAAAATACCTGCTGGCCGTAAGCAGTTTGCTGGCCATAACCGGTTGGTTTGCCTACACCCTGGTAAATGAGATACAGATATATGATTGGCTGGCTGTAAAACCAACCAATCTGGCTAACATACCACTTATGCTTGAACTGCCAGCCAACATCCGGCAGTTTAATGACCAAAGCATACGCTATTATTATAGTATAGAAGAATATCTGCCATATATTACTCTGTTATACATAGCAGGTTTATTAACAAATGCTGGCCGCCTGGTAATGGCCCGTAAAAAAATCAATACTATAACGCAAACCATGAGTATTGATGTGATACTGCAACAGCAAATAAGCCACTTTGCAGAGAAATTCAACATCACTAAAAAACTAAAAGTTGGCTTAAGTAAAATGGTTGATGTGCCCTGCATAGTGGGCTATTTTAAACCTGTGATCCTGCTGCCGTTTACGCTGTCAACCTACCTGTCTGAAGAGGAGATAGAGGCAATACTGATGCATGAGCTGGCTCACATTAAGCGCAATGATTACCTGGTAAACATTGCCCAGCAGGTTATAACCTCGTTGCTGTTTTTTAATCCGTGTGTATTACTTATAAATAAAATAATTGGGGAAGAGCGAGAAAACAGCTGCGACGATTTAGTGGTTGATGCCATGCAAAGCCCCGTTATATATGCAAAGGCCTTATTTAAATTAGAACAAACCCGCCAAAATGAGTTGCAGTTAGCGCTGGCTGTAACAGGCAAAAAGTATCATTTATTAAACCGAATTGAACGTATCATGAAAACTAAAAAACAAACCATTAGCGTACGGCCAACATTAGTGGCCATGCTAATACTAACAATAGGTGTTGGCTGTATGGCACTGCTTAATCCTGAAATTGCACAAGGCAAAATATCTGTAAAAGCCATTAAACCAACCATTGAAAATTTACTCACGGATACCATTCGCAAAAAGGCGGTAAAAACCAAGGCCGCCAAAACTACTGCAAAGGCGACTGCTAAAAGCAATTACAAAATTCAAAAATTTAATCAGAACCGTAATAACAACAATAACCATAATTTTTATTACAACGATGGACTGAAAGACCCGCAATTAGATAAGTTAACTGCCGAAGTAGATAAGCATGCAAATGCCATAAGCAAATATTACGAGAGTGATGTGTTTAAAAGCTATAGTGCCGACATGGAAAAACGCGGTAAAGAGATAGAACCTTTTTACAATAACGATAAAATGAAGGAACTTACCGCAGCACAGGAAAAATTGGGTGCCGAGTTTGAAAAGAAATGGGGCGGAAAGAATAACGCAACGGAGCAATTAGGCAAACAAATGGAAGGGTTGGGTAATCAGGTTAGTGTTTATTTTAAATCAGAAGAGTTTAAAACGATGAACGCCAGGTTAAAGAAGAAATATGGCATTAAAGATAACGACTGGGACAGCAGAAATGATGAGAACTTTAAGAAATACCAGGAAGAAATGAATCAGAACCTACCATCGCAGGTAAAAGATCAAACGGCACAAATGAAAAAACTTGGCGAGGATATGAGAAATCGCTACGGTGCAGCTATGCGTAAAGATGGCGACCAGATGCGTAGAATGGGCGATAGCATGCGCAGGGCTTTTGACAATCCACGTATGAAACAACAGCAGGATGAGATGCGTAAGATGGGCGATAAAATGCGCGCATATGCTGATAATCCTGAAATTAAAAAGCAAAAAGAATTGCTAAAGCAAGCTACAGACAGATTAAAAGAATATACCAATACCCCTGAGTTTAAAGCCAAAGTTAGAGAGTTTAAAAATAGCAGAAGGGTTTACAACTGGGACGATAGCGGAGATATTAAAGAAGCACCTCCTGTACCACCAGCACCAGAGGCAATAGAAATAGCTCCACCACCTGCTGTTAAAGAAGTACCGGTTACACCACCGCCAGTACCAGAAGCGCCCGTAAAGCCATAACTATATATTATTGATCAAATCTATGTAGCGATGAGTTTAAAATGCTCATCGCTATTTTTATTAGCATTTTTGCATATCAAAACCTACAAGTAACCATCCTTTTTGTAATTTAGGGTTCTCAAAAAAAGGATACTTTTTTATGCTTCAAAAGCTAATCATACAAAATTACGCGCTGATTGATAACCTGGAGATCAATTTTGATAAGGGCCTAAATATACTTACCGGCGAAACCGGCGCAGGTAAATCCATTATCCTGGGGGCCTTGTCGTTAATATTAGGGCAGCGTGCCGAGAGTCGTTATTTTTTTAATCAACAGAAAAAATGTGTTATAGAAGGCTCATTTAAAATAGCCGGGTTTCATCTTAATGCATTTTTTGAAGAGAACGATCTGGATTATGAGGGTGAAACCGTACTTCGCCGTGAAATATCTGCAGACGGCAAATCGCGCGCTTTTATAAATGATACGCCGGTTAACCTTACCCTTATCAAAAACTTGGGCGAACGGTTAATAGATATTCATTCCCAGCATGCCACACAGGAAATTAACGATCCCGATTTTCAGTTATTAGTTGTTGATGGTGTAGCAGGGCATCAGGATTTATTAAATACCTATCAATCAAAATTCCGTGCTTATAAAAAGTCAGTTACGCAGTTGCAGCAATTGATAGAGCAAAGCGATAAAGCCAAAGCCGATCTTGATTACTACCAGTTTCAGTTTGATGAACTGGAGAAGGCGGCTATAAGCAATGATGAGCAAGAACTATTAGAAAAGGAATTGTATACCCTTAATAATGCAGAAGAGATAAAGCGCAATTTATCAGGTGCTCATTATTTAATGCACGAGGGCGAGACATCCGCCATAATCCAGTTGCGTGAGGCTGGGCAGCAGTTATCAGCCATAGAGAAATTTAACCCCGAGGTTGAAGAACTACATGAGCGATTAAAGAGTACGCTCATTGAACTAAAAGATATTGCTGCCGAGGTAGAAATATTAGATCAGAAAACCCATACGGATGAACCACGTGCCGAGGAGGTGAACACCCGTTTAAGTTTGTTGTACAACCTGCAAAAAAAACACCGTGTTAACAGTAATGAAGAACTGCTGGCCATACAGGATGACTTATCTGACAAGATACAGCAGGCCGTTTTTGGTGATGAAGCGGTTGAGAAATTACAAAAACAAATAAGCGCCGATAAACAGGAACTGGAAAAACTGGCAGCAGAGCTTTCTGCCAACCGTACAAAAGCCATCCCAGTGATACAGGAGAAAGTTTTGGCTACACTGACTGAAATGGGCATGGGTAATTCGGCATTGGAGATAGAGCAAACTCCCCTGCAAGATTTGGCTAAGAACGGTACAGATATTATCCGCTTCATGTTTTCGGCCAATAAAGGTCATGCCCTGGCAGATATGAGTAAGGTGGCATCCGGCGGTGAGCTAAGCAGGCTAATGCTGAGCATAAAATCTATCATCGCAGAATATACCGCCTTGCCAACTATTATTTTTGACGAGATAGATACCGGAGTAAGCGGCGAAGTAGCCAATAAGGTAGGGCAGGTGATGGAACGTTTATCGCAAAATTTGCAGGTGATTACTATAACCCATTTACCGCAAATTGCAGGCAAGGGCAAAAGCCACTATTTTGTTTTCAAAGATGATACCACTGCAACCACCTATACCCGTATTAAAAAGCTGAACGATAATGAGAGAGTACTGGAAATTGCCAAGATGCTAAGCGGCGACAAGCCTGGCGAAAGCGCATTGCAAAATGCAAGGGAATTACTTGCTGGGTAAACACTATGTCATTGCGAGACTTAAAATCCGAGACCTCTGAAGGGGAAATGACATTTGCTGGGGTCATCCTGAGCTTGTCGAAGGACGAGCGCAAAGGCCCGCCCGCAATGCTTCGACAAGCTCAGCATGACCCATATAATTAAATATGTCATTGCGATAGCGTGGACAACCGACTGTAGGGAGCTCATTAATACCATAAAGAAAAATTTTAATTATTAATAATCTCGTCGTAT
Source organism: Mucilaginibacter sp. (assembly GCA_028288285.1). Classification (GTDB taxonomy): domain Bacteria; phylum Bacteroidota; class Bacteroidia; order Sphingobacteriales; family Sphingobacteriaceae; genus Mucilaginibacter. The sequence continues at coordinate 23,147 of JAQBNZ010000148.1, forward strand.
GCAAAGTTAGCCGAACGTCCTACGAGATTGCCATATCGCTGCGCTCTTCGCAATGACATGTTAGGAATGAATATAGCACATATCCAACCAATGAAAAATCGCAATTCTGAATCGTAAATAAAAAATATAACTTTACAGCACTTACAAAACTAAAAACAATGGCTTATAATTTATTAAAAGGTAAAAAAGGAATCATATTTGGCGCATTGAATGAGCAATCTATAGCCTGGAAAGTGGCTCAACGTGCTGTACAAGAGGGTGCCGAGATAGTTTTATCAAACGCTCCTATTGCATTACGCATGGGCGAATTGAATAAGCTTGCCGAAGAATGTAACGCACCGGTAATAGCTGCCGATGTAACCAGCAACGATGATATCAATAATCTGTTCACAAAAACCTTAGAGCATTTTGGCGGCGGGGTTGATTTTGTACTGCACTCTATAGGTATGAGCGTAAACGTGCGTAAAAACATTCCTTACCCCGAAAACAATTATGATTTTACCCATAAAGGGATGGATATTTCTGCATTAAGCCTGCACCGCATTTTACAGGTTGCTATGAAACAGGATGCCATAAATGAATGGGGATCTGTTGTTGCTTTAAGTTATATAGCAGCACAGCGCTATTTCCCGGGATATAATGACATGGCCGATAATAAAGCGATACTGGAAAGCATAGCGCGTAACTTTGGTTATGAATATGGGGTTAAAAAGAATGTACGCGTTAATACTATATCACAATCACCAACCCGCACAACCGCAGGCAGTGGTGTAAAAGGGTTTGACGGTTTTATTGATTTTGCCGAAAAAATGAGTCCGCTTGGTAATGCAGATGCTAATCAATGTGCTGATTATTGCGTGAGTCTATTCAGCGACCTTACCAAAATGGTTACAATGCAGAACTTGTTCCATGATGGTGGTTTCTCTTTTACAGGAGTTACCCAGGCTGTTATAGATCAAATGGGAAAATAAACTTATGCGTGTTCCGTTCCGCAAAAAGCGGAACAGAGCGGAACAGAAGCGGAACACTTATAAGACTTTAAATAGGAAAGGCGCCCATAAGGCGCCTTTCCTGTCTGAAATTTATTAATCAATATAAACTTAATTAGAGTCTACCAATACAATTTTTACACCGGCATTAGCAGGGATCGGAGTTGTTTGTAGCCCATCGTAGTTTTGAGCATACAGTACCAGCTTACCTACATTGTAGGTATAGCTAAAGGTGGTGCCATTATAAACCTCAGGAATCTGTTCCCAAACCCCATTGGTAAATGACAGGTAAACTAATACACCTGCATGGTCGGTGGCATAACTGTCAAGTTCAGGTACACTAATTTCTGCCGAATAAGTTTTGCCATTATCAGTGGATGCCCAATTGGATGATTTTACACTTGTTAAAATGGTTAAGTTGGTGTTTGGTGCAACTACAGTTTCCTTTTTGCACGACGATGCCGTTAATAACACTACTACAGCTACGCATAAAATAGATAGAATTTTTTTCATTGATGGTAATTATTTAAGTTTTAACGTTCAGAATCCGCATTAAATTATGTTTGTCCGGCCCCGTTGTAACAGTATGAATAAAGTTTTATAAAAAGGTTTAACTAAACCAAACAATTAGTATTTTTTTTCAGCACGAAATACCTATTTACACTTTGCCTTTAATGCCATTAACTGCCCAAGCACTGTGCCAATGCTAAAGATTATATAAAGACGCCTTTGATAGCTAAAAAACAAAAAGCCCGCTTGCATAAGCAAGCAGGCTTTTATATCTCACCTGAAAGAAGAGTTATTTCTTTTCTTCTTCTTCGGGTTTGGGTTCGTTCTTTTTGTCGATAACCTTTATCTCGTTGGTTTCTTTATCAAAATCAACCATTAGCGTATCGCCGTCGGTAAGTTCACCTTTAAGTATCTCTTCGGCAATTGGGTCTTCCAGATATTTCTGAATGGCGCGTTTAAGCGGCCTTGCACCAAATTGCGAATCGTAACCTTTCTCGGCAATAAACTCTTTGGCAGCTTCGGTAAGCTCAATCTTGTAACCAAGGCTGTTTACACGGCCAAACAAGAATCCTAACTCAATATCAATAATTTTGAAAATCTCTTCTTTACCTAACGAGTTGAATACGATAACATCATCAATACGGTTCAAAAACTCTGGTGCAAAAGCACGTTTCAGAGCATTTTCAATAACACCACGTGAGTGAGCATCGGCCTGAGTAGTTTTAGCGTTTGTGCTAAAGCCTACACCTTGTCCAAAGTCTTTCAACTGGCGTGCACCAATGTTTGATGTCATGATAATGATGGTATTCCTAAAATCAACCTTACGGCCTAATGAATCGGTTAGTTGACCTTCATCCAATACCTGTAGCAGTATGTTAAATACATCCGGGTGGGCTTTTTCAATCTCATCCAGTAATACTACAGCATATGGTTTGCGGCGTACCTTTTCAGTAAGTTGTCCGCCTTCTTCATAACCTACATAACCCGGAGGCGCGCCCACTAAACGTGATACAGCAAATTTCTCCATGTATTCACTCATGTCAATCTGTATCAGGGCATCTTCAGTATCAAACATAAAACGGGCAAGCTCTTTAGCCAACTCAGTTTTACCCACACCTGTAGGGCCCAGAAATATGAATGAGCCAATTGGCTTTTTAGGATCTTTTAAGCCCGCACGTGTACGTTGTATTGCACGCGTAAGCTTTTTAATAGCTTCTTCCTGGCCTATGATCTTGGTGCCAATGGTTTCGCTCATTGCCAGCAGCTTAACACTGTCTGCCTGGCCAACACGTTGTACTGGTATACCGGTCATCATGCTTACCACCTCGGCAACATTATCTTCAGTTACAGTGTAACGTTTTGATTTTGTTTCGGCCTCCCAGGCAATTTTAGCCTGGTCAAGCTCTTCTAACAAATGTTTCTCAGTATCACGCAATTTGGCAGCTTCTTCATATTTCTGACTGCGAACTACCTTGTTCTTTTCAATCTTGATCAGCTCAATTTTTTGCTCAATATCCAAAATTTCCTGCGGAACATGAATGTTGGTTAAATGCACGCGCGAGCCTGATTCATCTAAAGCGTCAATAGCCTTATCTGGTAAAAAGCGGTCGGTAATGTAACGGGTAGTTAAAGCAACGCAAGCGTTAATAGCTTCATCGGTATAAGTTACTCCGTGGTGCTCTTCGTATTTTTCTTTGATACGGTTAAGTATTTCAACAGTTTCATCAGGAGTAGCAGGCTCAACCATTACTTTTTGAAAACGACGGTCTAAAGCGCCGTCTTTCTCAATGTACTGGCGATATTCATCCAGTGTAGTTGCACCAATGCATTGTATCTCTCCACGGGCCAAAGCCGGCTTAAACATATTTGATGCATCTAATGATCCTGAAGCACCACCTGCACCTACAATAGTATGTATCTCGTCAATAAACAAAATTACATCCGGAGATTTTTCCAGCTCGTTCATTACAGCTTTCATACGCTCCTCAAATTGCCCGCGGTATTTTGTACCTGCTACTAATGAGGCTAAATCTAAAGTAACCACGCGTTTGTTAAATAATACACGTGATACCTTGCGCTGTACAATACGCAGGGCAAGTCCTTCTGCTATGGCAGATTTACCAACACCCGGCTCACCTATTAATATAGGGTTGTTCTTTTTACGGCGAGATAATATTTGTGATACACGTTCAATTTCTTTTTCGCGACCAACAATCGGATCCAGTTTACCTTCTTCGGCAGCTTTGGTTAAGTCGCGGCCAAAGTTGTCCAATACCGGGGTTTTTGATTTAATGTCAGAAACCTTTTTAGGCTGGCTGAATGAATCTTCTTCTTTGAAGTCGTCATCGCCGCCGGTTGATGATCCGGGCATTTCATCTGTAACGTCGGTTTTATGTGATTCTACTTCGCTTTTAAACACTTCGTAGTTAACATTAAACTGCATCAATATCTGCGAAGCAATATTATCTTCATCGCGAAGGATAGAAAGCAGCAGGTGCTCAGTACCTATAACATCGCTTTTAAAAATTTTGGCTTCCAGGTAAGTGATTTTTAATACTTTCTCGGCCTGTTTAGTTAACGGGATACTGCCTATATGTACATTTGTGCCAATTGTTCCTTTTACAGCATCCTCAACAGCACGGCGTAGTTTAGCGGTATCAACGGTTAGCCCTTTTAATAATTTGATTGCCACACCATCAC
>JAQBNZ010000163.1 GCA_028288285.1 Mucilaginibacter sp.
ATAAAGCGGAAAAAATAATAAAAATTCCGTACATTTGCGCCCTGAAAATTCATATATAAAGCATGAAATTATCCCAATTTAAATTCAATTTACCTGAATCATTAATAGCCCATTCACCGGCTGACACGCGTGACGAATCACGTTTAATGGTTTTACACCGCGATTCGGGCAAAATTGAGCATAAAATATTCAAGGATATACTGGATTATTTTGACGACCAGGATGTAATGATCCTGAACAATACCAAAGTGTTCCCGGCACGCATGTATGGCAACAAAGAAAAAACCGGCGCTACAATAGAGGTTTTTTTACTGCGCGAATTAAATAAAGAGCTACGCCTTTGGGATGTATTGGTTGACCCGGCACGTAAAATACGTGTGGGTAACAAACTATATTTTGGCGATGACGATTTGTTAATTGCCGAAGTTGTTGATAATACTACCTCACGTGGCCGTACCATCCGTTTCTTATTTGATGGTACCGACGAAGAATTTAGACGTAACGTTGAAATTTTAGGCGAAACACCACTGCCTAAATATATAAAACGCAAGGCTACTGCCGAAGATAAAGAACGCTACCAAACTATATTTGCCAAGCATGAAGGAGCTGTTGCGGCCCCTACCGCGGGTTTACACTTTAGCCGTGAGCTTATGAAACGCCTTGAATTAAAAGGCGTTGAATTTGCCGAGGTTACCCTGCACGTTGGTTTAGGCACTTTTCGCCCGGTTGAGGTAGAGGACCTGACCAAGCACAAAATGGATTCTGAACAGTTTATTATTGAGCAAAAGCAGGCCGATATTGTAAACCGTGGTATTGAAAGAAAAAAACGTATTTGCGCTGTGGGTACAACATCAATGCGTGCGGTTGAATCTGCAGTATCTGCAGGTAAAAGCTTAAAAGCAGCTAACGACTGGACCAGCAAATTCATTTTCCCTCCATACGATTTTAGCATTGCCAACTCTATGATCACTAATTTCCATACGCCCGAATCAACCCTGTTGATGATGGTTAGCGCTTTTGGCGGTTATGAGCATGTAATGAACGCTTACGAAGTTGCAGTGAAAGAGAAATACCGCTTTTACAGCTATGGTGATGCAATGCTGATAATTTAATTTCGGAATTTAGAATTTTATAATACACAATGTCATTTCGTTTTTCGAAATGACATTTTTTTTAACCTCTAAATCGTAAATTGGGCATCATGCAAATTCGAAATTCAAAATCCCAAACTCCTGATCCGAAATGCTACGCTATCATTGTAGCCGGTGGTACGGGTACCCGGATGCAATCGACATTGCCTAAACAATTTTCATTGCTTTGCGGCAAGCCAGTGCTTATGCATACTATTGCAGCATTTTACAATAGCAAATCATCGCCTCTAATTGTACTGGTACTGCATGCCGATTATCACGACCTTTGGAAACAGTTGTGCAGCAATCATCATTTTACTATACAACATGCCTTAATTGCCGGTGGCCAAACCCGTTTCCATTCTGTAAAAAACGCGGTTGACCTGATTTTGGATAACAATGTGCTAATTGCTGTACATGATGCCGTAAGGCCGCTGGTTACCGGCGCAATAATAGAGGAGGCTTACCAGTGTGCTGCAGAGAATGGAACGGCCGTTACAGCCGTTAAAAGTCGCGATTCTATCAGGAAGTTAAATGGCATTATATCAACAAGCCTAAACCGCGATGAAATATATCTGGTACAAACCCCGCAAACCTTCCAATCGGCTTTGCTGAAAAAGGCTTACAACCAGCCATATAACCCAAATTTTACTGATGATGCATCGGTAGTTGAATATGCCGGCACCCAAATAACCTTAATTGAAGGCAATTACAGCAATATTAAGATTACTTTCCCTGAAGATATTATCGTAGCCGAAGCGCTTATAAACAAAAAAAAGCCACCAGCTGTAAGCTGATGGCTTAATGTATTTATTTTACATTTATCACGCTCTCCTGATCACTCCAAGCAATAGAGCGATTATGGCAATTACCAATAAAATGTGAATTAAGCCTCCGGCATGATTAACGAAAAATCCAAAGATCCATCCTATTACCAGGATTACTGCAATTATGTACAATAAGCTTCTCATAATGTTGTTTGTTTTTTGTTAAAGTTTTTAGTTGAATATACTTTCACATACCAAAATCTATTCCAAAAGCTGCTAAATAAAAAGAAGCGCTATAAAAGCGCTTCTTTTTATTTAGCTATACCAGTATAGTTATTTTGCTATTAAGCGGTATATATATTGGATCTCATCAGGCCCTTCTTATTACTCCTAAAATTAATGCTATAATAGCAATAACTAATAAAATGTGGATTATACCGCCAGAGCCGGCGTAAAAAAATCCGAATGCCCATCCTATAACCAGGATAACAGCAATAATGTACAACAAGCCTCTCATAATGTATTATTTTAGTGTTAAGTATTAAATAAGTAAATATTAACCTTGTAATACTAAAATCATTCCAAAAAGGTGGTACAACAAAAAAGGCCCGTTAAAAAAGGGCCTTTTGTATTTCGCTACGGATGATCAATATTCATCTTCATTGAAAAAGAAGTCGTCTTTGGTAGGGTAATCCGGCCAAATTTCCTCAATATTCTCATAGGGTTCACCATCATCTTCCAATGCCTGCAGGTTTTCAATAACCTCTACCGGCGCTCCGGAACGTATAGCGTAATCAATTAATTCATCTTTAGTTGCCGGCCATGGGGCGTCCTCAAGGTGAGATGCTAATTCAAGTGTCCAATACATGTTTTTATATTATGGGTAAATTTCCTTTTTCGCAAAAGTATAATATTTTTAAATTGATTATCAATATTTTTTTGTAATTTTTTTACATTCTCGGTATCCATTGACTTTCAGGCACTTTTGAATCGTGACCAATCAACCGGGCCAGGATGAATAGGTAATCGCTCAACCTGTTCAGATAAATATTCACTTTTTCGTCAACCGTACTCTCTTCTGCCAAATGAACGCTCAGCCTTTCGGCCCGGCGGCAAACACAACGCGCTATATGACAGTATGATATGGAGTTACTACCACCCGGCAAAATAAAATGCCTAAGCTCGGGCAGCAGCTCATTCATCCTGTCTATTTCCTTTTCAAGCAGTTCAATATCCTCCGGGTACAGGTCGGGTATTACCATTTTAGATTTTTCAGGATCGGCCGCCAGTAACGATCCTATGGTGAACAATCTGTCTTGTATTTGCTTTAAAATTCCTTTGTCATGATCGCTAAGCTCCTGGTCACGTATCAGTCCTATGTAAGAATTCAGCTCATCAACCGTACCATAACTTTCAATACGCAGGTGGTGCTTAGGCACTCGCGTACCACCAATTAACGATGTGTAGCCCTTATCTCCTGTTTTGGTATATATCTTCATAGCAATTAAACTATTTTGGTATCGTTTATGTAATTAACCACATTATCAGTATTTTTTGTGATAAATATTTACGCAAAATTTAAACGTTTTAACTTAATCTTGTACTTAATGTTTTGTTCCAAATATATAATATTACGAACTATGAAACTCATCATGTCATCAGCTAAGCTGGCAATAATTGGTTTATGTACAATATCGTTGTTAAGCTTTAATTGCCAGGGTACATCCAACAACAATAAAAACAAACCAGCAGCTACAAAAGCCGCCCCAAAACCATCTTTTGCAAAACTTTTAAGCAAACAGCAATTTAATGATTTGTTCCCGCAGCGCAATAAGTTTTATACTTATGAGGCTTTTATAAAAGCGGTTAATGAATTAGCCAATATAAACGTCAAGGTGACCAGGCGCGCATTATCGGTATACCAACTCATCCGTACAGATAAACGCACCGGAAAGGCCACTATTGTGCGCCAGGACGTAGACTGGAACGAAGCCTGGGCAAAAGTAAAGCCCGACAGCTCTTATGTTATAGATTATGCCAACTTTTGCACCGAAAAGGATGCAGCAACCAACAAGCGCGAATTGGCGGCGTTTTTTGCCCATATAGCCCACGAAACCCGCCATGGCATGAACGGTGAATATAAAGATGGCTTAATGCTTTTGCATGAAGATAATACAACCCTAAACTACTTTGGCGACAGCGACGAATACCCTCCCTTTAAAGGACAAAAATATTATGGCCGCGGGCCAATGCAAATAAGCTATAACGGCAACTATGGCTATGCTTCTGATTGCATTTTTGGCGATGAAAAGGTATTGCTTAACAATCCCGGCCTGGTGGAGACCGACCCGGTGGTTGCCTTTAAAACAGCTGTATATTTTTGGATGACCCCTCAAACAAATAAACCATCAGCACACGATGTGATGATTGGCAAATGGCAGCCCAGCGTGGCAGATAAGGCCAAGGGGCGTGTTCCCGGTTTTGGCATGACTATTAACATTGTAAACGGCGAGTTAGAATGCAACAAAGGCGATAACATATATAGCATGAAGGACCGCATAGGCTTTTACCAGTTCTTTTTAACCAAGCTTGGCGCAACAGATCAAAACTGCGCCTGCAGCTGCGGAAAAATGGAGCCGTACAGAAATAATTAATACGGAGCGTTCAAATTGGGGATGTGGCGCGCTTAAATACAATTCATTATACTTAATCATGCTTAAAGCCTTATTTGTCGTATTCCTATCAACTCAAAGCCTCCTCTCCTATGCGGCTTTACACCCTGATACAATAAACCACCGCCCTGCATCTCTTGGTATAATTGGTGATACTGCCGATGTAAAAGCTCCAACCCAAGCAGGCATAGTAATGATGGGTGGCGGCAAGGATGTTGATGCGGCTTTTAAGTGGATGATTAATCGCAGCGGCGGAGGCGATGTAGTGGTCATCAGGGCATCCGGCACGGCTGCTTATAACCCTTACATTAATGAGCTTGGGAAAGTAAATTCGGTTGAAACATTAAAAATTGATTCGCGCCAACTGGCAAATAATGACACGGTAGCGAGCATTATCCGCAATGCCGAAATGCTTTTTATTGCCGGTGGAGATCAGAGCAATTACATGAAATATTGGAAAGGCACCAAAACTATGGATGCTATTAACTACCTGCTCAACACCAAACATGCACCTGTAGGTGGTACCAGCGCAGGCTGTGCCATATTGGGAGGCATTTATTATAGCGGAGAAGGTGGCAGCTTAACAGCAGATTCTGCCCTGGCAAACCCTTATGGCAAACTGGTTACACTCTACAATAACGATTTTCTGCATGCGCTTTTTTTACGGAATGTGATAACCGATCAGCATTATGTTACCCGCAGCAGACAGGGCCGCCATGTGGTGTTTTTAAGCAGGATTGATAAAGACTGGCACATAGCTGCCAAAGGTATTGCAGCAGATGAGCGCACCGCCGTTTGTACGGACGATAAAGGACAAGCCGTAGTTTTTGGCAGCAGCAAGGCCTACTTCCTGCTGCCCGACCCAAAAAAATCAGCAGAAGTTTGTGCATCAAATAAACCGCTCACCTGGAACCAAAACCATCAAGCCATTAAAGTTTATGAGATACAAGGCTCAGAAACCGGTTCCGGTCATTTCGATATTGCCGGGTTTAATATTAATAAAGCAAACGGCGGCACATGGCAATGGTGGTGGGTGGATGGTGGAAAGTTAAGTCATTAGTAAAAATACTTTTGCTGATAACTGTTTGTCAAAATATTTATATTTAGGCTGTTTTACAGCCCCATTAATGAATAAGCTTTCTTTTGATACTACCGGACTGGCACCAGTTGATATTCATGCTTTTGATGCAACCTGCGATGCTTTGAAAAATAATTTTAGGGTGGATATACCCGGTTATATCGATTTTCAGTTAGAGCAGTTTGAAATTTTCAATAACTACAAAAACCTGAGTATTCGTGATGCGTATGCTATAAAACATACGGGTGCTGATAGCTACATGCTTTTTTTAGAAATGAGCCCTAACATTACGAGCACAAAGGCCGAGTTAAAACACCACTGTAATTATCAGCCATGGGCGTTAACTTACTTAAAGCGTGATTTTGGCCGGGTGTTTATCCGTACAGAAACTTTAATAGACAAGATCCGTGAGATAGTCTTCCCTATTGAGCTTGATTTTAAAGAAGATAAACGCTTTAGCGACCGCTTTTATGTATTAACGGACGACCGCGATAAAGCTGCCAGCGGAATGATCCCGGCTTTTAGAGATGCTATGATGCTGATAAAAGAAACTGATTTTGTACTCGAGATCTTTGAACATACCTTAATTATAGGCAACCGCAAGCCTGTAGCCCCCGAGCACGCCTGTTATCTGGCCGAGTTTGTAGCAAGATTAGCAGCGATAAAGTAGAAGTTTGTTGTGGACAATCAAAACAAAAAACCCTCTTTACTTTATAAAGAGGGCGATCTGGTATAGCGATTAGGCTACAACGTATAATTACTCTTTAACTTCTTCCGGTACTCGCTTGCTTACTGTATGAATGTTCTCGTTTAGGTAATCGTCTTCCACCAAACCATCGCGCATACGTACAATACGATGAGCGTGCTTGGCAATATCTTCTTCGTGGGTAACTAATATAATGGTGTTGCCCTTAGCATGAATATCTTCCATAAGGCCCATAATTTCTATTGATGTTTTGGTATCCAGGTTACCTGTGGGCTCATCGGCTAATATTATAGACGGATCATTGATCAAGGCTCTGGCAACGGCAACACGCTGGCGCTGTCCGCCTGAAAGTTCATTAGGCCGGTGATCTGTACGGTTACCAAGCCCAACATTCTCTAAAGCTCTTCTGGCCCGTTCGTTACGTTTTTCTTTGTTGATACCTGCATAAACCAATGGCAAGGCAACATTATCTAAAGCGCTGTTACGTGGCAATAAGTTAAACGTTTGAAAAACAAAGCCAATCTCATTGTTACGAACTTCGGCCAAATCATTATCGGTCATGTGGCTCACGTTTATTCCGTTAAGAATATATTCGCCTTTGGTTGGCGTATCCAGGCAACCCAAAATATTCATCAAAGTTGATTTACCAGAACCGGAAGGCCCCATCAACGCTACGAATTCGCCCTTATTTATAGTTAACGTTACTGATTTTATAGCATGTATAATTTCAGATCCGATAACATATTTACGACCGATATCCTTTATTATAATAAGTGGTTCTTCGTTATTGATAATTGTTGGGTTCATCCGTTTTTCTTGCTTTGACATTAAAGTGGTATTAAATGTTACAGCTTGTTTAGATATTCTTTAAATATCTAAAGATAAAAGATTTGTTGGATGAAACACAAAGAACGTTCTTACTTAATTACCTTCGCTACCAAAAAGTAGCTCTGATCATGCTCGGGCGCGTTTTGTAAAGCTTCTTCGGTGGTAATAACTTGTTTCACTTCGTCCTCGCGCAAAATATTTACCTCGCTGGTCATGTAAACTAATGGTTCAACACCTGTAGTATCTACCTCGTTAAGCTTATCCATAAAGCTTAATATCTTGCTCATGTCTTTTATCATTTCGGCCTTTTCATCAGCTGCCAGCTCAAGTCTTGCCAGGTGGGCAACTTTATCAACCGTTTGTTCGTCTATTATCATGCTGTTATTAATTTTTTACTAATAACGCTATGCACCTTGTCTCTTAGTGCATCGGCATCATTAATAGTTAAATGTGCGGTTTCAATAGGTTTGTGTACAAATATATTACATACACCCGGTTTTGAGCCAAGTTTATGCCCATTATCCCACAAAATATCCCAGGTATTTAAAGAAGTAACAGGTATAATAGGTATTTTCAACTCTATTGCCATCCTAAAAGGGCCATTTTTAAAAGCATGCAGTTTGGGTGGATAAGTATCTGGTATAGTAGCCTCCGGGAATATAATTACAGTAACACCGTTTTGCAATCTTTCCATTGCCTGTTTAAATGCCCGGAAGGATGCTATCTTGCTATCCCTGTTTACCGGAATATCAACCGTACGAAAGAATAAGCCTGTAACCAGCCCATTCACCAGTTCCTCTTTTCCCATAAAACAGCAATTGCTTTTTACCAGCAGGCTTATGGCTGTAATATCTAAATTTGATGTATGATTGGGAGTAACTATATATGTTTTACTCCAGTCTACAGGCACCTCATATTCAAATTTATAGCGAATGCCTACCACCAGCGAGCTAATGTATCCCCATACCCGCCTTAACACGTTCATGCTTTTGTAACGTGCCGGTTTGCGAGAAAAATAATAAAGGAAAGGCCATAATAAAAAATAAAAAAATGCAACGCTTCCCTGGTAAAGGTAAATGTGCACTTTCTTCAATCTCATTTTCATCGCCCTCAAAAATAGAAAAAATACTTACTTTCGTGCCTATATGGAAACAGTTGTTAGTGGCATACGTTCAACCGGAAATTTGCATCTGGGAAACTATTACGGGGCGATACAAAACTTCGTAAAGATGCAAAATGAATATAATTGCTTTTTTTTTTATTGCCGACCTGCATTCGTTAACTACACACCCTACCCCTGCCAATTTACATGGCAACGTTAAGCAGGTATTGGTAGAATATTTAGCGGCCGGTATTGACCCCGAAAAGGCTACCATTTATGTACAAAGCGACGTACCTGAAATATCAGAACTATACCTGTATTTGAATATGAACGCCTACATGGGTGAACTGGAACGCAGCACATCTTTTAAAGATAAAGTACGCGCAAACCCCGATAATGTTAACGCGGGCTTATTAACCTACCCGGTGTTAATGGCTGCGGATATTTTAATACATAAAGCTACCAAAGTACCTGTAGGTAAAGATCAGGAACAACACCTGGAGATGGCGCGCACCTTTGGTAACCGTTTTAACAGGTTATATGATCAAGAGTACTTTCCCGAGCCTTATGCATTTAGTATGGGCAAGAGCCTGGTAAAAATACCCGGTTTAGATGGCAAGGGAAAAATGGGGAAATCTGAAGGTGAAGGCAATGCTGTTTTCCTTTCTGATGCGCCCGAAGTGATTCGCAAGAAAGTAATGCGTGCCGTTACAGATAGCGGCCCAACCCAGGATAATCAGCCCAAATCAGAGGAGATACAAAACCTGTTTGATCTAATGAAGGTGGTATCAACCCCGGATACGCTGGCGCATTTTGATAATTTGTACAATACCTGTGCTATACGCTACGGCGATCTGAAAAAACAGCTAGCCGAAGATATGATTATAGCCACAACCCCTATCCGCGAAAAAATTAACGATATAGCAAACAACGCCCCTTATCTAAGGCAAGTGTCGCGTTATGGCGCAATTAAAGCCCGCGAAAGCGCAGCCAAAACCATCAAAGAGGTAAGAGAAATTATCGGTTTCAAGAATTTTTAATATCTGAATCAGAATTTACAGATTATTGGATTTACAGAATTAAGATTTCAATAATTCGGTTAATTCTGTAAATTGTGAAAATTCTGATTCAGACAAAAAATATATATGCACATAGCTATTGTAGGAAATATAGGCGCGGGTAAAACCACATTAACAGAAATGTTAGCGAAAAATTACGGTTGGGAACCCATGTTTGAAGCCGTTGACAACAACCCATACCTGGAAGATTTTTACAACGAAATGAAACGCTGGAGCTTTAACCTCCAAATATATTTCCTGAATAGCCGCTACCGCCAGATAGTGGAAATTCAAAAAAGCGGCCGTGATATTATACAGGACAGGACCATTTACGAGGATGCTTACATCTTTGCCGAAAACCTGCACGATATGGGCCTCATGACCACCCGCGATTACGAGAATTATCAAAGCATGTTTGATAATATAACCGAGTTTATTAAACCGCCTGATTTGCTGGTGTACCTTAAAGCAAGTGTACCTACCCTGGTAAACAATATACAGCGCCGCGGCCGCGAGTATGAAATTGGTATCCGTATAGATTACCTATCAAAACTAAACGAGAAGTATGATAAATGGATACAAGGCTACAAACTGGGCAAACTGCTGATACTGGATAAAGACAACCTTGACTTTGCCAATAACCCCGAAGATATGGGCACAATTGTGAATCTTATTGAACGTGAAATAAACGGATTGTTTTAAAGGCCTGACTGGATGGATTAAGCTGTAGAGTTTTTATAAGCTAAACGCCGGCAATACATAAAACCATCTGTGCCTTTGTTGGTGTTGTCACCAACAAGCCGCCATGCATCCAAAATTGTATTTATTCAGCCGTCCTAAATGTTGTTGGTGACAACACTAACAACGGCACAGTGAGGAACTACCGCTTTGTAGAAAAAAGTGAAAAGATATTTTGCCTCGTAGAGGTTACCCTTTTACTGTGCCCTTGTTGATGTTGTCACCAACAAGCCGCCATGCATTCAAAATTGTATTTTATTCAGCCGTCCTAAATGTTGTTGGTGACAACACCAACAACGGCACAAAAAGGCCTGACTGAATGGATTAAGCAGTAGAATTTTTATAAGCCAAACGCCGGCAATACATAAAACCAATCTGCAACATTTACAACCCATTACAATAACGTTAACCTGTCAACAATAGGTAAATTCCAACAATTACATTTTTGATAGCCCAAAATCCGCAATTTTTCCTACTTTTGTATCCCGTACACAAACAATTGGTTTCGGCATAAAACCGCGGACCGGATTTCAAAAAAATCATGACTAAATACATCTTTGTTACGGGTGGCGTTACCTCGTCA
>JAQBNZ010000190.1 GCA_028288285.1 Mucilaginibacter sp.
TGCTAACACTGCATCAGTAAGCACTGATAATGAGAAACGTGATGCTCACTTAAAATCTGCTGATTTTTTTGAGGTTGAAAAATTTCCAGCTTTAACTTTTGTTAGCACAGGTATTAAACCTACTGGTGCAAACAAATATCAATTAACCGGTAACTTAACTATACATGGTGTTACTAAACCGGCTGTTTTTGATATGTGGTACCGTGGTACTATCACTAACCCAATGAGCAAAGCACCTGATGCCGGCTTTAAAGTTACAGGTACTATTAAACGTTCTGATTTTGCTTTTGGCAGCAAATTTGGTTCACCAATGTTAAGCGACGAAGTTACCTTGACTGCAAACGGCGAGTTTGGTAAAACTAACTAAGAAAAAATTTCCTTTTAAATAAAAAGCGATCCTGACTGCAAAGTTGGGATCGCTTTTTTGTATGGTTTTAGCTTTGTTTTAAATTCGTTTAAAGGTCATGGTTTTGCCAATAAATTTAAAGTGCCAGTAGCCTTTTACCTTTAACTTACCATCCTTATCAATTAACGCCGATGAATTCCAATGACGGCCGTTTTTGGCATCATAAATTAAACCATCTTCCCATGAGTTGGTATCGGGGTCATAAACCAGTTTTTCCAGCACATTCATACCCAATATTTTGCGGCCCCGCAAAGCCGGATCAGGGTTTCTTTTGTCCACCCACTTATCCATATCTTTATCGCTATCGCCGTCATTAAACCAAATTATCTTTGCCCTAAATTCATCATCTACTTTGTAAACCTGTACGGTAAGGTTTTTTTCTTCGGTTTGCCATTTGCCGCAAATTAGTTCTGCAGCAGCAGCTGAGTTGTTTGTTTTGCCGGTATTACCCGCAAATAACAATAATGAAAAAAAGCTTAATAAAAACGGGTTGCTCATAAGCCCTGGGTTAAATGTGTTACTACTATAAACAAACTTAATGCCAATTTATTACATTATAATTACAATTTAACCACACTTTTGGGATAAAGTTTAAAGTGGTAAATGAAAACGTAATTACAATATTATACGTTATCATTAATATATTGGTTGCACCTGCCAATAGGTTACTTTTACACACCGGTTATTCTATTTAATTCATCCCGCAAACGTTGTAGTACAAATACGTCCTCCCGATAATCGCTTAAGCACTTTTCTTATATATTTGAAACGTAAACCAAACATCTTGCATTTTCTGTATGAAAAAATTGCCACTACTGCTACCATTGCTTATTGTTTCACTTTCTGCATCGGCACAAAAAACAAACATTTACCATAAGGGCTGGGTTGATTTTAATAAGAACGGCCGTATGGACGTTTTTGAGGACCCAAAGCAAACCATTGAGAAGCGCGTTGCTGATTTGCTGAGCCAGATGACTGTTGACGAGAAAACCTGCCAAATGGCTACTCTTTATGGCTACAAACGTGTATTAAAAGACGAGATGCCGGTAGAGCGTTGGAAAACAGAGATATGGAAAGATGGTATAGCTAATATAGATGAAGAACTGAATAATCTTACATCACATACAGATGATGCACCTACACAATATTCTTACCCGTTCAGCAAACATGCATCGGCTATAAACACTATACAAAAATGGTTTGTTGAAGAAACCCGCATGGGTATCCCTGTTGATTTTACCAATGAGGGTATCCATGGCTTAAATCATGACCGTGCAACACCGCTGCCGGCACCTATAGGCATTGGCAGTACCTGGGACAAGCAATTGGTACGACAAGCAGGCCAAACGGTTGGCCGCGAGGCAAAAGCTTTAGGCTATACTAATGTATATGCACCCATACTTGACCCCGCCCGCGACCAGCGTTGGGGACGTGTGGTAGAGTGTTATGGCGAAAACCCTTTCCTTATTGCTGAAATGGGTAAGCAAATGGTGCTCGGTATTCAGGAAGAAGGAGTGGCATCAACCCTTAAACATTTCGCGGTTTATAGCGTACCCAAAGGTGGCCGTGATGGCAGCGCCCGTACTGATCCGCATGTAGCGCCAAGGGAAATGCACCAGATATACTTATACCCGTTTCGCCGGGTAATACAGGAAGCACACCCAATGGGAGTTATGAGCAGCTATAACGATTGGGACGGCGTACCAATAACCGGCAGCTACTATTTTTTAACCGAGCTGTTACGCCAGCAATTTGGCTTTAATGGTTATGTGGTATCAGACAGTGAAGCGGTAGAGTTTTTATACTCAAAACATAAAGTTGCCGGTGATTATAAAGAAGCCGTAAGGCAGGCTGTTGAAGCCGGGCTTAATGTTCGTACCAATTTTACTATGCCGCAAACATTTATTTTACCGCTGCGCGAATTGATAAAAGAGAACCGTATCTCCATGAAAACTATTGACTCGCGGGTAGGGGATGTGCTAAGGGTGAAATTCAGACTTGGTTTGTTTGATGACCCTTATGTGAAAGACCCTAAAGCAGCCGATAAACTTGTGCACACTAAAGCAGATGCCGCTATGAGCTTGCAAATGAACCGCGAGGCTATGGTATTGCTTAAAAATGAGAACAACCTTTTGCCTTTGGATAAAAGCAAATACAAAAACATACTGGTAACAGGTCCGCTGGCTACTGAAACTAATTATGCCGTAAGCAGATACGGCCCATCGCACAACCCTATAACCACTGTTTTTGATGGGATAAAAAATTATATGGGCGCTGCCGCCAAAGTAAGTTATATAAAAGGCTGCGACATGGTTGATGCCACCTGGCCAGAGAGTGAGATAATTGACACACCGTTAACACCTGCCGAGCAAGCCGGAATAGATTCGGCTGTTGCACAGGCAAAGCTGAGCGATGTAATTATAGCTGTTGTTGGCGAGGATGTAGACCGCGTTGGTGAAAGCTTGTCACGTACCGGCTTAAACTTGCCTGGTCGCCAGTTAAAGCTGATACAGGCGCTGCAGGCAACCGGCAAACCTGTTGTTATGGTGATGATAAACGGGCAGCCGCTTACCATTAACTGGGAGAATAAGTATGTGCCTGCCATTTTAGAGGCTTGGTTCCCGAGTGTACAAAGCGGGCAGGTAATTGCCGAAACCTTATTTGGCGATAACAATCCCGGTGGTAAATTATCTATAACCTTCCCTAAAACAACAGGGCAAATTGAGTTTAACTTTCCGTTTAAGCCAAACTCACAAGCGGGGCAAAGTGGACAGAATAGCTGGGGTAAAACCAGTGTAAATGGTGCGTTATATCCTTTTGGCTATGGCTTAAGCTATACCAAGTTTGAATATAGCAACCTGCAGGTATCGCCAGAAAAAGGAAACTCACAGGGCGATGTAACTGTTACAGTTGATGTAACCAACACAGGGCAGCGCAAAGGCGACGATGTAGTACAGCTTTATTTAAAAGACGATATTAGCACGGTAACTACCTATGAGTATGACCTGCGTGGCTTTGAGCGTGTAAACCTTAATCCGGGCGAAAAGAAAACTGTGCATTTTACCCTGCATCCTGATGACCTGGCCCTGCTTGACAAAAATATGAACTGGACAGTTGAGCCCGGTACCTTCCAGGTGTGGATAGGTGCATCATCTCAAGATATTAAGTTGAAAAAGAGTTTTACAGTAGAATAGAACCATGCAAAACATCACCACCCGCAAAGCCACTTTAGCCGATATGGACACCCTGCTGCAATTTGAGCAGGGTGTAATATCTGCAGAGCGGCCCTTTGATCCTACTTTACAAGAAAACCATATCAATTACTACAATTTAAATGAGTTGATAACAGCCCCGCACATTCAACTGGTAGTTGCCGAGCTGGATGGTGAATTAATTGGTAGCGGTTATGCGCGTATAGAAAATTCAAAGATTTACCTGAGGCATCAGCAGCATGCTTATTTAGGCTTTATGTATGTGCTGCCACAACATCGGGGTAAAGGCGTAAATAAATTGGTAATTAATGCGTTAAAGGAGTGGGCGGTTAGTAGAAGCATAACCGAACTGCGGCTTGAAGTTTATTACAAAAATGCGCCAGCCATAAAAGCCTACGAAAAGGTTGGTTTTATAAGCCATATGATACAAATGCGACAAGGTTTATAAGCTATATATTATACCTTTAACTCATGGATACCACCATCTTCCAACAATTCGCCAATATCCCAACTAAAGAAATAGCTCCTGGTTATTTTTCTAAACTGATACATACCAACAATAACACAATTAACTTTATTGAGGTTAAAGCGGGTAGCGCGGTGCCATTGCACAGCCATGTGCATGAGCAATGTGCTTTTGTAATTGAAGGGCAATTTGAACTTACCGTTAATGGCGAACCGCAGATTTTGGATGCAGGCTTATTCGCCGTTATTCCCTCCAATGTACCACATAGCGGATACGCTGTAACAGATTGCAAACTGATAGATGTTTTTAGTCCGGTTAGGGAAGATTACAGGAATTTGTAAAGCCGTTTCAATAATTGGTAATGCAGTTATGCATTTTGTGGTTAATTAATAAATTTGCCGCATGTCTATTATACCTGCTACCCTTACGGATGTACCTGAACTAACCGCTTTAATCAATTCATCGTACCGTGGCGAAAGCTCAAAAAAAGGCTGGACCACAGAAGCAAACCTTATTGATGGCCAACGAATAGATAATGAAAGCCTTACCGAACAAATGGAAGACCCAAATGCGGTTGTTCTTAAAAATATAGATAAGACAGGCAAAATAACCGGATGTGTTTACCTGCAAAAACGTGGCGACAAACTTTACTTGGGTATGCTTACTGTATCGCCCTTATTGCAGGCTAATGGATTAGGCAGGCAGCTTTTACAAGCAGCAGAAGATTACGCCCGCAGCATTAATTACCATACCATTACCATGACGGTTATTACCACCCGTACCGAGTTGGTGAGCTGGTATGAAAGGCGCGGCTACCAAAAAAACGGCGAAGTGATTCCACTTGTTATCCCCGAAAAATTTGGAATATTAAAACAGCCATTAAACATGTTCAAGTTGGAGAAAGAGGTTTAATAACCCGGCTATTGACTTACAGCTACATACAACTTTGCATATTTGAATAAATAAATAGTTTTATTATTTTTATACTGCAACGCCGCTAAAAAAACGGTGTCTTTTTATTAACTATTAAGGCATTGTATGGAGCAGATTAATCCTCAATTGAAAAACTTTATTGTTGACTATTGCAACAAGTACAAAGTGCGCCCTATTGATCCGGATATGCTGCATAACGATACGAGCATTGACCTTGATTTGGATATTGTAGATATTGAAATAGAGCTCTTTGTAGCAGAATTTGCCGAACACTTTAAGGTTGATGACTCAAAGTTTAGCTGGTATAAATATGGTTATCCAAAAGGCTCGGCAAGAGTACGGATGCTAAAGCTCATGTTTGGTTACAAACACCCCTGGGTTAAGCAGCTGGCCAGTTATTGTTATAAGCCTAAGTTTAAAGTACATATTTTGCAGGATGCTTTGCTAACCGGCAAGCTGGTGTAAATTATATTTAGCACGTCCGCTTTTATTCCGTCCGCTGTCATGGTGAGCTTGTCGAACCATTAGCGAACTATCCCCCGCGCGTCCTTCGACAGGCTCAGGATGACCCTGACTATCACGTTCGCTCACCATTGCTATTTATTTGGATATGTTATGTGAGCTTGTCGAACCATTAGCGAACTATCCCCCGCGTGTCCTTCGACAGGCTCAGGATGACCCTAACTATCACATTCGCTCACCATTGCTATTTATGGATATGTTATTGCATGTGTCATGGTGAGCCTGTTGAACCATTAGCGAATTATTCCCCGCACGTCCTTCGACAGGCTCAGGATGACCCTGACTATCACATTCGCTCACCATTGCTATTTATGGATATGTTATTGCATGTGTCATGGTGAGCTTGTCGAACCATGACCGACCTGTGCCCGCGCGTCCTTCGACAGGCTCAGTATGACCCCTTGCTATCGCGCCCGCTCCCCATTTTCGCTTGTTTTTATCAGCCCTTCCAGGCGGCTTAGTTGTGTCTTTTCCTGCCTGGCGGTCATTATACGGTATATAGATACTTTAATATACCAGGGAGCTTGCGATTGGAAAAATTCCCAGGCCTTTTTGTTGGCTTTAAATTGCTTTTCGTATTCGGGTTTTAAAATCTGTGCCTCATTCTCAAAGCTGTAGATCCTGGATTTGCTCTCTTCACGCTTGGCATATGCGGCCTCGCCTGCGGGTTGCATTAATCCTTTTTTAGTAAGCTCTTCAATCTTTTTAATGTTTACTGCGCTCCAGATGCTTTTAGCTTTACGAGGCGTAAAACGTATAGTGTAGCTTTCATTATCAATAGATTTGCGCACACCATCTATCCAGCCGAAGCATAAAGCCTCGTCAACAGATTGCGGCCAGGTAATACTGGGTTTGCCGCTGCCGGTTTTATAAAAACCAACCAGCAGTTCGGTTTGCTTATCAAAATTTTGCTGCAGCCATTTCCGAAAGTTAGCCGGTGTTTCAAAAAAGGTTGGTTCCATAGCTGCTAATATACAGCACCGTTATAATTTTTTGGAGGTAGCAACAATAACTATTCCGCCTATAAGCAATATTCCACCAAGGTATGGTGGCCAGTTAACGGTTTTTTGCCTGTCGGCAGATATTTCGATTGGTCCGGCATCTACAATTTTTTCCTTTTTTGTATAGGTAAAGCCCGTCCAAATTAACATTGCAGCCCCAATAATGATGAGTACTATTCCAATTGTTTTGTTCATGATTTTAGTTTATGGTTATAAGTGGAATGTTTATTTGTAGAAATTGTTTTGCAATGGGTAAAAACATTGGACAAAATTTCCAAACAAATTTCCCTCAGACCACTTAATATAATATCATGGACGACAAAAAAATAGGAACAGGTAAAGCAGAGGCTACGCGTAACAGCGATCATAATTTGATTGAAGTGATGAAGCCTTTTGTAAGTTTTGGGGTAAAAGCGCTGACCTTATTAGGCAGTGTGCTGATACATATTGTAAAGAATATTCCCCGGCCTCATGACCATAAACCGGCACATAAGAAAAACGACAATGTAATTAAAATGTAAGAATTTTTAATAATGTAGAGACGCAATATTTTGCGTCTTGGATACGATTTTAGAGACGCAAAAATATTGCGTCTCTACGTTAGATATCTTGTTTCTTATCTCTTGATTCTTGACTCTCTCGCTTACAGCCACTTTCCAAATTCGTAGTACTTTTTAATGCTGATGCCTACCTTATCGCCGGGCTCATATTTGCCCCGGGCGTAATTGATAGCGCGAAGTGTTACTTCCTGGCATTCAATAATAAGTTCTTCATAAAAACCTTTAAATAGTACTTGTTTAACTGTCCACTTTTTACCCATCCTCAGCAAATTTATTTTAATATGCTCGGCATAGATAACTACGCTTCCTCGTTTTGAGTTTATGCCGCAAATACTTGCCTGGGCAGCAGTAAGTTCAGTACTGGCAACCAGTATTTTAGAAGTGTACAGCAATTTAGGCGAATGGTAAAGATCATTTGGCGCCCCGTTCTCTACAATCTCGCCTTCTTTTATCACTATCAGTTCATCAGCCATTGAAAGCAATTCGGCAGGGTCATGCGATACCAGTATTACTGTAACGCCCCATTCTTTAACTATCTGCCTTATGTCGTGCTGTAACCCCTCACGGTAGTTGGCATCTACCTGGTTAAAGGGCTCGTCCAGCATTAAAACTTCCGGGCGATTAATCAATGCCTTGGCAATAGTAACTCTTTGCTTTTCTCCACCACTTAGCTTGTCAAAAGGTTGATCGCGCAGATCATAAATGCCTAATAAATTTAAGGCTTGGGTGGTTTTTTGTATTTGGTAATTCCTATCCTCGACAGGCAGTCCGTTACTTACATTTTTCCAAACATTGGCGTTTGCGTCCATGTCTTGATTATCCTGGCTCACCATGGTTATAGAAGCGGCACCACGCTCTGGCAGGGACTGCCCATAAAAAAATATATCGCCCGAGTCGGGCTTTATCATACCAGAAAGCAGTTTAAGCAGCGTGGTTTTGCCGCTGCCGCTTTCGCCCACAATAGCAGTAATTTTACCTTTCGGAATAAAAACAGTGATATTATTAACCCCCGAAGACTTATCGCCAAAAAAATTTTTAGTAACCGATATGGTTTCCAGTATTAACTTATCTTCCATAAAACTGTAGGGGTATTAAATAATAAAACAAAGTTCTTTCAAACCTAATCTATAAAACGTTATCAGCCAAAAAAAATAAAAGTTAATAATAGCCGGGTATGATTACTTCTCACAGTTTACATGGTAAAGTCCTAAGCAGTCCTTCTCTTCTTCAGTGTTATAACCGTAATCTCTGGCCATATGCCTAAACGGCCCGAGAATGCCAGGAAGCCAAAGCCACGGTTTACATACAAATGGCGGTTTTTTTCTTTAATCAGGCCCGCCCAATCAAGGTAGCGGTACTTAACTGGGCTCCAGCGGATACCGGCCGCCTCAATGCCAAACTGGGCCCCATGGGTATGGCCAGAAAGGGTTAAGTGAATATCTGTAGGGTGAAAACGCACCTGCTCTTCCCAATGGGTAGGATCATGTGATAACAGAATCTTGAAAGCATCATTATCAACACCTTGCATGGCTTTTTTCAGGTCGCCTATCTGAACAAAGCCCCGGCCCCAGTTTTGTATGCCAATGAGCGATATTTTTTGTCCGCCTTTTTCTAAAACAACATTCTCATCCAACAATAAGCGATAGCCCAGTTCGGCATGGTGCTGCTTTAGCTTTTGCAGATTGGCGGCTTTTGCCTGCAGGCTGTCCCACTCAATATAATCGCCATAATCATGGTTGCCTAAAATAGAGAACTGCCCGTAAGGTGCTTTTATCTGACTAAAGCGATCAATGTATTGTTCAATTTCCCAGGAGGCATTATTTACAAGGTCGCCGGTAAAAACAAACAGATCGCTTTTTTGCGTCTTGGCCAGGTCAATTCCCCGCTGCATCGCATCCACGTTATCAAAACTGCCGGAATGGATATCAGATAGCTGTGTAATGGTAAATCCGTCAAAAGCTTCGGGTAGTTCATCAAAGTAAATGGTATGGCGATGAACTTTATAATCATATTTACCCCTTATCATAGCATAAAAAAAAGAGGTAAAGGGTATGGCTGCTATCAATATAGCAATCTCGCTTATGAATTTCCTGCGCTCGGGGAAATATGGCTGCCCCGGTATTCTTTTACCAGTTACGTTATTTGCTATTCCGTATACAAAACGGCCAAAATCGCCCAGTGAAAGCACTATAATGAAAACAAGCTTGGTAATAAAAAAGGTAAGGAACAGGCTTAACATCCACTCGTGGAAAGGTGTCATTCCGCGAAATGATTTAAAACTGCTTATCCCCAATAAAAAAACAACGGTTACACCTACTGATATTAACAGAAAACCCCATATAACTATTGCCCGGGCAGGGCGGGATTGCCAGTCGTTAGTTAAGGAACGCAATCCGTTAAAAACGTACCAGTCCATCAGCAGCGTTATGGCCGCGAAAACAAAAAACACTTTGAATAATCCGCTTCCGTGCATATTAGATGTATTTGATGCGCAAGATAAAAAAGGAAAGGTAATTGAACGGTAAAATAATGGCGTACCAAACGGTACATCTGTAAAAATAATATGGCAATAAATTAATGCCTTCACATATAATTAAATCAAATCCATACTTTTAGCCATCAATTTATCCATTCATGAAAAACACATTATTATCGCTAACTGCACTGCTTTTGCTTTCGGGTGCAGCTGTGGCGCAACAAACTAAAAAAGACACCGTATTTTTTGAAGATTTCAACAAAAAAACGCTTGATCGCAGCAAGTGGAACGTGGAAATTACCGGCAATACTGTTAATAACGAACAGCAGGCTTATATAGATTCGGCAGCTACGCTTTATTTTATTGATGGCAAAAAAGAAGGTGCAAAGAACGGAGCGCTGGTTATTAAAGCGATTTACAAACCAGGGCATACCAGTAAAGAAGGGAAGAAATATGATTTTGTATCGGGTAGAATTAATACCCGCGATAAAATGATGTTCACTTATGGCAGCGCATCGGCACGTATTAAATTGGCTGATGGTGCCGGATTATGGCCTGCGTTTTGGGCATTGGGCAAAGGCAAATGGCCTGATTGTGGCGAAATAGATATGATGGAAACTGTTGGCGATGGCTCATGGATAAGCAATGCACTGCATGGTCCGGGTTATTTTGGTAACACACCACTGGCAAAGCGCGACACCTTTCCAAAAGGAACTGATGTTACCAAATGGCATGTTTACAGTGTGGATTGGACTGAAACCAGCCTTACATTTAAACTTGACGGTAAAGTAACTTACACAGTAACCAAACCTATGACTGAAAAATATGGTCGCTGGGCATATGATAATCCTAAATTTTTGATACTGAATTTTGCTTTGGGCGGAGGTTATCCAAACGGTGTAAATAAAGT
Organism: Mucilaginibacter sp.; assembly: GCA_028288285.1. Taxonomy (GTDB): domain Bacteria; phylum Bacteroidota; class Bacteroidia; order Sphingobacteriales; family Sphingobacteriaceae; genus Mucilaginibacter. Next base: position 10,487 of record JAQBNZ010000190.1, read on the forward strand.
TACGCAACCTTACTTTGGCTTATCGCAAAGCTCAGTTGATAAGATCAAGGCAGGGAATGCCAGAGTGTATGTAGACTGGGTATTGGTAACCAAATAAACTAAAAGAGCCTCCCGATTTCAGGAGGCTCTTTTAGTATTAACTGATCTTATTAAATATTTATTAGTAGTGATGACGTACAACCACACGTGTGTGTGCATTACGACGGTATGCCGGCCCGATAACTGTACGGCGGTAAACCGGTCTGTTCACAACAACTGCTCTGCGGTAACGCGGGCGATAAACCGGCCTGTTTACAACAACAGTTCTGCGGTGATAAACATGATGTACCGGGGCGCCTACACGGGCTTTAACTACTACTTGCGCTTGTGCACCTTCAAAGGCAAACATGGCAATTATTGCTACGGCTAATACTTTTAGATATTTCATGGGTGTTTGTTTTAAATTGTCTATTAATTTGTTTTAGTAATTTTTGTAATAATTTCTGTCATCCTGATGATCGTGATCCCTGTCGTTATTGTCATGGCGATCTTTATCATGTCTTCTGTGGCGGCCACGGTTTTCTATTGAACAACTGCTTAATGCCGCCGCGCCAAATAACAACAGCGCTAACATTTTTATCGTTTCTTTTTTCATCGTAATATTTTTTAGCGTTACTATTCCTGTTTCTTTTAATTTTAAACTACAAGAGCATTGCAAAGTTTAATCTGTAAGGCAAGTATCACTAAAACGTTACAAAGGGTATTTGTTGAACTTTTCAATTTAACTCATCATTAAACCTTTCTATTTGCTGCCCGTCACATAAACAGAAAACACACAATAAATCTGTTTACCATGACATCGATCATTAAAAAAATAAAAAGCGACTTGTACAATGTATTTGTAAAAGGCGACTCTGATAAAGTAGAACAAGCAAGAGTATTTGTATTATTTTCTATTCCGTTTTTATTTGTATTGTTCACATTTGGCCGCTTCCCGGGATATTAATTGGAGAGTTGCGTACAATTACCCAGAGGAGTAAACGGCAGGCAGCCATAAGGCACTATATGATTTTAGTGTAAAAACATGCTTTTAACTACCCTTGCTTAAAATAAACTTCTACTTTTGCGGCACAATACGCAGCAATGGATAATTTACAAGATAAATACGACAGTATAATATTTGATTTGGATGGCACGCTTTGGGATAGTACCGATACCATTACCGACGCTTGGCAAACTGCTTTAAGTAAAGCACCTTACATGCACAACGAGGTTATGACCCGCGAACGTGTGCGGTCCATCACCGGGATGACGTACGATAAGATCTTTGAAAAACTGTTTCCGTTTCTGAATGATGCACAACGTGCCGAGGTGAAATATCTTTGTTCGGTAAGTGAACTGGAGATATTGCAGAAACAAGGCGGTACATTATATCCCGGATTAACGGAAACCCTTGAATACCTGGGCGAAAAATATAAACTGTATATTGTAAGTAACTGCCAAAGTGGTTATATTGAACTTTTTATGGATCTGCATGACATGCATGACCATTTTCTGGCGCACCAATGTTTCGGTACCAAAGGCAACCCTAAAGCCGATAATATTAAAGACATTGTAAACGACCACGACCTTAAAGCCCCCGTTTATGTGGGTGATACAATGGGCGATTATGAGTCGGCAACTAAAGCGGGTGTTCCTTTTATCTTCGCATCATATGGCTTTGGCGATGTAGAGAGCGGACAGGTAGGTACTGTTGATAGTGTTACACAACTAAGAGCTATACTTTAAGCCAAAACCTTTTTCACATCAGTAGGTTTATTTTGTAATATTATGCACTAATATGAAGATAACCAAATACATACACTCCTGCCTGTTGTTTGAGCTCGACGGGCATAAATTGCTGTTCGATCCCGGGAATTTTACTTTTGCCGAAGGGATAGTTAAGCCGGAGGATTTTGCTGATGTAGATAGTATTATCATTACTCATATTCACCCGGACCACCTGGATACCCAAAACTTAAAAAAAATTGTTGAACTGAGTAACGCTCCTGTTTATACAAATATGGAAGTGGGTACTGCTATCCAAAAGGTAGGGTTACATTATAATTTGATTGAAGAAGGTGTTTATAAGATAGGCCCCTTTAAGCTGAATGCTATTCCGGTGGTACATGAGCCTTTGCTTGATAATCCAATTCCTAAAATGACCGGCTTTATTATTAACGATAAAGTGCTACACCCGGTTGATTCTATGGAGCCGAAGCTAACCGCATATCAAGGCATGGAATTATTGATTATGGTAAGTATGGCGCCTTTTACTAATGAATTAAAGATTGCTGACTTTGCCGATAAAGTTCGCCCTAAACAGATATTGCCGGTTCATGATGGCTTCGGAAAGGAATTTTTTGTTAAACAACGCTATGAAAACTACACCAAACACTTCAACAATTTAGGGGTGAAATTTAATGAGATGTATAAACCCGGCGATAGTATAACTATTTGATTAAAGGTAAAAACGACCGCTCTAATAAACACTTGGTTACTACCCTTTCATTTCCTTATCAAAATTCTCCATTACTAATACAGCAGCGCCAATTAGTTCGGCATCAAAGCCTAATGATGATATCAATAATTCGGTACCTGATGACAGGCGTGGGATACAATATTTATGCAGTGCCTGTTGTATGGGTGCAAGCAATATTTTACCCACTTTAGCACCACGGCCGCTCAAAACAATTTTAGCCGGATTCATGATGTGGATTAGAATAGCAAGGGCTTTTCCTATTTTATAGCCCGAGTCTGATAATAGCTCAAGTGCAAACTGATCGCCCTGGTTGGCAGCATCCATCAGTGAATCGCCCATGAGCTTTGATTCCCCCTTATGTGGCTTTAGGCTGGTTACACGACCTTGTTTAATACCCTCTTCGGCCTTTTGGGCCACTACCAGCATAGATGCTTCAGCCTCTAAACAACCGCGTTTGCCACATGTGCAAAGGGCGCCATTTTCTGATAATGGTATGTGGCTAAGTTCGCCGGCAAAGCCATTATAGCCACGAAAAATTTTACCGTCAATGATCATTCCCAACCCTATTCCCCAACCCAGATTTATTACCATAACTTCCTGCTGTGAGCGTGCTATACCAAACTTTTGTTCAGCAAGCGCTATCAGGCTTGAATCATTATCTATGTAAGTGTTAATGGCTGTTGCTTTGGTGATATACTCGCTTAAACTTCCTCCGCCTGCATCAAGGTAAGTATAGTTTATCCCTTCTGTTGCGTTAATAAAGCCGGGCATGCCTATTCCAATACCCGCTATCTTGTTTTTTGAGATGCCGCTTTTGTCAACATAATCGTTCAAACTCCTTATCAGTTCGGACAGGGCATTTTCATTATTATAAAGTTTAAGCTCTACCGCTGCCATATCGGCAACCGGGTTGTTATGCAAATCAACCAACTGAATACGGGCCGATAGCTGATCCATTGCAACGGCAATTATGAACATAGCATTAGCATTAATGGCGTACATTAAAGGACGTCTGCCACCGCTTGATGGGGCGTAACCCTGCTCAACCACAAAACCTTCTTTTATAAGTTCGTTTATGGCCTTGGCTATGGATGGTATACTTTTATCAAAAAGCTCACTTAATTCGGCACATGACATTGCTTTATCAAAATACAACCGCTTAACGATCATGTTTTTTAACCAGCTACCTTTAACACTATTGTTTTTTATTTCCATTAAAAATATTTTATGCCTGTATCAAAATGCAAAGGCACCAATAATTGATAAAATTAAAAATAATGCTGAAAAGTACAGCATCACATTCATAAACACTTAAAACACAGCTTAATTACAGCCAACCTATCTGCAAAGTGTGCTATAATTGATATTATCAGCGCACAAAATATGCAATGCGATAAACTCATTTCTTTAACATACTATGCATTGTTTGAGGGGTTAATTGGTGGTGTAATTTATACAATCTATTGGTAAATATATATATCGAAATAAAACTTAGCTTCGTTTTCCCCGTTTTACTAAAAGATTCTTTACAGATATGGCATTTATAGATTACTATAAAATTTTAGGCGTAAACAAAAACGCCACCGAAAAAGAGATCAAAAACGCCTACCGCAAGGTGGCCCGCAAGCACCATCCAGATCTTAACCCTAACAATGCAGAAGCTGAAAAATTGTTTAAACAGGCTAACGAAGCCAACGAGGTATTAAGTGACCCTGAAAAACGTAAGAAATATGATAAGTATGGAGAGAACTGGCAGCACAGCGAAGCATATGAGCAACAGGAACGGCAGCAAAGGCAGCAACGTAGCTATGGTGGCGGTCAGCAAGATTTTGGAGGCGGTTTTGACGGCGGTTTTGGGGGTGGCGATTTCTCCGACTTTTTCAACTCCATGTTTGGTGGCGGCCCTGCCGGCGGTGGCAGGCAATCGCAGCGTTACCGTGGGCAGGATATGAACGCCAAGCTGCAGCTGGATTTGCGCGATATAATGGAATCTAAAAAGCAAACCATCACAGTTAACGGCAAAAATATAAGACTCACTATTCCGGCAGGGATAGAGAACGGGCAAACTATTAAAATTGCAGGGCATGGCGGTCCCGGTGCAAATGGTGCTCCTGCCGGAGATCTTTATATTGAATTTTCAATCCTCGAGGATCCCGAATTTAAAAGGGTAGGGAACGATTTATACCGCACAATTAATCTTGATTTATATACGGCTGTGCTGGGCGGCGAAATAACCGCTGATACCTTAACGGGCAAGGTGAAACTAAAAGTGCAGCCCGGTACGCAAAACAATACCAGGGTTAAGTTAAAGGGAAAAGGGGTGCCTGTTTATAAGAAGCATGATCAGTTTGGTGATTTGTACCTTACTTATAATGTACTGCTGCCTACACATCTTACCCATAAGCAAAGAGAGTTATTTGAAGAATTGGCTAAATTGTGATATTAAACATTAAACCAATGAGAACCCCAAATTTAATAACCGTAAAAGATTTTTGTGTATACCATAATGTGGAATATACATTTGTTGACTACCTGGCAGACGCGGGCCTGGTTAAGGTAAAAAGTGTTAACAAAACCAACTGCATCCCAATTGATGAAATACAAAAACTGGAGCGTTTGGTAAGATTGCATAACGAGTTAGAGATTAACGAGCCCGGCATTGCAACAATAAATAATTTATTGCAAAAGTTAGAGGATATGCAGCACGAAATGAGTTATTTAAAGAGCCGGTTAAGTTTATATGAGCACTGATATTCTTAAAAGTGTTAAGTTTTTATTAAACCATAGTACCTGTTGTGTGTCATAGATACAGAAACAACAATTACTAACTAAAATATTTAATATGAAACTAATTAAATTTTCGGCGATAGCACTTTTTTTAACTTTTTCAATGCAGCTCGCAAAAGCGCAGGTACATATAGGTGTTGGTGTAAATTTGGGTGGCCCAGTGGTTGTAAGGGACCCATATCCGGTATATGAAACTTACCCGGTATATGAAACTTCTCCGCGTGTTGTTTATTATGAACGCCCGGCTTATTACCCACGTACAGTAGTTTACAGAAGCGGTTATCGCAGAGCATATTACGAAAGGCCCCGTTACCGCCGTGAAAGTTTCCGTCCTGCATATTATGAGCGTGGCTACGATAGGGAGGAGCGCGGACACGGGCATGGTCGTGGCCATGGCCATGATCGAGACTAATAATATATATGGAGCCCCTCAACCATTGGTTGAGGGGCTTTTTGTGTTATTATCCCCCCCTGTCATCCTGATAGCGAAGGATCTACTCGCCGATTAAATGCTTCAAACGTTCAACATGACAAACATTTTAAATTACCCTTTTGTCATCCTGAGGAACGAAGGATCTATTCGCCGATTAGATGCTTCGCCCCGTTCAGCACAAACATTTTCCTGAGGAACGAAGGATCTATTAGCGAAGACGCATGTTTGCGATTAGATACTTCACTATCGTTCGGCATGACAAATCATGTCATTGCGAGGAGCGCAGCGACGCGGCAATCCCGTAGCCAGTGCATTACCGCTTAGCATGCGAAGGGATTGCCACGCTATCGCTCGCAATGACATGATGGTTAAAATGAATTTGTTATCTACTTATTCAAAAAACCAGTCAGCGCATGCTGTGTGAATTCAGATAATACTAACTCGCCGCTTATAGCAGCACGTTCAGTTAATAGTTGGTCCCAGTCTCCCGTGCCTTCCCATAGTATTTGCTTTAGGCCAACAAGCGCCTGGGGATGATAGGAGGCAAGCTTTTGAGCAAGTGAGGCTAACCCCTCATCCATTGATGAAATATCAGCATAAACTTCGTTATATAAACCCTTTTCTTTGGCCCATTGCGCTGTTTGGAAATCAACTGCACGAATGGTTAGTTGTGAAAATGCCGGCAAGCCTATCTTACGTATCACCGCCGGTGATATTACAAATGGACCAATACCTATGGCCAGTTCACTTAATTTAATAGATGCAGCTTCTGTAGCCAGACAATAATCGGCTGCAGCTGCTAAACCCACACCGCCACCTACCGCTTTACCCTGTATGCGGGCAATTATTATTTTTGGCGATTTACGGCACGCGTTTATCACATTAGCAAAACCCGAAAAGAATTCGGCCCCGGCTTGTTTATCTTTTATCTGTAGTAGTTCATCAAAGCTTGCGCCGGCGCAAAAGGCACGGCCGCCTTCACTTTTTAGTATAATGATACGCGTTAGTGCATCATTACCTGCAACAGTTATGGTATCAGTAAGTTTTTGCAGCAAAGCCGCTGGTAGCGAATTTTGCGCAGAATGATAAAAACTGATGGTAGCAATGCCATCAGTACTGGTTGTAAGCGTCACATTTCCGTTCGGGGTATCGGTCATAATTTTGGTTAAGCTGGAGATATTACCAATATCAGGACTATTTAGTTTACCTGCAAGGTTAAACGGTACATGTAGTTATTTTAATAAAAAGCAAGAAAAACTACCAGCTTAAATTAAAGGCAGCACAAAGTAAAAGGTAGAACCCTTGCCTATTTCACTTTCAACACCAATGCAGCCATTGTGGTTATTGATGATTTCTTTAGAGATGTATAGGCCCATTCCCAGTCCGCTGGTCATATTTTGTTTGTCCTCAACGCGGTAAAAACGTTCAAATATTTTATCCGTTTGATCATACGATAAGCCAATGCCACTGTCTGTAACTCCAACACGTACGTTATCATCAACTTGTTGGATAGTTAATGTAACCGTTTTATTACCAGGCGAGTATTTTACCGCATTGTTAATAAGGTTCATTAAAACCTGTTCTAAACGTTCCTGGTTGCCATTAACAATGTATTCGTCATCCAGTTTAGTTATAAAAGTATAGGTCGGGTTTACATGCCTGGCATTTTCAACACACAGGTTTACCAAGTCAGAAATATTTACATTGCCTACAGCATACTCTAACCGGCCCGCTTTTATCTTGCTTACATCCAGCAGATCATTAATTAAACTTTGTAGCTTGCTGATTGATACACTCGCTTTTGTTATATATTGCTTAACTATGGGAGGGAGCTCTTCCTTGTTATAGCCTGCTATTAATTGCAAATAACCTTTTAAACTGGTTAAGGGTGTTTTTAGTTCATGGCTGGCAATGCCTATAAACTCGTCCTTACGTTCCATTTCCTGTTTCTGGTCCTCAATATCAGTAGCGGTACCTACCCAAAAAATAATATCGCCCCCATCATTTCTTAACGGTTTTGAACGGTTTAAGTGCCAGCGATAAACACCGTCATACCTTTTATAGCGGTTCTCTATCTCAAACAATTCGCCTGTTTTTAAGGAGTTATTGTATAGCCTAAGTGTTTTTTCCAGGTCATCAGGATGAACTACCATTTCCCATACAACATCATGGTCATCATCAAGGATAAGGCCGGTATAATCATACCAGCGCTGGTTATAAGAAGTGAACTCGCCCGTTGGCAGGTTGGTCCATGTCATTTGTACAATATTGTTGGTAAGCAGCTTAAAGTGCTCGCGGCTTATTACAAGGTCATGTGTACGTTGCCTTACGGTAGCTTCCAAACTGTTATTAAGTTTTTCAGTAGCCGCTTGTGCTTCTTCTAACTGGTAGTTCCTTATCTGCAGTTCTTGTTCGGTATTTTTTAAAACAGTTAAATCTGTAATAATTATGCTTAAAGCAATGCCACTATCTAACTCAATAGTATTGCAGGAAAACAAGCAATGCATATCCTTGCCGCCACCATCTTTTAAAATTATTTCTTCACGGCAATCTTCATTCCAGCTACTATAAATAACTTTCTCAAGTTTATTTTTTGAAGTATCAGGCACAAAAAATAATAAGGGCTGCCCAATTGTTTTTTCAAGAGGGGTATCAACCATATTGGCAAAGCGGGTATTGCAATATAAAATTATACCTTCACGATTAATAGTTACTGCCCCCTCACTCATTTTTTCAATGAAAACGCGATAAGTTTGGTCGGCGGTTTTTAGAGTGTAAAGTTGGTGGCCGGCGTCCGCCTTAACAATAAGTGCATCTACCTGCCCGGTACGGATGGCATTGATGGTATCCCGCGCCTCCTCCAACTGGTACCGCAGTTCTTCAATCTCGCTTAATAAGCTGGTATCTGAATTTTGCTGTTCCATTATTAATTATTACTCAGCCCTAAACCTTTTAATACTCTTTTCGTGTCAGACATATCGCCAACCATACGCCTTTCGGGCCCGGGAGATTTTTTGATCAGTAATGGCAGGGCTATTACATTTTCGTTTTCGGCAAGCTCTTTCTGCTGATGGATGTCAATTATTTCTAATTTGTACCTGTTAGTCAGATGCTTTTCGCAAAGGGTTTTTAAATTTTCAACCGCGCGGATAGAATTAGGCGAAGCCCCGGTAATAAATAAGCGCAGTACATAAATTGTTGCTTTTGCATCACTTTCGTAATTTTCTAAAAACCCATCCTGGTTAGCCATAACTAACTTTATTACAATTAAGCGGGGCGAATGTTTAGACCAACCAAAACCTTTTCTTCGTTAGAAAGGTCTCCAATAATTTTCCTTATAGGTTCGGGCACTTTACGTACAAGGGTAGGTATGGCAAATATTTGGTCACCCTCAGCCAGTTGGGGTTGCTCCAGCAGGTCAACTACTTCAATGCGGTACTGGCCTTGCAAATGTTCTTCGCAATATTTTTTTAAATTGCTAAAGGCGGTAACTGATTTTGAGGTCTTGCCGGCTACGTATAATCTTAGTTCCCATTTTTTGTCAGCTTCTTTCATTTTTTACCTTCCTTTTTATAATTGTCAACGGCTTCACCTTTTCTTAAACGGATTACTTCTTCACGGCTTTTTGCTAATATTTGTTTTTTAAGCTCCTCTTCCAGGTAAACTTTGTTTAGTTCTTCCTCAACAGATTCGTATTCACTGTTAAGGCTGGCAATTTTAGCCTCAAGCACCTTGCGTTTGCGCAAAATTTCCCGGTCTTTACGGCCTATTGCTTGTGAGTGCAGAGCAGCCCCTGTTTCTTCAAGCAGCATTTGTTCCTGCCTTGCCGAGCCGGTAAGCACTCCACCCGGACCTAAATACACTTCTATCAGGTTTAATCCCTTATCAGTTATTACAAACTCGCGCACCTGGTTAGAGTGTTTCATACCGCGAGATTTCATTACGTACAGGCCGCGGTTGCGCTCACCATTAAATTCAATGTCGCGTACAAGTATCCAGGCATCAACTAATGATGAAACACCCTCATCTGTTTGTTCGTTAACTATAGTGTTTAGAGATAGTGCGGTAAACATTACCGAAATTTGCTCTTCCTGCAAATAATCTATCATACGCACCAGCATGTTCTTCACCTCACTTACCGAACCTATATTAATAAAGTTGGTAATAGGATCAATAATTACAACACTTGGCTTATATTTTTTAATGCACTTGTGCATGGCTACCAGGTGCATTTCAAGCCCATATAAATTTGGCCTTGATGCGTTAAAATGTAGTAGGCCGCTATCAATATGCTTTTGCAGATCTATACCTATGGAGCGTATGTTACGAATTATCTGGCTTGGCGACTCTTCCATGGCAAAGTACACGCATTTTTCTCCCCGGTTACAGGTTTCATTAGCAAACGATGCCGCTAAACTGGTTTTACCCGTACCCGCCGTGCCTGATACCAAAACGCTGCCACCGCGGTATAAACCTTTACCGCCCAGCATATCATCTAAAGCTGCTATCCCTGTTGATACTCGCTCTGAAGAAACGCTGTTAGCCATTTTGAGCGATGTAACCGGTAGTACTGATATGCCGTCTTCATCTATCAGAAAAGGATATTCGTTAGTGCCATGTATGGTACCGCGGTATTTAATAATACGTAATCTGCGGGTTGATATTTGATTGATAACCCTGTGGTCAAGTAAAATAACACAGTCTGATACGTATTCTTCTAACCCCTGGCGGGTTAGTGAAGCATCACCCCGTTCGCCGGTAATAATGGCGGTAACGCCTTTTTCTTTTAAAAAGGTAAATAACCTACGGATCTCGGCCCGCAAAACGGCCTGGTTGCTTAAGCCCGAGAACAGGTTTTCAAGTGTATCAAGTACCACGCGTTTAGCGCCAATGCTGTCAATAGCGTAACCTAAGCGTATAAATAATCCTTCAAGGTCGTATTCGCCGGTCTCTTCTATCTCGCTGCGATCAATGTGTACATGATCTATCTTTAATAAGTTTTGCTGCTGCAGTTTTTTAAGATCGAAGCCAAGTGAGGCCACATTCATGGCCAATTCGTCGCTCTTTTCTTCAAAGGCTACAAACACGCCGGGCTCATTAAACTGAACTGCGCCACGTACAATAAATTCTATTGACATTAAGGTTTTGCCGCAACCTGCATCGCCGCAAATAAGAGTTGGCCTGCCGGTTGGCAAGCCACCTTCGGTTATCTCATCCAGCCCGTTTATACCTGTTAGTGTTTTGGGTAGGGTGGGGTAAGGTGTTTTAAATATTGTTTTTTGAGATTCGCTCATTTAATTAGCTGATTAATCAATAAGTTTCATAAAAGTATAAATAATTGCTTTTCGCAGCTTTTGTTTACACCAATACGTTGTAAGTTCTCTTATAAAATTATTCTTCCAATAACTAAGCAGTCTTGTATTTGTTTGATTTGTAATAATTATTTAAAAAAAGTTATAAACGTTTTTTTAAAAATTATTTTGTTTTAGTGGTAGGGATACAAAGAATGAAGCTCCCATATTTTTCCCTTTACTTTCTGCCCATATTTTACCATTGTGCAGCTCTACTAATATTTTGGCTATAGAAAGGCCCAGCCCGTTACTGGTTTCTTTATTGGTAGGTACAGCGCTTAAACGCGCGAATTTTGTGAAAAGCTTTTGCATATCACCATCAGTAAGGCCCTGTCCCTGGTCGCTAAACTCTACAACCAGATTGCCCTCTTTCTCGTAAGAACAGATGCTAATATTTGTGTTTTTATTAGAGTATTTAATGGCATTGCTCAACAGGTTCTCAAAAACTTCCAGTATGCGGTTTTTATCAAATTGGGCGGTTTTTAAACAGTTTAGCTGCAATAGAATTTTTTGATCTTTTTGATTAGCCATTACCTGCAAATTATTAACCACCTTAGTAATTAATTTTGCTGTATCAACCTCCTCAAATTCAAGCATCATTACGCCGTTATCAGTTTTGGCATGAGCAAGTAAATCTTCCAGATCATTTAAAATGCGTTTGGCGGCGTTGGTTATTTTACCGGCCATCGTTTTAATGCCCCCATCTGCTGATCGCTGATCAATCAGGGTTGAATAAAGGGTGATAGCGGTAAGCGGATTTTTTATATCATGTACTGCTATGTTCATCAAATCGGTTTGTACCCTAACAATGTTACGGGTAGTTTGGCGCAGTTCCAGCTCATCAATAATAATATCCGACAGGTTTTTAAGCATCTCAAGTTGCTTATCTGTGGCAGTATGTGGCACGGCATCAACAACACTAACGGTACCTAAATGATAACCATCCAAAGTTTTAATAGGGGCGCCGGCATAAAACCTAACAATATTATCAGGTACCGCTAATGGCGTGTTCTGCAGGTGAGGTACCTGGTGTATATCAGAAAAAATGGTGGTGTCGGCACTTAAAACGGCAAGGGTGGCAATGGTTTCTTCAGGTAATTCATCCAGGCCGTCAACAATGTTTATTTTCGCCTTAAAAAAAACACGGTCACGGTCAACAAAACTTACAAAAGCACTGGGGGTATCAAATATTTGCGCAGCAAGTATGGCTATTTTGTCAAAGGTTTTATCTGCGGGGGTATCAAGTATTTCGTATTTGTACAGCTTCCTTAGGCGCTCTTCGTCATTTAGCGGAATAAGGGATACCTGTTTAAAATAAGGTTCCATATTTATTTAATAATCAAGAGAAACTAAGGCGTATCAAAAAGGTATAAATGTACTATTATAATAGTGCAAATATTAAAATTATTGTTTATAAATTATTTAAATAATTTATAAACAATTCTTCATTACAGTATATTATTAATAAACAAGTAATGCCATTTTCGCATTTACTTAACAGCACATCCCTAATTGCTGCTAACTCAATAATAACGCTTTTTTGCCCCAAATGTATAATCAGAGTTACCAAAATTACTTGCAAAATAATACTATTTTCCAAGTGCTTATCGAGGAATCGGTCTCGCCGGTGGGCCTTTATGTTGGCCGTGAAATGGTAATTAAACTGGCTAATAAGGCAATTTTAAACGTATGGGGTAAGGATGAATCCATCATAGGTAAAGCATTTAGTGAGGCATTGCCCGAACTGAATGGTCAGCCATTTTATGCATTGCTTGATAAAGTGTACACCACAGGTGTTGCCTACGAAGCCTACGGCGAACCTGCCCATCTGTTGGTTAGTGGCCAAATGCAAACCTTTTATTTCAATTTCACTTTTCAACCACTTAAAAATGATGAGGGTGAGGTTTGGGGCGTGCTAAACACAGCATCAGATGTTACCGAATTGGTACTCACCCGCATGAAACTGGCCGAGAGTGAGGAACGTTCACGCTTTGCACTGGAATCTGCCCAGTTAGGGGCATGGGATTTGGACCCCATAAACAGAACGATTATTTGTGATGACCGCTGTAAGCATTTGCATGGTTTTCTAACAAACGAAATGCCAACCTATCAGGATATGCTTAAACACATTCATCCTGCTGATCGCAAACTAATAGATAAAAAGATTGAAGAGGCCCTTAAGCCAGAAACCGGTGGTTTTTTTGATTGCAAGTTTAGAATAGTTAGTTCAGAAGACAAAAGTCTTAGATGGTTGCGTAGTAAAGGAAAGGCATATTTTGATAGAAATGGTAACTGCATACGTTTTGCAGGCACCACAGTAGATATTACCGCCGAAATATTAAACAAGGATGAAAAGCAAAAATTAATAACGCTGATAGATCATACTTCTGACTTTGTGAGCCTGTCAGATATTGATGGCAACGTTAGGTATGTTAATGCTGCCGGCCGCCAAATGATGGGTTTGGATAGTGATAATTATGCCCGCCCCAATGCAGACTATATCATGCCCGGCGAAAATGGTAAATTAAAAAATAGTATAAACAAAACGTTGCATACAGAGGGCAGGTGGAGCGGAGATGTAATGTACCGGCATTTTAAAACAGGTGAACCTATACCTGTTTTTGCTAATACCATGTTTATATATGACCAGGCAGGCGAACCTCAGGGCCGTGCAACTATAGCACGTGACCTGCGAAACGAAATAGCCAGCCAACAGGCCCTTGTTGATAGTGAGCATTTACTAAAAAATATTACAAGCGCATCGCCAACGGCATTGTGGATGTCTGACGATACAGGAATGATCACTTATGCCAACCAAACATGGTTAGATTGGACCGGCCAAACTTTTGAAAAAACACTTGGCACAGGCTGGCTGGAATGTATATTACCTGACGACAGGCAACGTACGGCAGACAAGTTTTTTAATGATTTGAAAGACAGGCTGCCATATAAGGTTGATTTTAGATTGAGGCGTGAGAATGGCGATATTCGCTGGTGTATGGCAACAGGTAATCCTCAATATAATTTAGACGGTAAATTTACGGGTTACGTTGGTGCTTGTATGGATGTTACAGAAACTATTAAAATTGATACTGAGCTGCAATTAAAAAATGCCGAATTAAATGACCAGATAAGACAGTTTGAATTTGTGACCGATTTTATGCCGGTACAGTTATGGACAGCCAAACCAACCGGAGAAATCGAGTATGTGAACAAGCAATTCCTTGATTTTTTTGGCTTGTCTTTGCAAGATCTCACCGGCTCTAAATGGCTGGAGATGATCCATCCCGATGACAGGGAAGGATGCCTTACAAAATGGGCGCAATCATTAAATACAAAAGAGCTGTATCAATATGAATTTAGGGTAAAGGATAAAAACGGTAATTACAAATGGCACCTGGCACGTGCGCTGCCGTTTATGAACGATAGTAACATTGTAAAGTGGTTTGGCACCAATACCGATATTGACGAGCAGAAGCAAATGCAACGGCAAAAGGATGATTTTTTGGGTATTGCCAGCCATGAATTAAAAACTCCGGTAACAAGTATAAAAGCCTATGCGCAGGTACTCGGCGCTATGCTGAGCAGAGAGGGCGAGGAAAAAAAGGCCGAAATGGTTATGAAAATGGATTCGCAATTGAACAGGCTCACTAATTTAATAGGCGATCTGCTGGATGTGACCAAAATACACTCGGGCAAATTAATGTTTAACAAAACATGGTTTGATTTTAATAAAGTAATACAGGAAAATATTATTGATTTGCAGCACACTACCAATAAACATATTTTGGTGATGGATTTTAAAGAGGTTGGCCAAATTTATTCTGATAAGGACCGTATTGGGCAGGTAATAACAAACTTAATTACTAATGCTGTAAAATATTCGCCATATACCAACCGTATCATTATCAGCACCGAAAAGGAGCATGATGAAATTACAGTTTGTGTACAAGACTTTGGTATTGGCATAGCCGATGATAAAAAAGATAGGGTTTTTGAACAATTTTACCGCGTTAGCGGAAATAAACAGCATACTTTCCCCGGTTTGGGATTAGGATTGTACATCTCAAATGAAATAATAAGGCGCGAAGGTGGAAAAATGTGGGTAAACAGCGTTGAAGGAAAAGGGTCTACTTTTTGCTTTTTGTTACCGGTCAATAATAACACAACAGATACGAAATAATTTATATAATACTCAGTTAAACCTGCCACGGGTTCGAGTATCAAAATTGTATAAGATAATGAATCAAAAAAAAATAATGATAGCAGACGATGATCCGGGGATTGTGGATGCTGTGGAGATGCTACTTGAATTTGAAGGCTATACCGTTACCAGTACTGTCGATGGATCAACCGTGCTGGATATGAAGGAAGAACTGCCCGATTTGCTCCTGCTTGATATATGGATGAGCGGCGAGGATGGCAGGGATATCTGCAAAAAGCTAAAGAGCGAAAATATCACCAAAAATATCCCGGTAATTATGATATCAGCCAGCAGAGATATCAAAGCATCGGCCATGGCTGCCGGTGCCGACGACTTTTTGGCCAAACCCTTTGAGATGGATGAATTGCTGAAGAAGATAGAATTGCTAACCCATTAAGATAAATGGCAGGTAAATCAGTATAGTCTCTATAAAAACCATTAAATTTTGTTAATTTTTAATAACGTAGGCGTGTTTTTTACAATTAAGTTATAAAATTATTGATATTTGCCGCCGTTATTACCAGATACATGCAATACAATAAAATCAATAACCTTTTAGGCTGGCTATGTTTTGTAGTAGCTTCAGTAACTTATATTTTAACTTTAGAACCATCCGTAAGCTTTTGGGATTGCGGCGAATTTATATCATGCGCCTATAGGCTGCAGGTATCGCACCAACCGGGCTACCCGGTATTTGCCATGCTGGGCAAGGTGTTTTCACTTTTATCATTGGGCGACAATACAAAGGTGCCATACTTCACCAATATGGGCTCTGCCATAGCAAGTGGTGCCACGGTAATGTTCCTGTTTTGGACTATAACCGCCATTGCTAAAAAACTCCTTGTTGGCCGCGAGAACGACTTTGGACAAGCACAAACCACATTAATAATGGGTGCCGGTTTGGTAGGCGCACTGGCATTTACTTATACCGATACCTTCTGGTTCTCGGCTGTTGAAACCATCGTATTTGCGTTATCATCATTATGTATTGCTATAATTTTTTGGGCAATATTAAAATGGGAGGCCCATGCAGATGAGCCCCGTGCCGATAAGTGGATAATTTTCATAGCCTATGTAATAGGCCTTTCTATAGGTATCCACTTATTAAACCTGTTAACTATTCCGGCTCTTGCCTTGGTGTATTATTTCCGCAGGTATAAAAACATCACCGTTAAAAGCGCCTTTATTGCCTTTTTAATAAGCGTTGTAATACTGGCTTTTGTACAATACGGCATTAGGGGATACACGGTTAAGTTTGCCGCTCTCTTTGATTTGTTTTTTGTTAACTCGCTTGGAATGGGCTTTGGTACCGGTGCAGTATTCTTCCTGCTGTTGTTAGTAGGTATACTTATTTTTGGTATCCAGTACAGCATTAAAAAGAACATGCCTACCCTTAACCTGGCGTTTTTATGCGTAACTTTCATATATTTTGGCTACGGCTCGTTTGCTTACATCCCCATTCGTGCAACGGCAAATACTAACTTAAATAACTCGCATCCTGATAATGCCTTTACCATGTATGGCTACCTTAACCGTATCCAGTATGGCGAGAACCCATTATTTACCGGCCCTTATTTCGACTCGAAAATTATTGACCAAACCGAGGGTAGTACCATTTACCGCAAGGGTGCTAAAACTTATGAGGTTGCAGGCACCAGACCTAACTATGTTTATGACCGTACTACCATATTGCCGCGTATGTATAGTACTGATGGCCAGGATGTACAATTTTACCGCGACTGGCTGCAACTGCCTGAAGGCCAATCGCCCACTTTTGCCGATAACATGCGCTGGATGTTTAGCTGGCAGATATATCAAATGTATGGTCGCTATTTTCTTTGGAACTTTGTTGGCCGTTATAACGACCAGGATGGACAAAATAGTACCGAGGGTTATGATGGTAACTGGACCAGCGGCATTTTTGATGGCGGTAAACACCTGCCAAGCTCTGTAATACATGGTACAACTTACACTCCTTTATATGCCCTGCCTTTAATTTTAGGCTTAATTGGGATGATATATCATTTCAGTCGTAAAAAACGCGATGCTTTGATTGTTCTGCTGCTGTGGTTTTTTACCGGTATAGCAGTGGTTTTATATGTTAACCAGGCCAATGTACAACCCCGTGAAAGGGATTATTCATACGTAGGCTCCTTTTATGCGTTTGCTATTTGGATAGGTTTGGCCGTTATTGCCATTGCAGATTTACTGAGCAAAAAGATCAACGCTAAAACATCCGCTTATATAGCTACAGGTATTTGTCTGCTTACTGCACCGGTTTTAATGGCCGCTAAAGAATGGAAGGCGCATGACCGCTCTACCAAGATGACTCCGCATGATATGGCATACAATTACCTTATATCGTGCCCGCCAAATGCTATTTTGTTTACCTATGGCGATAACGACACCTACTCGTTATGGTATGATCAGGAGGTTGAAGGAATTCGCCCTGATGTGCGCATTGTTAACCTGAGCCTGTTTACCGGCGACTGGTACATACGCCAGATGCAGAAACCTATGAACCAGAGTGCGCCGCTGCCTATTACTATGCCTTATGATAAATATAAGGAAGGTGTTAGGGATGTGATATATTATAACGACGCTAAAATTCCCGGCTATACTGATGTGAAAGAAGTTTTTGACTTTATTACTTCTGATGATAAGAGTATGCAGGGTCAAAACCAGGGTGGCGAAAGCGTGAACTACCTGCCAACTAAAAAGTTTAAGCTAAAAATAAATGCCGATGAGGTAATTAAAAATGGGGTGATAACCGCCGACCAAAAAAGCAAGCTGGATACCGCCATGCAGTGGACATATACATCAAATTATGTAACTAAAGAAAACCTGGCCATATTAGATATACTGGCACATAATAACTGGAAAAGGCCTATTTGCTTCACCACAACAATTGGTAGCAGCAACCTCATAGGCTTGCAGCCATACCTGTACAAAGAAGGCTTTACCTACCGCCTTATACCTTTTAAACCTGATACAGCAAATCAGGATCAGTTAAGTAAAACCAACAGCCTGGTAATGTATGATAATATGATGAATAAGTTCAAATACGGCAATTTTAAAACTGCTAAATATTTGGATCATGAATCTACCAATATGTTTTACCCGGTGCTGCTTACTACGTTTTTAGATCTGGCCCGTAGCCTGGAGCGGGAAGGCCATCCTGACCTGGCGTTAAAGGTGCTGCACAAATGCGACGATGTACTGCCTGATCTTAACCCGTATATTGATGTAGCAGGGCGTAAATTATTTATGGCGCAAATTGCCTACCGCCTGGGCGACCCTAAACTTGGTAATAAAATAGTTAATGCTATTGACAGCTTTTTAACAGATCAGCTAAATTATAACTACTATCAATTGCAAAATGGCGGAGGCAATATAAATGTGCGCGACGTTCAAATAGGTCTGCAAGTATTAAACGGTATTACCGAATTTAGCAAAACAGGCCATCAGGATGCTTTGAGTAACAAACTATCTGCACAATTAAAAGATTATGCTACCAAGTTCGCCCCAGTTTTAGGGAAGGAATAAAAAGTATTTATCCAACAAAAAAGCCATTCAGTAAATGCTGAATGGCTTTTTTGTTGGATAGTAGTTGCTCGACTCCCGCCGAGTGACTACTATTATAAGGCCTCTGGCCGCCTCTTAAATAACATGTGCTGCGGCGGGACGCCGCATAATAACTGTCACTCGGCAGGAGCCGAGCGACAGTAACGGTCTTTGATCAAATTATTGTGCCGGCGGATTAGGCTCTTTAAAAACAACCTTATTCTTATCCTCGCCTCGCCATGCTTCGTAATTAAGTCCCGGTGTTAACCAATAAAGCAATATCACCCTCGAGTACCTGTAATTAAACGGGGCTAACAGGAACACCACAGTCATTAATACCCCAACGTATACCCATGGCGAGTTTGACCCGGTTAATACATGTGTAGCTACTGCAGCCGTTACCATCTCAGCTACATTAAAAGCATAGCTAACAAACATGGCTACATACCAATAGCCCGGTTCGCGCTCATAGGTTAAGCCGCAATGTGAGCACCTTTCATGCATTTTTTGTCCGCCAAAACTATAGGTAGGGGTTGAATAAATATCACCCCTGCGGCAGCGCGGGCATTTAGCCAGTATTATACCTTGCAATGCAGATAGCGGTTTGGCGAGCTTTATATTATTATTTGATGGTGTCATTGCTTAATGTGTTTTTTCTGAATTCCTCGGGAGTAAGCCCGGTATATTTTTTAAAAAATTTAGTAAAATAAGAGTTATCGGCAAAGTTTAGTTTATCGGCTATAGCGGTAATATTTAGGTCAAGGTTAACCAGTAGCCGTTCGGCTTCAAGTATCACCCGGTTACGTATCACTTCGCCAGCAGATATACCCAGTAAATCATTACACAACGCGTTTAAATGGTTAGGGGTAATATACAGTAGTGCCGCATAATCTTTTGGTAGCTTTAACGTAGCAAAATTCATATCTGTTAGCTTCCTGAAACTTTGCAGCAGGGTATAATTATAATTAGGCGTTGTAGCCAGACTGCTGTTTGGGCTTTCTCTTGCTACCAAAATAAAAAGCTGCAACATTAATGCCCTTATAATATCCATCCCCATTTTATTTGGCTGGGCGCTTTCCAATATCAGCTGCTCAAATAAATTTATAACAGTTGCTTGAGCTACGTGTGGCAAATTTATAACTTCATCATCAATGTTCCCTGTAAAAAAGGGAAAGCTGTCCAAGTAATCGGGTCTTAATAAAAACGATTGAAAGAACGATGCCGAAAAGTTAATAATGTAACCATCTACCGGGCCTTCAAAGTTCCAGCGGTGCACTTGCCCCGGTGCCATAAAATAAATTTGATAAGGTTTAACCGGAAAGCTTTTAAAATCAATGGAGTGTGTGCCACCACCTTTAGTAAACAACACTACATGGTAAAAAGTGTGTTTGTGCGGCAGGCTAAGGTTTTGATGTTTTTCCAGATAGGGCGCAAAACGACTTACCAACAGGTCTTCATGCTTATGGTCAGACAATGCGCAAATGTCATATATCGGGAACGCCTTTTTCATTTATGCCACAAAGATACTTAACAATTGCCGGCCCCAATGGTAGGGAATGGTGTTGTTGTGGTATTATTTACTGATTTTAATTATTTAAGGATTTTGTGCAGAAATATTTAATTTCACGGCTATAATAATACATAATATGCAAAAGCCCGACAGTTTGATTTTTGATATGGATGGAACCCTATGGGATGCCGTTGATACATATGCGCATTCCTGGAATGTGGTATTTGAAAGTTTAGGCATTGATAGAACCATAGAACGCGATCAACTTGCCGGCATGGTAGGCTGGGAAGGGAAAAAAGTTATAGAGGTTTTAATGCCTGAGTTTGAACCAGACAGGCGTTTTGAGATATATGCTTTGGTGAACGAAAGGCGCCATTCCATTATCACAGAAAGAGGTGGCATACTATATGATGGTGTAAAAGACGGGTTGAAGCTGTTAGCCGAAAAATACCCGCTGTTTATTTTAAGCAATTGCGCAAAAGGTATTATTCGGCAGTTTATTGACTGGGCCGGTATTGATGACCATATTACCGACGAGATTGCTTACGGCATTAACTTTATGCCTAAGCAGCATAACATTAAACTACTGATGGATAAGCACGGTTTAAAGACCCCGGTTTATGTGGGCGACACCGCCGGCGATGGGGAACAAAGCCGACTGGCAGGCATCCCTTTTGTGTTTGTAAGCTATGGCTTTGGCACAACTGATGATTATGATTTAAAGTTTGACGATTTTACCTCGCTTACCAATTATTTTTTAAACTTATAGGCAGCCAATACGTTAGCTTTGTTTAGTAACACAATTCAAAGCATATGAAAGGCCGCATTTTAACAATTTTAGTAATTGTATTAATACTGGTAATAGCAGGTGTAGTTTATTACCGCTACTATTTTGTTTTTGGCGAAGGTACTAAGGCCGGTACCATGAACTATTTTGTTAAAAAGGGCTACATGTTCAAAACTTACGAGGGCAGGCTTATACAAAGCGGTATCCGCTCGCAAACTCAGGGCAATATATCATCAAATGAATTTATGTTTTCGGTAACCGATGAGAAGGTAGCCGATAAGCTTAATCATAGCGCGGGGGCCATGCTTGAACTGCATTATAAAGAATACCTGCATACCCTGCCATGGCGCGGAGTAAGCAATTTTGTGGTAGATAGTGTAATGTCAGTAAGGCCGGTATCGCCGGTTGCCCCGTAGAATGGAAGTGTAATGATATTGAGGCTTAGTTAACAGAATACTGCAACAGTCAAAACAGTTTATCGGCCTTACCTGAGTTTGGGACCAGTATTTTACTCAGGTTATATTGTCTTTCTTGCTCATCATCACCTTTTATCAGGCCTTTATTAAATAAGCCCTCTAAAATATTTCTTGCATTTTGCTGATGAGTTTGCCTATCCGTCTTTGGTTCAAATACGGATAGCTTGGCGGCAACTTCCGGGACTGTTGCATACTCCAATTGGGCAAGCGCGTATACAACATTATCTTGCAGCGAAGCCGCCGCATCATACTTATGCGGTACATGCAGGGGCTTATATTCGGCCAAAAAATCTTGATCGGGGCTGTCCATAATTATGCTGATTGTTTGGTTGAATCGCGCAAAGATTTAATAGCATCATGTGCCATTTTTAAACCATTCATGTGGCTGGTGAGCAGGGTAACAACTTTATCATCTTCCCAAATTAGTTCTTTATCATCTAACGCTTTGCGGTAAGCACTCTTGGCCACATCTTCGCCATATTCACAGTCAGACAATACTGAATTGGCATCTTTCTTAGCGAATGCTGATTTAACATCCATCCAGGCATGGTAAAACTTACCTGAAAGAGTAGTACCATCAGCCGGCGAACCGCCTAACAAGTGAATATAGTCGTTCAATTCGTTAATATAACCCCTGCTTTGATCGGCATAGCCTTCAAAAATGCCTTTCAAGGAAAAATCTTCTGTGCTTTCAAGAGCTTTCTGATAGCCGGCAATACGATCATTGTTTATTTTTATAAGATCGTTTAATGCTGAAATCTGATGCTGTATGTGCTGTAATGTTCCCATGGTAGTTATCTGTTAATATATTTAGAAACAAGATAGTGAGGTTAAATGTTTTTAATTTTAGAGAAAATAAGGGTATTTTAGGGGTATTGTAAACCTTTCGAGGGAAGGATCTACTCGCTGATTAGATGCTTCACTGCGTTCAGGATGACAATTTTAATTCAAGGCTGCGGTGTCCTCACCGCAGTCTTGAGGACCGACTTTTATGCCTTTTAGTTTTTACCTTTTGTCATGCGAAGAATCTATCGCAAGAAGGCAAATTGGCGATTAGATGCTTCACAACGTTCAGCATAACAAAGGGGGGATTAACTATACAACTCCTGCTCCTCCGTATAATAAGTTTTCCGTCCGGCTTCTTTTATTAAAATTTCTGCGCCGGTTGGGCTTTGCTTCTTTTTGGAGTTATGTATCAGCATAAAATCGCGAATCTCGCCGGCAATAATATCCGGGTTTGATTTGATGATTTGTTCCTCGGCATTTTTCAATACAGAATGGATTGATTTAAGCAGATCCTTAACCTTATCATCCGGGATTTTGTTACTTGCCGAAAAGGGTGATATGCGGGCATCCCACAAAATTTCATCGGCGTAAGCGTTACCAATTCCGCGTATTATCTTCTGATCAAGCAGTACGGTCTTAACATTTGTTTTTGTTTTGCCCAACTTTGTTTTTAAATATTCCAGATCTGCCGCGTCAGCATCGGGCGCGTCTTTTTCGGGAGGATTCAGGGTTGGGTTGGCAATTCCTTGGAAATCTGTTAGCACAAGGCCGGTATCATCATTAAAAAGTATTTCAATTATGCTGTACTTGTTTTCGTTTTTACCCTCAAACAAAAATAGTTTGCCATGTAGCATAAGGTGCAGTGCCAAAACATCGCCCTTGCTAAATTTAAAGTAAAGCTCCTTTCCATCACGATAAACAGAACTGAGCTTCTGTCCCTGTAAAGTCTCCTGTAGTACTGCAGGTGTAACGTTTAATTTGGGTGCTTTATGCACTATAATTGCGTTAACCGTTTTGCCGCTCAGTATTTTATTAAGGTTGCGGCTAAATACTTGCAAGTCGGGTAGTTCGGGCATGGTGTGTGGTTTATATTATCGAATGTAAAAGCTTAGTGCAAATGAAACAATAGTATTTAATAAAAGTTATCAACCAATTGATACTTTTCGCCGTATTTGTTTTAACGGGGATGGGTATCGCCGTTTATACAAAAAATTACTTAAATGCCATTTATATCAGCAGTAGCCAAAATTGATCTTCCGGATAAGGTTATCCAACAAGAAGTAAAAGAACAAGCCCGGGCAATGTTCTCGGTAGATTTTCCGCAGGTTGACAGG
>JAQBNZ010000230.1 GCA_028288285.1 Mucilaginibacter sp.
AATGCGTCAAAACTAACTTCAATGCATTTCTACGCATGGAAGAAAGGCTTAAAAACAGGTATGTATTACCTGCGTACACAAGCAGCATCGCAAGCGGTTAAATTTACCGTTGAGAACCAGGGCGGCAGAAATATGGATCCGGTTATACCAGAAATGGTTAACCAGGTTGCAGACGAAATACCAGAGGGCCCGTCTTGCTCAATGGAAGAAGGCTGCGTTACCTGTTCAGCATAATTTAGCCTAATACACTATAGAAAGACCTGTAAGCTTCAGCTTACAGGTCTTTTACGTTATAATGATTAATTTGACAATAATCTTTCCGATTTTCGGATCTTAAAGCATGACCAAACACGAAATCATCCGTTGCGACCGATGTAGTACAAGTATTGAATGTAAGGCAAACTCTTACACCAAGTGCCAATGCAGTGTAGTGCAACTGAATTTGAACGAGGTGCAATACATTAGCGAGAACTTTGAAGGCTGCATGTGTGCCAAATGTTTATTGGAGCTGCAGAAAGAGTACCAGGAAAGTTTGTAAGGTATAATTTCCTTCGCCCTTGTTGGTGTTGTCACCAACAAGCCGCCATGCATTAGGCTTGATATATTAGTTACCGTCCTAAAAGTTGTTGGTGACAACACCAACAACGGCGGCAAGTACCAGGAAAGTTTGCAGGCATAATTTTTTATTACTCCCTCAAATACACTTCGCCCTTATAAGGATGTATAGTTGAATGGAAACTATATCCTGCTACATGCAACAGATAATAGGTCATGATATCGCACCAGCAAATCTCGTCATCAAACATAGGTACTTTGGGGAATGTACCCTCTTGTTTGCTTTCTTCTTTGTTGTAATTGTACTCGCCGTCGTGTTTGCGTATCCATTCTTTAAATAAATCCATTTCGGCTGGTTCAGAAAAAACAATCTTGAAGAATGTTTCTTCGGTAACTTCTTTCAGGTCATCATTCAAATAATGATGGTATTTATGACGATGGCGGATAATTTTGGCTGTTACCATATTGAGTTAATGTGTTATAGGGTAACACAAAAGTGTGGCTGGCCGTTTTAATTAAATTGATTGAATAAACCTCCCTTCAGGTTAACTCACCCATTTTAGAATATCTTATCTTTAAAAATCATAATCTTTGGTCATGAAAGTATCTACTTATTAAGGATGAGAGAAAAGTTTAGTCTAACGCTTGAGGAACCTTTAATAACGCAATTAATAAACGGAGATACTACAGTCTCAGGTTTTTTAGAAAGCGTATTCGGAAAAAAAGGAAGCGCGAATTATATAGCCATGTGCGAGGGATTGGTAGCTTATCATAATAAAGACGGCGGCTCGCCCGAGGTTACAGAATTTGACATTACCGAAAGCAGCTTTAAGCCGGCAACGCTTTCCGGTGCTTTTAAATGTTCATTTGCGGTGCACTTTCATTATACCTGCTCTGATATTCATAACAATGCTAAGGATACCATCAGGTGGGATTTTAAACTTGGTGACAAGGCCAATACGGTAATGTTTATTGGTGAAGAGCCATGGATACGTGATGCGGAATAAATTTATTTATCAGGCAGGCATGCATTGGCCGCGAACTTTCTGACTTTCCTACTAATTACCTATCTTCGCCCCCTGCATATCACACTGAATTATGAAATTACTTGAAGGAAAAACCGCACTGATTACCGGTGCATCAAAAGGCATAGGTCGTAAAATTGCAGAGAAGTTTGCCGAGCACGGCGCTAATGTAGCCTTTACTTATTTATCATCTGTTGAAAAGGGCCAGGCACTTGAGCAAGAGTTACAAAGCTACGGCACGCAGGTAAAAGGTTACCGCAGCGATGCATCAAAATTTGATGAGGCCGAAAAGCTGATCAATGATATTATTGCTGATTTTGGCACTTTACATATTGTGGTTAATAACGCAGGTATCACCAAAGATGGTTTACTAATGCGCATGACCGAAGAGAACTGGGACGAGGTATTAAACGTAAACCTGAAATCAATATTCAATGTAACCAAAGCGGCATCAAAAATTATGATGAAGAATCGCCAGGGAGTATTTATCAATATGAGTTCGGTAGTAGGGGTACAAGGTAATGCTGGTCAGGCTAACTATGCAGCTTCTAAATCGGGCATCATTGGTTTTTCTAAGTCAATAGCAAAAGAATTGGGTTCTCGTAACATCCGTACCAACGTAGTAGCACCAGGTTTTATCCGTACCGAAATGACCGATGTTCTTGATCCTAAGGTGGTTGAAGGCTGGGCAGCGGCTATACCTCTTAAACGAGCCGGCGAGCCGGAAGATGTGGCTAATGCCTGCGTTTTCCTTGCATCAGATATGGCAACTTACATTACCGGGCAGGTAATACCTGTTGATGGTGGCATGTTGTAATATTCCTTTTGTCATTCTGAGCGATAGTGAAGAATCTATCGGCTATGCATTGACGACCAGATGCTTCACTATCGTTCGGCATGACATATTTATCTAATAAACATCGGGTCAGCCTGAGCCTGTCGAAGGACGTGCGTAAAGGCCCGCCCGCTATGGTTCGACAGGTTGATAAACCTTCTTAATGAAAAGATTACATGGCCGCCCAAATTGGAAATCAGAAAGTCAAACATCGTGCTGGCATATTAATGGTGACACTGTTTTGTCAGTGTGTGTTTTCTCATATATCTGATTATAAGGTATTTAATAATGTTCACGGTTTGTGTGTAGCGTGAACGTGAACACTACCATTTATTAATGACTAACAAATCCATCCCCCAAACCATCTTGACCATGGCCGCCGAACGGGTTCTTGATAAAAGGGTCCAATCCGCGTAAAAATTAATTAAATCTGTATCACAATAATTTTGCATTTTGCGGGTAAGGTTTATGATGGTTTATACTCACAACTCAAAACACATATCTTGCTGCTAAATATGTCAATCACCTGGGGATCAGTTTCGGGATGGTGGGCCCCTGTATGCTTGCTGCTGGGCTTGTTATATGCCTGGCTCATGTACCGCCAACCGGTGCAATTAGCCAAAGGTCCCCGCAACGCCTTGTTTGCCCTAAGGGCGGTTGTGGTGACTGTGTTAGCGCTGCTGTTGGTTTCACCGCTCATCAGGTCGGTTAGCTATCAACCTCAAAAACCGGTGATATTAATAGCGCAGGATAATTCAGCATCTATTAAGTTGTTTTCTAAAACTCTTCCTGCCGCAGATGCTTTTTCGTCTCTCAAGAAGCAATTGGGAGATGATTATGAAGTCCATGAGTTTAGTTTTAGTAGAGATTTACAGGACGGGCTAACCAATAGCTATAATGGAACGCAAACCAATATTTCAAATGCCCTGCACCAGCTAAACGAACGTTTTGTAAACCGCAACATTGGCGCGTTGGTATTGGCTACAGACGGTTTATACAACCTGGGGAGCGACCCGCAATACGAGGCACGCAACATTAAAGCAAACATTTATACCATTGCTCTTGGCGATACCGTTCCCCGCCGGGATCTGCTCATAAGCAATGTGAACTATAACAAAACAGCTTTCCTGGGGAATGATTTTGAGGTAGAGTTGCTGGCCGAAGCTTACCAGGGCAAAGGCGAGGATATGCATCTATCGGTTACGGAAGATGGCAGACAGGTACTTTCACACAACATCAGTATTGCATCTGCCTCGTTTAAAAAGGTAATTCCGCTAAAGCTGAATGCTGATAAAAAAGGTATCCGCAAATTCACCTTTAACCTGGCTCCCGTAAAAAATGAGCTATCGGTACAAAACAATTCCGAAACCATTTATATTGAAGTGCTCGATGCCCGCCAAAAAGTACTGATTCTATATGATAACCCGCATCCTGATATCAGCATTATTAAACAATCTATTGAAACTAACAGGAATTTTGAGGTAAAAACAAGTCTGATTGCCGATCTGACATCGCTTAAAGCAATAGACTATAACCTGGCAATTTTATACCAACTTTCGGCAGGCAGTTACAGTAAGGTGCAAACTTTGTTAAAAAGCAAAATGCCATTATGGTTCATTGCCGGTACCCAAACGGATCTGCAAGGATTAAATGCTAACCAAAAAGCGGTTAAAGCTTTGGCTGGCCGGGAGGAAGTACAAGAAATATTTGCGCAGCCAGTAACCAGTTTTTCGGCGTTTACACTGTCAGATTCCACTTTAAGCAAGTTAGGCAAACTACCGCCATTGCTGGCACAGTTTGGTAGTTATGAGGCTGGGCCATCTGCTTCTGTATTGCTCAAACAAAAAATAGGGAACGTAGCAACCAATTACCCATTACTGGCATTTAATGATGAGGGTGGCCGCAGAATAGCCGTACTTACCGGAGAGGGTATATGGCGTTGGCAATTGGCAGAGTTTAAGGAGTTTGGTAACCACCATGCGGTTGAAGAATTATTTAGTGGAAGTGTACAGTACCTTACAGCCAATGCTAATCGTGAGCGTTTTAGGGTATATCCATCAAAAAATATATTTGACGAGGGTGAGAACATTTTACTGAACGCCGAGCTGTATAACGACGCACTTGAACTGGTTAACACGCCGGATGTAAAGATAGATCTGAAGAATCAGTCGGGTAAAAACTATAGTTTCCTGTTCACTCGTATCGGCCAAAGCTATCAGCTTAATGCAGGCGTTTTGCCTGTTGGCGAATATACCTGGCTGGCCACAACAAAAAATGGTAAACAGCAATTTACCGCCAAAGGACAATTAACGGTTAAACAGTTAAACCTGGAGACTCGCCAAAGTACAGCCAATCATCAATTGCTTAAAACAATCGCAGAGCGCTCGGGCGGGAAAATGCTGCAACCATCAGAGATTGGTAAACTTGCCGACTTGATCCGTAAGAACGAAAACATAAAAACAGTTGTTTATGAAGATAAGCGCTACAGCGACATCATAGATATAAAATGGATATTTGTATTAATCCTGCTACTGCTAAGTGCCGAATGGTTCTTGAGGAAAAGGGAAGGCGAAGTGTAAGTTCGATTTGTGGGTGATGAGTTAAGTTAATTCAAATTTCCGTGTGTATTAAGCATATTAACTATGAACTAAAAGCAAAATAACTATCTTCGCTATCATGTCGCCTAACGAAGCAAAAGACAAAATACAGGCTCTTACTGCCGAGCTGAGACAGCACACTTACAACTATTATGTGCTGGCAATGCCTACCATTTCTGATTACGATTTCGACAAAAAGCTGGAGCAATTAAGCGCTCTTGAAAAGCAGTTTCCTGAATTTTCCGACCCTGAATCGCCGACACAAGTGGTGGGTGGCGATATAACCAAGGAGTTTGTAACCGTGAAGCACAGGTGGCCAATGCTATCATTAGGCAATACTTACAACGAGCAGGAACTGATAGATTTTGACCAGCGTGTTCGCAAAGCCATAGGCGATAATTTTGAATATGTATGCGAGCTTAAGTTTGATGGATTATCCATGAGCCTTACTTATGAAAACGGCAAGCTGGCCCGCGCTGTTACCCGTGGCGATGGCACCCAGGGCGATGACGTAACTGTCAACGTGCGCACCATTCACAGCATTCCCAAAAAACTGGCAGCCGGTAACTATCCCGATTTATTTGAGATAAGAGGAGAGGTGTTTATGCACTTGAAAGCCTTTGAACGGTTAAATAAAGAACGTATAGATAATGATGAGATGCCTTATGCTAATCCGCGTAACTTTGCATCAGGTACTATAAAACTACAGGATTCGGCAGAGGTAGCAAGGCGCCCGCTTGATTGTTTTCTGTATGGCCTATATACAGAAAAGACCCTTTTTAAAACGCATTGGGAAAGCCTGGAAGCTGTGAAAAGTTGGGGATTTCATGTAAATGATCATAGTAGGTTATGCAGTAATATCAATAGCGTGCTGGAATTTATTAATCATTGGGATAAAGAGCGCTTTGACCTAAGTTATGATATTGATGGCATTGTAATAAAAGTAAATAACTACTCGCAGCAGCAGGAACTGGGCTTTACGGCAAAATCTCCCCGTTGGGCCATATCTTATAAATTTAAAGCAGAGCGGGTAGAGACCGAGTTGCTGCAAGTAACCTACCAGGTGGGCCGCACAGGTGCCGTTACTCCGGTTGCTAATTTAAAGCCGGTGTTACTGGCAGGTACCACCGTAAAGCGTGCCACCCTGCACAATGCCGACGAAATAACAGAACGCCTTAAACTACATGAGCACGATACTGTATTTGTAGAGAAAGGCGGAGAGATTATTCCGAAGATAATTAGCGTAAACTTGGATAAGCGGAAGCCTGATGCAAAGCCCATAGAGTATATAACCCATTGCCCTGCTTGTGGCACGCCCTTGCTGCGAACCGAGGGCGAAGCAGCATGGTATTGTCCTAATGATGAGGGCTGTCCACCGCAAATTGTAGGCAAGATGCAGCACTTCACTGGCCGCAAGGCTATGAATATTGACGGTTTGGGTGATGAAACCATTGAGACTTTGTACAGGCAAGAGTTTATAAAACATATCAGCGATCTGTATACTTTACATGAACGTGCTGATGAGTTAAAAAAGTTAGGCCGTTTTGGCGAAAAATCCATCAACAACATGTTGGATGGGATTGAAAAGTCAAAGCAGATGCCGTTTGAAAAGGTACTATTTGGTTTGGGCATTCGTTATGTAGGCGAAACAGTTGCCAAAAAGCTGGTGGCGCATTTCAAAACTATTGACAACCTGATGGCTGCCACTGTAGAAGAGCTAATTGCTGCCGAAGAAATAGGTGGCCGCATAGCCCAAAGCATTACCGAATATTTTGATGATGAGAACCACAAACAGGAAATTGAAAAATTAAAAGCCAGTGGTTTACAATTTGTTGCCGAGGAAAAAGAAGTAACCTTTGCAAGCGATAAATTAAGCGGACAAAGCTTTATCATATCAGGTGTTTTCGAGAAGTATTCTCGCGATGAATTGAAAGATCTGATAGAACAGAACGGCGGCAAGATACTTAGCAGTATATCGGCGAAACTGAATTACCTGGTAGCTGGTGATAATATGGGTCCGGCTAAGCTGGAGAAAGCCAATAAACTAAATGTCCCTATAATTAGCGATGAAGAATTACTGGCAATGATAAGCTAAACATTATAAAAACAAAAGATGACGACTATTCAATGGGGTATAATTGGCTGCGGTAATGTTACCGAAAAAAAAAGCGGTCAGGCGTATAATAAAATAAATGACAGTAGCCTGGTGGCTGTAATGCGCCGGGATGCTGCAAAAGCTGCTGACTATGCTAAGCGCCACAATGTAGGTAAGTGGTATAGCGATGCCGAAAAATTAATGGACGACCCGGATGTAAATTCGGTATCAATAGCCACTCCGCCGGCTTACCATTTGGAATATGCTTTAGCAGCCATTAAAAAAGGTTTGAACGTATATGTTGAGAAGCCTGTTACCCGTAACGCGCAGGAAGCCGTTGAAATGGCCGAAGCGGTTAGGAAAAGTAATGCCAAATTGGTAGTGGCCCATTACCGTCGTGCCTTGCCTATGTTTCTGCATGTTAAAAACTTACTGGAAACGGATGCTATTGGTGATGTAAGAACCGTACAGATAAGGATGTGGCAAAACCGCGAGCCTAAACTGATAGCCGAAACCGAAACCAACTGGCGCTTAAATCCCGAATTATCGGGAGGAGGGTATTTTCATGACCTTGCACCTCATCAGTTGGATTTGATGCTTTATTACTTTGGTGAACCGCAGCATTACAATGGCTATAGTTTGAATCAGGGTGGATTTAGCCCTGCGGATGACCATGTATGCGGACAAATAGTATTTAAGAATAAGGTTGTTGTAAATGGTTCCTGGTGCTTTAACGTAGCCGAAAGTGAACGAACCGACACTTGTGAGATCATCGGTACAAAAGGGAAAATAACCTTCCCCTTTTTTGGAACATGGGTTACCTGCAAGAACGAGGCTGGTGAAGAGACCACCAACTTTACCCACCCGGAGCATATACAGCAGCCCATGATAACAAAAATAGTGAGCTATTTTAAAGGAGAAGGTCCAAACCCGTGCACTATTGACGAAGCGGTTGTGTTAATGAAGGTAATGGATTCATTTGCAAAACCTGTTTAGAGTGCATTAGCTGGGACTCATAGGGCGCATCATTTATTTGGCTGAAGCCCATTCTGATTTTTATCATCCGTTGACTTTAGTCAACGGCAATGATTTAAACTTAAAAGGAGAGATATTTAATATCTCTCCTTTATTGTATTCAGCAAAGTTAACTTTTCTTCTTTGGCACTTTCGCCCCTTCTTTGCGGGCTTCTGACAGGCCAATTGCAACGGCTTGTTTTTTACTGGTAACTTTTTTACCGCTGCCGCTTTTCAGTTTGCCTTCTTTCATTTCGTGCATGGTTTTTTCCACCTTGTCACCCGCTTTTTCTGAATATTTTGCCATTGGTTTATGTATTTATATTAATACATAGCAAAGTTTTTGCCAAAAAGAGCTTAACTATCTGGCCGCATTTTCCAAGGCATCAATATCTGCTGAATTAATAAATTTCAGGTTCGCGGTGATCTTTTCAGCACTCCAATTCCACCAGGCAATGTTGAGCAGCCGGGCAATTTGGTGGTCATTAAATCTTTTACGAATGATACAGGCCGGGTTGCCGCCAACAATGGTATAGTCGGGTACATCTTTGGTTACTATTGCTTTTGTAGCGATGACAGCGCCATTGCCAATTTTTACGCCGGGCATTATTGTAGCATCATAGCCTATCCAAACATCGTTACCAATAATGGTGTCGCCTTTATATGGAAATTTACCAATCAAATTCGCGCCATTTATGATCTTCTCCCAGCCGTTTCCGAAAACGGCAAACGGGAATGTCGAGATAGGCGCGGTTTCGTGATTAGCGCCGTTCATGATAAATTTAACGCCCGATGCTATTGCGCAAAAATTGCCGATGATAAGCTTGTCGCCAACAAAGTCGAAATGGTAGAGTACATTTCTTTCAAAATTATTTGCGTCGGTAAAATCCGCGTAATAGGTATATTCGCCAACAATGATGTTGGGGTTAGTTATCTGGTTTTTTAAAAATACAAGGTTTCGGTGTGGCTCCATAGGGCAAAGCACATCCGGGTTTGGTCCGTTAAGCATAAGATAAATTTGAATAATGGGAATAAAAGCATGAATAAACACCAAGCCTGTGTTCTTATGGAATAAGAAATAAGAAGCAAATATGGTAGCTGACAGGCCGCTTATACTATCACCGGAGTAAATTTTAATTATCGGATGCAACAAAATTAGAAAATTATTTTTAACTATAACAAATTTCAAGGGTTCAATATCGGATGAGACCAATTTCAGAAACCGACCTTATACTTAATGCTGACGGCAGCGTATACCATTTAAATTTATTGCCGGGCGATATTGCAGATACAGTTATCACTGTTGGCGATCCCGACAGGGTATACGAGGTAAGCAAATATTTTGATAGCATTGAACTGCAAAAAGGCAAGCGTGAGTTTATAACGCATACCGGCCGCATTGGTAAAAAAAGAATAAGCGTACTCTCAACCGGCATAGGTACCGATAATATTGATATAGTGCTTAATGAACTGGATGCACTGGTAAATATTGATTTTGAAACCCGCATCGCTAATGCTGAGCTTAAGAAATTAAACATTATACGCATAGGCACTTCCGGAGCTATACAGCCGGATATTAAGGTGGATAGTTTGCTTGTATCATCCGCAGCTTTTGGACTTGATTCACTGGCGGGGTTTTACAGGCAAAGTTACAGCGAGGAAGAAAAGGAGTTGTTGGCGCAATTTGCAGCAGCATTCAATGATGAAACGATGATAAATCCTTACATAGCTACTGCAAATGCAATGTTATTGAATAAACTGGCAAATGGCATACCACAGGGTATCACAGTAACTGCTCCCGGCTTTTACTCGCCCCAGGGAAGGCAGGTAAGGGCTTATTCTGCTATACCGCAATTAATGGAAATTGTAACAAATTTTAGGGCCGGTGGTAAGCGCATAACCAACTTGGAAATGGAAACGGCAGGTATTTATAGCCTGGCGAAAATATTGGGCCATTGTGCCATATCTTTTAACGTGATACTGGCCAACAGGGCAATTAATGAATTCAGCAAGCAACCCGCAAAAATTATGGATTACCATATAAAGCAGCTTATTGAAAAAATAAATAGTAATATATAAGTATTTATTGCACATTTATGCGTGAGTGCAAAACATAGAAAATACATTGTATGTTGAGCAACTAATATTACCGTCTGCAATATGCCCACAAAAAAGCTAATAGCCCCATTTTACGAACGCCTCGCCCTTATATTGATTGCTTTTTGCGTGCTGGGTTACCTGCTAATTGCAGCTAAAGAAATTATTGATCCGCTGATATTTGGGTTTCTGTTTGCTATTTTGCTATTACCTGTTTCAAATTTTCTGGAAAGGAAGTTACGTTTACCGCGTACTGCATCATCATTCATCTCTATTATATTATTAGTGACTTTTGTTGGCGGGATACTTTACCTGGTGGGTGCCCAAATATCCAACTTATCTAATGACTGGCCTATGCTTCAAAGCCAGATAAAACAATCAGTAGAAAGTTTGCGGGGATGGATAGAAGGCGCGTTTCATATTACGGCAAACAAACAAATGGTGTATGTTGAAGATACCGGGCGTAAAATTATGGCATCGGGCGGGGCTGTTTTAGGAAGCACATTTGGGGCTATATCATCATTGGTATTGTTTTACGTATTCATACTCATTTTTACCTTTTTTATTTTGTTTTACAGGCGTTTGTTATTACGGTTTATATTAAAGGTTTTTAGTGACGATAGCTCTTATGTGGTAGTAGACATTGTAGAGAATATTCAGAAGATATTAAGGCAATACATTTTGGGTTTGCTTTTAGAAATGGTTATTGTAGCAGGAGTTGCTATTGCAGCGTTCTTTATTATCGGTATTAAATACGCAGCCTTATTAGGCATAATTGTGGGTCTGTTTAATATAATACCATACCTGGGCATCTTTACAGCATTGCTGTTAAGTACTTTAATAACATTTGCCACCGGTACCCTTACAGATACCGTCACTGTAGGTGTAAGTGTTATTGCCATTCATGCGGTTGATGCTAATTTTTTATTGCCTGCAGTTGTAGGTTCAAAAGTAAGATTGAACGCATTGATTACCTTCATCGGTATCATTATTGGCGAGATGGTATGGGGCCTTTCGGGTATGTTTTTATCTATCCCTATAATAGCTATTTTTAAGATAATATTTGACAGGGTTGAAACCCTTAAACCTTGGGGTTACCTGCTTGGCGGCGATTATGAGTACAGGGAATCGGCACAGAAAAAAATGAAAACTGAATAGCGGATAGTTACTTAGTGAGCTGGTAAATGCGGATATACACCGTAACAGCATAGGCTATCAGCACTGCGGTATTGATTACCAAAAGCCAGTTCAGATCTTGCTTGCTATACTTTTTGATAGAACAGATTACCAGTAGCACAACAAAACCCAATATCAGCAGGATTGGAAATGCCAGCGACCATGAGTTTTTTGGCATTAAGTATATATGCTCCAATTTAGTGTTATTGCCCTGTAGGTACGGTATCAGTGCTATTAAAAGCATAATAAAAAACACACGCACTACCGCTTTTGCAGCTATCTGGCTAACTTTCATAGTGTCACAAAGTAAAAACTTTTGAGTGAATTCCCCTCACAAAAAATTCCATTCGTGTAAAACGGTTTAGTACTTTTGATGAATTGAAACCCATAAATATGCGTTTGTTACATAAAGTTTTCCTATCCTTATTGCTTTGCTTCTTATGTGCATCATTGTTTGCCCAAGTTAAAATTGCATCTTCATTCAGGATGGTGCCTTTAGGCGTTTTAGGTGGAATTGATGAGAGCAACCTATCGGCTTATATGGTAGCGCCTGTAGGTTCAAACAACTATATCTGCATGGATGCCGGTACGCTGCATGCCGGTATTGAAAAGGCAGTGACTAATAAAGCTTTTACTACCTCTGCAGAACAGGTGCTGAAAAAATATATTAAAGGTTACTTTATAACACACGCTCACCTTGATCATATTTCCGGGTTGATAATTAACTCGCCAGATGATAGCATTAAAACTATTTACGGGTTAAAAAGTACTTTAGAAACGGTAAAGACCCATTACTTTACCTGGGAAAGCTGGGCCAACTTTGCCGATGATGGCGGCGCTCCGCTATTAAAGAAATATCATTATAAAGCCCTTGAACCGGGCAACGAAGTAGCCATAGATAACACTACAATGCAAGTGCAGGTGTTCCCGCTGAGCCATTCAAATTTAACAAGCACGGCTTTTTTGGTGCGAAGTAACGACAGTTATATTTTGTACCTGGGCGATACAGGTGCCGATGAGATTGAAAAAAGCCATAACATGCAAAACCTGTGGCAAGCTGTAGCCCCGCTGGTAAAAGCAAATAAGCTAAAAGCCATTATGATAGAAGTTTCCTTCCCTAATGAGCAACCGGATAAAACGCTGTTTGGCCATCTTACACCCCGTTTGCTTATGAACGAAATGAGTGTATTAGCTAAACTTGCCGGATCTGTAAAAGGATTGAATGTAGTGGTTACCCACCTAAAACCGCCTGTAGCAAGCATCACTAAAATAAAAGCACAGCTTAAAGCAAATAACCCGCTTGGTTTAAACTTAATATATCCACAACAGGGAAAAGCGCTGGAGTTTTAGGGCTTATTTATCACTTAATAAATCCACACAACTTTTTGCAAGTGTTGCAAGGCGACTATTCAGCGTGCTTAAACCTTTATCGTCTTTAATATTTTTATAGAGCGTTTTAATAAGCGATAGCGTGTCATTATCCGGATCGCAGGCTTGTGCTTTCTCTAAATGCGGCAGTGCTTTTTTAACCGCTGTGGTGTATAGATCAGTAAGGCGCTTGTTTTCGGCAGCATTTGTTTTGGCGGCATTTAGTTTAGTGGCAATATCATCGGCCTGTTTCATATACATATACCCCAGCGCACGCTGTACCACATAATAATCGGGCACTGCGGCGGCTACCTTTTCGTAAAGAGGTAAAGCCTTAACCGACTGATTATCATTTTCATATAAATTACCTAATGAGTAATAAAAGCTTATGCGGGCTTTATCAGTAAGCTTATCTGCATTGGGCATTAGTTGCTCACCAAGCTCTAATGCATTCTCAGTTCTTCCCTCAAGGCGCGCCAGGTTAAAATCAAGGTAAGAATTATACACCTCTTCTGCAGTTTGTGCTTTGGTGGTTGTGGCCATAAAAGTAATAAC
Organism: Mucilaginibacter sp.; assembly: GCA_028288285.1. Lineage (GTDB taxonomy): Bacteria > Bacteroidota > Bacteroidia > Sphingobacteriales > Sphingobacteriaceae > Mucilaginibacter. The sequence continues at coordinate 13,318 of JAQBNZ010000230.1, forward strand.
GAGTAACAGGATAGCCTTTTTTAACATGGTAGATATTTATAATAACGAATATCGAACTTTGATTGTAGAATTACACACGAAATTTTATTCGTAGCAGCTATTTGACAAAGTAGCTATCGCTTAGTTTAACGCCTTCCATTTTTGATAAGCCTCTTTCATGCAATGTCCACATGGGCGGTAACCTGCATGAATAGCTTCAGTTTCGCTTTCAAAAAACAACCTGTTTTCGGTTTTTATTCTTTTGCCCGACGAACAATTTAGCATGCCATATATTTTAAGCTTACGGTTACCTGCCAGTTTTATGATACCACTATCCAGCAGCTTTTTCAATTGCCTGCTACGGCCAAAGGCGGTTTTACCAATATCAGTATGCAATATCATACAGCATCATGAAATATGATACCCAACGTATGGCGTTCACCACTTACCAACTCGCTAACACCATGCTTCATATTTACCCTGTAATAACCCTTGCTGCCCTTTATGGGGCGGTAGTTAGTTGTGAAAAGCAATATATCACCTTTGCCGGGTTTTAATACAATTGCCTTTGACTGTGCCCTCGGCCTTTGTTCTATCAGTACAAACTCACCACCCTGGTAGTCAACATCTGGCTCGTTAAGGAAAACAACTAATTGCATCGGAAAAAAGATATCGCCATACAGATCCTGATGCAGAGTATTATAGCCGCCTTTGCCATACTTTAGTATTAATGGCGTTGGCCGGGTTTGGTTATGCTGATGGCAAAGTGCTGTTAACTCATTTAAACTCCCGGGGAATTGGTTGTCTGTATTTAGCACCCTCATCCAATTATTAGCAATAGGTGCAATAAGCGGATAAATGCCTTTCCTCAACTGCTGTACTAAAGCAGGTAATGGATAGTTGTAGTATTTGTATTCTCCCAAGCCAAAACGGTAACGCTCCATCTGTATGGTTTTGCGATAAAGGGACTCATTAGCGTATTGCTCTTTCAGCGCGTCGCATTCTTCGTTTGTTAACACCTTTGGGATGCACGCATAGCCCTTATCATTCATCGCACCGGCAATATCTTCCCGTTTCAATTCTTCAAGTCTTTGTTGCAGGTTCATATTACACCGCTTTTAAAATATCCATCCTTGCAGCCTCCCAGCCAATAATAGCTGTTTTACGATTAGCACCCCAATGGTATTGGCCAAACTCGCCTGTAGATTTAATCACCCTGTGACAAGGAATCAAAAAGGCAACAGGGTTAGCACCAATTGCACTGCCTACCGCACGGCTGGCACTGGGTAACTTTACGGTATTAGCAACGTTTGAATAAGTGTTTAACCCGCCGGTTGGTATTTTTAGTAACGCTTCCCAAACTTTCAATTGAAAATCGGTACCTTTTAAGTGCAGCTTAATTTGGGATAATTGCGACCAATCCGATTTAAATATGTTCAATGCGTTTTGCTGTGCCATATCTACCACCTGGTAATAGCTTGCGTTAGGGAACTGGGCATATAACTCATTAAAGGCAGTATCCTTATCATCAGCAAAAGCCATATAACAAATTCCTTTTGGGGTTGACGCCACTATAATATTACCAAACGGTGTTTCGGCATAGCTGAAATTAATGGACAGCGCTTTGCCGCCGTTCTTATACTCAGCAGGTGTCATTCCCTCAATGTTAATGAACAGATCATGCAGGCGGCTGGTACCTGACAGGCCGGTTTCATAGGCTGCATCAAACAAAGTGGCCTGTTGATCTTTCAAAATACCCTTAGCATATTCCAAACTCAGGTATTGTAAAAACTTTTTGGGACTAATGCCTGCCCACTCTGTAAACATTCGTTGAAAGTGGAAGGGACTAAGGTTTACCTTTTCGGCTACGTCATCTAAATTAGGCTGGCTTTTAAAGTTCAGTCTTATATAGGCTATTGCCTCGGCAATACGTTCGTAATTGATGTTGTTTTGTGTTTCCATGATTGAATATTATAACACAAATGTACGGTCAGCACTAAGGGTAAAGAACCCGAAACTTGCGGAGTTTAAGTAAGCAATATAAACAAATTTGTCATTGCGAGGCTCGGGGAAGGACAGTGTAGTGGCGAGCAGTGGCAATCTCGTCGCTCGCTAAGCGTTCATGCATTAGCGACGAGATTGCCGCGCTATCGCTCGCAATGACATCGTGGTTGATGTGATGTTTTTATCTAACTTCTAACAACTACTTTAACTCATTCAACACCCTAAACATCTTTTCTCTAATCCCGCTTCCCGTTCCATAATAGTTATTTACAATTATGGAAAAACAAAGTTCACGACCTTCATGCGTTTGGAAACCGGCATAAGCTTGTGCACTATTAATGCTGCCGCTTTTCATCTTCATGTCGTTATATACGGGCAGGCTTTCATAAAAGTCACCAAACCATTTTTCCTTTTTTGCAGATTGCAATATGCGGGCCATAGTAAGAGTCGTTATTCTGTCTTCAGGTGATAGTCCGCTGCCATCAAAAATATTCATTGATTTTTTGTCGATACCTCTCTGGTCCCAAAAAGTTTTTAGCACATCAATACCATTGTTTGTTATTGGCTGTTTGTTTGCATTGGCGGCAATTGTTGCCAGCAATTGTTCGGCATACAGGTTTACACTTTTTTGATTGAGCCAGTAAACTATTTTGCTTAGTTCAGGCGATAGGATGGTAGTAAGCGATTGTGTTGCCTGTGGTATGGGTTGCCCTTTTTCACTTAACGAAATGGACGAAGCTGGCTCGTTGCTTACCGCAATTCCTAAAGCTTTAAGTGTATCTGTCAGGCGCAGAGCGGCATCATAAGCAGGATCAGGTAAAGCGGCAGAGATACGTTTCTTGGTTTGATCAACAGCATAAGTGCCACGCAGGTACGTAACCTTGCTGTTAAAGGCCGGCAGATAGGGATAAGCCTGGTCGCCGGTATGGGCTGCACCATTGGTTAATTCGCTTTTAAACTGCAGGTAAGGCATGGCCGGTATAGTGCCTGAAACACTAACAGGACTGCCAACGCTTCCTGTATTTAGTGTGATATCAAACTGATTTTCGCGCCAGCAAAGACCGGTTATACCTGCACCGTAATAAGTGCCAAGGTCCTGCCATATCCAGCCGTCGGGGATAGATTGTCCGTTAAAAATACCGTTATCGCCAACAACACGGCCGTTTATTTTTTTTATACCCGCCTTTTTCAAAGCACTTACAAGTGTATTCAAAATAACGCCCTCTTTGGTTGATGGCCAGCGCCAGCTGCCCAGGGTTGGGTCGCCGCCACCTTTTATTATCACATCGCCGGTAAGCGTGCCATCTTTACTAATAATGCCGGTATAACCCAATTGGGTTTGAAACTGGTAATCCTTCCCTAATATACTAAACGCGGTTATACTGGTAACCGTTTTTAAGGTAGAGCCGGGCGCCATGCCCATGTTTGGATTTACGGCAAAGACCTGTTCGCCGGTTTTTGCATCCAGCACCGTTAATGATACCGATGCATACTGGCACTGGCTATCCTGCTGTAGCTTGCTAAATGCTATTTGTAGTTTTTGCTGAAGGGTTTGCGCATTGGCAAGCCCCGATATAAATAACAGACTAACTAACCAGGTCTGCTTCATCCTCATTCTTAACATTCCGTTGAGATATATAATAGATAGGGATACCTATCAAAACAATAATTAATCCCGGCCAGGTAAATTCGGGTTTGTAAATAATTAACAGGGTGCAAAATGCCAATCCCATTAATATATAAATGGCAGGCAAAACCGGGTAGCCAAATGCTTTGTAAGGCCTTTCAACATCCGGGCGTTTTTTGCGCAAAATATAAATACCAAAGATGGTAAGTACATAAAAGAGTACCACTACAAATGATATCATATCCAGCAGATCGCCATATTTACCGCTTAAGCATAATATTGATGCTACTATGGCCTGTATCCATAAACCAAACTCAGGAACTGATGCTTTGTTTAAAGTGCCGGTCTTCTTAAAAAATAAACCGTCTTTAGCCATAGTATAGTACACTCTTGCTCCGGCTAATATTAAACCATTGTTACAGCCAAAGGTTGATATCATTATCATAATAGCGATAACAAATGTGCCTGTGTTACCAAATATTACATGCGATGCAGCAACCGCTACACGGTCTTTATCTGCAGTGGCAATATCATGTAATGACAGAACGCCAGTATAAACCACGTTAGCAGACACATAAATAATGGTTACGATCATTGTTCCGAAAAACAGGCTTAACGCTACTTCGCGTTTAGGGTTTTTCATTTCACCGGCTATAAAGGTTACGTTGTTCCAGGCATCACTGCTAAAAATAGAACCTACCATTGCAATGGCAATAGCACCCAGCATAGCGTTAATGGTATAGCCAGTGGTAGAACCATCCGGACTTAATTTGTGCATATCCCAGGCATTGGTCCAGTTAGCGTTCCATATATCGCTTTTGAAAGCTATAAACCCAAAAATTATCAACCCGAACAAGCTTAACAGCTTGGTTAATGTAAAAGTTGTTTGGATCCATTTACCGCTTTTAACACCTTTTGTGTTAATGTAAGTAAGCAGGAATATCAGCACAATAGAAACCAATTGTGCTGAACTTATTTTGAATAGTCCAGTGTTTAGAATGATATTATCTTCACTTACAAGAAATGTTAAATTCTCCGGCATTAAATAAGCGGTAAACTTAGAGAAGGCTACCCCAACGGCTGCAATTGTACCGGTTTGTATCACCGCGAAAAAGCTCCATCCGTATAAAAAGGCAATCAGTTTATTGTATGATTCTTTTAGGTAAACATATTGTCCGCCAGCTTTAGGGAACATGGCGCTTAATTCGCCGTAGCTTAATGCCGCGGTTAAAGTCATAAACCCTGTAATAACCCAAACGGCTATTAACCAGCCTGCTGAACCTACATTACGGGTAATATCAGCACTTACTATAAATATTCCGGAGCCTATCATTGAACCCGCTACCAGCATAGTGCCGTCAAGCAAGCCCAGTTCATGCTTCATTTTGGTTTGTTGCGTATCTTTTGTCATCAGCAAAAATTGTTTAAGTGCTTAAACATAATTCAAAAACTTTATAATTGACATACTATTGTAAATAAATTAATTTACTATTTTGCGGATGCCAATTAATAAATGTACATCTTAGTGCATATTCAAAACCAACAATTATAAACTAATTAACTATATGGATCTTTTGAACAATTACCTACTTTACCTTATTCCGGTGTTTGGCCTTGTGGGCATACTCGTAATGGCTATAAAATCGGCATGGGTAACCAAACAGGAAACCGGCGATGCCTCAATGAACCAACTTGCAGGCTATATTGCAGATGGGGCAATGGCATTTTTACGTGCTGAATGGAAAATTCTAAGCTATTTTGTAGTAATTGCCGGTTTGTTGCTGGCCTGGTCTGGTACTACTGTAGCTACATCAAGCCCGGTAATAGCTATATCTTTTTTTATAGGTGCATTCTTATCTGCTTTTGCAGGTTACATAGGTATGCGTATTGCTACTAAAGCAAACGTACGTACAACACAAGCTGCAAAAACCAGTTTGCCCCGGGCGTTAAAGGTATCATTTACCGGCGGTACGGTTATGGGTTTAGGTGTTGCGGGCCTGGCTATTATTGGTTTAGGTTCATTGTTCATTGTGTTTTACACCATATATGTTAAAAACGTTACGGGTGCTACTGTTAACGGCGAAGCTATGGCAAAAGCGCTTGATGTTTTAGCCGGATTTTCATTAGGTGCCGAGTCTATCGCATTATTTGCCCGTGTGGGTGGTGGTATTTACACCAAAGCTGCCGACGTAGGCGCTGATCTTGTAGGTAAGGTTGAGGCCGGGATCCCTGAGGATGATGTGCGTAACCCTGCTACCATTGCCGATAACGTTGGTGATAACGTTGGTGACGTTGCTGGTATGGGCGCCGATTTATTCGGATCATATGTTGCAACTATGCTGGCTACTATGGTATTGGGCCGCGAAATAGTTGGACAAGATGGTAAAGCTATACATGATAATTTTGGAGGTATAGGTCCGATTTTATTGCCTATGGTTATTGCTGGCTTAGGCTTGATCTTTTCTATCATAGGTGCCTCAATGGTTAAAATTAAAAAGGAAACAGATAGTGTTCAGAAAGCATTAAACATAGGTAACTGGACATCGATCTTGTTAACCGCGGTTGCTACATATTTTGTAGTACAATGGATGTTGCCAACGGGTGAATTTCGTATGTTAAGGGATATTGATCATAATGATGCTTTAAAATCCGGGTCAATGCAGTTTAACAAAAATGGTGTATTCTCCTCTATCCTGGTAGGTTTAGTTGTAGGTACACTAATGTCTATGATTACTGAATATTATACTGCTATGGGCAAACGCCCGGTAATGAGTATAATCAGGCAGTCGTCTACAGGGCATGCTACCAACATCATAGCGGGTTTAGCTATCGGTATGGAATCAACCGTGTTTCCTATACTGGTATTGGCATCAGGCATTTATGGTTCATACTTTTTTGCAGGTTTATACGGTGTGGCTATTGCAGCTGCAGGTATGATGGCAACAACAGCTATGCAATTAGCTATTGACGCGTTTGGACCGATAGCGGATAACGCGGGCGGTATTGCAGAAATGAGCCGCCTGCCTGAAGAGGTACGTGGTCGTACAGATAATTTGGATGCTGTAGGTAACACTACCGCGGCTACGGGTAAGGGTTTTGCCATTGCATCTGCAGCATTAACCTCACTGGCCTTATTTGCGGCTTTTGTGGGTGTTGCAGGTATTGAGCATATTGATATTTATAAAGCTAACGTATTGGCAGGTTTATTTGTGGGTGGTATGATACCTTTTATCTTCTCGTCATTGTGTATTTCGGCAGTTGGCCGTGCAGCAATGGCAATGGTAGAAGAGGTAAGGCGCCAGTTTCGTGAGATACCGGGTATTATGGAATACAAAGCCAAGCCGGAGTATGAGAAATGCGTTGCCATATCTACACAGGCTTCTCTTCGTGAAATGGTTGCCCCGGGACTGATTGCATTGATTACCCCAATCATTATTGGTTTTTCATTTGGCCCCGAAGTATTGGGTGGTTTACTTGCCGGTGTAACCGTATCAGGTGTGCTGATGGGTATTTTCCAGAGCAATGCCGGTGGTGCATGGGATAATGCTAAAAAATCATTTGAAAAAGGTGTTGAAATAAATGGCGAGATCTACTACAAAAAATCTGAACCGCATAAAGCATCAGTAACAGGTGATACCGTGG
>JAQBNZ010000241.1 GCA_028288285.1 Mucilaginibacter sp.
CAAATACATCCTGGTATTTAGGAGGCTGTGGCTTATCGTGCTTAACTTTTTTGATCTCGCCGGTTATTTTATCAAATAAACCGGGTGCATGCCATTTGGTCTGATCTTTTTCGGCAAGTGCGTAGCCTTTACCTTTTACAGTAACGCAATGCAAAAGCTTTGGCCCTGGTATGTCACGCAAATCGCGTATTAGCTTAACCAGGTGTTTAACATCATGCCCGTCAACCGGGCCAAAGTATCTGAATTTAAGCGCTTCAAAAAAGTTGCTTCTTTTTAACAGTGTACCTTTTATGCTTTTCTCAAATTTCTGTGCCAGTTTAAAAGCATCAGGGCCAATCGAGGAAAGCTTGGTAAGTACACTTGCTATATCATCCCTAAATCTGTTATAAGGCTTTGAGGTAGTAATATCTGTTAAATATTCTTTTAAGGCCCCAACATTGGGGTCAATGGCCATATTGTTATCATTCAGTATTACCAGAAGGTTTGAATTTTCAATGCCTGCATGGTTTAGCGCTTCAAAAGCCATCCCCGCCGTCATGGAACCATCGCCAATAACGGCAACGTGCTGCCTGTCTGTTTCGCCCTTATATTGTGATGCAACAGCCATACCTAAGGCAGCCGAGATTGAGGTAGAAGAGTGCCCTACGCCAAAAGTATCATAAATGCTTTCAGAACGTTTTGGAAAACCACTTATACCCCCTTGCAAGCGGTTGGTATGGAAATCATCACGGCGGCCTGTTAATATTTTATGGCCGTAAGCCTGGTGGCCAACATCCCATACTAATTGATCATAAGGGGTATTTAATACATATTGTAAAGCAACAGTAAGCTCTACAACGCCCAGGCTGGCTGCAAAATGGCCACCATTTACTGATACTACATCAATAATATACTGGCGCAATTCTTTGCATACCTGTTCAAGCTCATCTTCTTTAAGTTTCTTTAAATCAGAGGGATAATAAATGTGCTTTAGTAGATCACCGGCAAGTACCTGCATTTAATTTCTTTAGATATTTCAACTTACAAAACTAAGCTTTTAATGGAATATATTAAAGGTAAATATTGTTTTGGAATTAACAATAGTTATTTTTTTTAAGTGAATTTAGCCGTAGTTTTGGATATGACCGATGATGCTTTCGCCATAAGGTTACCACAGTTTGAAGGGCCGTTTGATTTGTTGCTTTTTTTTATAGAGCGCGACGAGCTTGATATACATGATATACCCATTGCCCGTATCACAAATGACTTTCTGGATTACATTCACCAGATGACAGTGCTGAATATGGAGTTGGCCAGCGAATTTATATTTGTGGCCGCCACCCTCATGCGCATAAAAGCAAAAATGCTGCTGCCGCGATACAATGCTGATGAGGAAGAGAATGAACTGGATACCAAAGAGGGGTTGATTCGCAAACTTATTGAGTATAAAAAATTCAAGGAATTGTGTGAGGACCTGCGCCCCTATGAAGAGGAACGCTTTAAACAGGAAAAGCGCGGTAATATAAAAACCGACCTGGAGCAGGTAGAAAAAGTAGTTGTGCCGGGTGAGGAACTTTCAGAAATTAACCTGTATAAGTTAATGATGGTGTATAACAAGGTTATGCGCCAGTTTTTAACCCGTACCGAGGAAGTTACGCATACGGTGACACAATACCCTTACACTATTGAAAAGCAAAAAGCAGCCATTAGCGATCTGCTGCGGATAAACAGTAAGCTTGATTTTAAGAACATTGCCGGGAGTTCAGAAAACAAGGTGCACTTTGTATATAATTTTTTGGCGGTACTGGAAATGCTGCAGCAAGAATTAATTGATATAACCATAGGTTTAGGATTTAATAATTTTTGGATAACTGAAAAAGTTGATACCTAAAGGCCGGAGCAGAAAGCTTTTAGCTTTAGTTTTTTAGCTTTTAGTTACTAATACCTACCTTAGGGGCGCATTACACACAACAATGAAAAGAGACAAATTAATATTTAAGCTGTTAGATGAAGAGCAGCAACGCCAGGAAGAAGGCATAGAGCTAATAGCATCTGAAAACTTCGTTAGCAAGCAGGTGATGGAAGCGGCGGGTTCTGTTGCAACTAATAAATATGCCGAAGGCTTACCAGGTAAACGTTATTATGGTGGTTGCCAGGTGGTTGATGAAATTGAGACCATTGCAATTGAGCGTGCCAAACAGCTTTTTAATGCCGAATGGGCAAACGTACAACCACACTCAGGTGCACAGGCAAATGCGGCAGTAATGCTGGCCTGTTTACAGCCCGGTGATAAAATATTAGGCTTTGATCTTTCACATGGCGGCCACCTTACACATGGTTCGCCGGTTAACTTTTCAGGTAAACTTTACGAGCCTCATTTTTATGGTGTTGTAAAAGAAACCGGTTTAATTGATTATGAGCAGCTTGAAAGGGTGGCTTTAGAGCAAAAACCAAAACTTATTATCTGCGGAGCATCAGCTTACTCACGTGATTGGGATTATGAATTCATCCGTCGTGTTGCTGATAAAGTTGGTGCATTGGTACTGGCTGATATTTCTCACCCGGCGGGGTTAATTGCTCGTGGACTGTTAACAGATCCGTTACCGCATTGCCATATTGTTACTACTACAACCCACAAAACTTTGCGTGGCCCGCGTGGCGGCCTTATTTTGTTAGGAAAAGATTTCGAAAATCCATTTGGCATAAAAAGCCCTAAAGGAGAAATAAAGATGATGTCATCTTTATTAGACATGGCCGTGTTCCCGGGTACACAAGGTGGCCCGTTGGAGCATATTATTGCTGCAAAAGCGATAGCTTTTGGCGAAGCCCTGTCTGATAGTTACATGAAATACATTTTGCAGGTTAAATTGAATGCTGCTGCAATGGCACAAGCGTTTATAAAACGTGGTTATAATATTGTATCAGGCGGTACAGATAACCATTTGATATTAATAGACCTGCGTAATAAAAACATTACAGGTAAAGCTGCCGAGAATGCTTTGGTTATGGCTGATATCACTGTTAATAAAAATATGGTCCCTTATGACGATAAATCGCCATTTGTTACTTCAGGAATACGGGTTGGTACCGCTGCTATTACTACCCGTGGTTTAAAAGAAAAACATATGGATACTATTGTTGAGTTAATTGACGCAGTTTTAATTGATCCGGAAAACGAAACATCCTTGAAAAAAATACGTAAAAGGATACATAAGTTGATGTATGATTACCCGCTCTACAGGGATAATCATTTAGAGTGAAATGACGGATAAGTACCCCTTTAAAGGAAGTGAGCAAGATAGATTAGCGGCGCTTAATTCATATGGTATCATGGATACCTTACCAGAGAAGGAGTATGATTCTATAACACGCCTGGCATCCTATATATGCCAGGCGCCTATTGCTTTTATTTCGTTTATTGATGACACCAGGCAGTGGGTTAAAGCAAAAGTAGGTTTAAATGTTGAGCAGGTACCTATTGAAGATACCTTTTGCCAGTATACTATTCTTCAGGACCATTTGGTTGAAATTCCGGATGCGTCAAAAAATGAAAAATTTCGCGATAACAAATTAGTTAAAGGCGACTTTGGCCTTCGGTTTTATGCCGGTATCCCGCTTATTGACCCAGAGGGCTACCGGATAGGTACCTTATGTATTGTTGACCCAAAAGCTAAGCATTTAAATAACGACCAGCGCGATGCCCTGCAAGTTTTAGCTGACGAGATAATGTCGCACCTCATTCTACGCAAACAAAAAAAGGAACTGGAAAAAAGCCTGGCTGCTCACAAAGAATTTTACAACCTGTTCAATAGCTCGTCAGAGATCCACTTTATTGCTAACGAAGAAGCAAAAATTGAACTAATCAATAACGCGGTAACCGGCATATTAGGTTTTACACCTGAGCAGATTATAGGCTTATCGTTATGGGATTTTGTGGTAGGCAAAAACCGGGAACAATTTGCGCCGCTGATTGAACAGGGTTTAGCATCGCACAAGCCTATTGAACTGGAAACACAAACTTTTACAAAAAATAAAGAAGTTAAATGGATAAGCTGGACTGCCACCAATAAAGGCGGTAAATGGTATGCCAGCGGGCGGGATATCAATTTTCAAAAAAAACTAATCCTTGAAACCAAGCAGCTATCACTCGTAGCAAGTAAAATAAAAAACGGTGTGGTAATAAGCAATGCCGATGATAAAGTTGTATGGACAAACGATGCCTTTAAAACAATTACAGGGTATGACCTGAAGGATGTTGAAGGCAAATTTTTGGGTGAAGTATTAAAAGGTAAACCCAGGGATGAAGCTGCCGAGAAAGAACTGATTGAAGCAAGGAATAAAAAGGTATCATACGAGGTGGAGCTATCCATGAGCACTAAAGAAGGTAAACCTATCTGGATATCGGTAACCAACTCTGTCATATATGCTGCAAACGGAATCATCGAAAAATCTATCCGTATTATTATAGACATAACTGCCCTCAAAAAAACCGAGCAGGATGTGGAGATATTGTCATTTGCCGCGCGTAAATCGCCAAGTGGTATTATGATACGTGATGCAGAAGGTAAAATAATATGGATTAACGAATGCCTCGAAAGCATTATTGGGTATTCATTAGAAGAGCTGAAAGGGCATGCTATAGGTACAAAGCTAATAGGCGAAGAAACTAACCTTGAAGTTGCCGAAAGAGCTGTACAGGCTGTTAAAGAAAACAAGCCATATGAGATTGAACTAAAAATTTATAGAAAGGACGGTTCACCAGTCTGGGTATTTATTTCAAATAGTCCGCTGTTTAATGAAGAGGGTGGTGTAGAGCGCCAAATAGGCGTGATGGTTGATATTACCAACCGAAAAAAATCAGAAGAACAGCTTACCATGCTATCATTGGTGGCCAGCCGCACTACAAGCGGGGTGATTATAAACAATAGTGAAGGTAAGGTAGAATGGGTGAACAATGCATTTGAAAAAATTACCGGCTATAGTTTAGGTGATGTAAGAGATAAGCACTTAGGCGATTCTTTAAAGGGAGAACTTACAGATGTATCCATCATTACCAAAGCACGTGAGCTTTCACAACAAATGCAATCATTTGAGGTTGATTTGCTGATATACCGGAAGGACGGCCAGCCGCTATGGATATCGGTTATCAATTCGGTTATTATGGCTGATGATGGTAAGGTTGATAAATACATAGAGGTAATTATTGATATTACATCTAAGAAAAAGGCTGAGATGGAATTGATTGCCGCCAAAGAAGAGGCTCTACAATTAAGCCGGGCCAAAGATATGTTTATAAGTGTAATGAGCCATGAAATACGAACTCCGCTCAACGCGGTAATTGGTATGTCGCACTTATTGTTGAATGATAATCCGCTACCATCACAAACAGATAATTTGAGCATTCTTAAATTCTCGGCAGAAAACTTGATGTCGCTGATAAACGATGTACTTGATTTTACAAAGATAGAAACCGGCAACATTGAGCTGGAAAAAGGGAAGGTTGATCTGCGGGACATGGCCAATAGCATTGCTGCATCAATGCAATACAAAGCCGTTGAAAATAAGATTTATCTTAAACAGAGCATTGATGAAACGGTACCATTATTAGTAATTGGCGACCGTGCGCGGCTTACGCAGATTTTGCTTAATTTGGTAAGCAATTCGGTTAAGTTCACCTCAAAAGGTGGAGTAAATATAGATCTGAAGGTAATTGAAGATAATGAAAAAAATGTTAGGATACGTTTTGCAGTATCAGATACCGGAATTGGAATTGCAAATAATAAATTAAATACCATATTTGAATCTTTTAAGCAAGCCGAGGCTGATACAACCCGTAATTATGGTGGTACAGGTTTAGGTTTAGCAATAAGTAAACGCCTTATTGAACTGCATGATTCGCGTATAAATGTGGATAGTGTATTAGGACAAGGATCAACATTTTGGTTTACAATAACATTTAATAAAATAGAAGACAATACAATTAATGATAATAATAAAGTGGAAACAGAATTAAATATTAATGTATTGGTAGTTGATGATAATCAAATAAACAGGTTACTGATTAACAAAGTATTAAAAAAGTGGGGTGCAAATGCTGACTTTGCCGAAAACGGTATTGAAGCAATTGAAAAATTAGAACAGCACAAAAATTTTGATGTGGTTTTAATGGATATACATATGCCATTAATGGGCGGCTTGGAGGCAACAGACATTATCCGCAGCAAAAGCGAGCCATATTTTCAAAAATTACCTATTATTGCCTTAACAGCATCAGTCTTGAGTAATCAAATGGGCCAGATAGAAGATGCCGGCATGAATGATTATATATTGAAGCCGTTTGATCCTAAAACACTTTACGATAAACTAAGCCGGTACCAGAAACAATAGTGAATGGTGAACAGAGAATGGTGAGTGATTGCCGCTTTATTACTTGAATTGTTGAACCCGGGATTCATGCAAATAGAAATCTCTTAATCCTAAAAATCCTCGTAATCCTGGATTTATTCCGCATATGCAATTGTTGCTATACTTAATTTTAGCCCGGGCACTTTAAGCAGTTCAATGCCGCAAGCTTCAAGTGTGGAGCCGGTTGTTACAATATCATCAACCAATAAAACGTGTTTATTTATAAGATCTGCCGGGCGGGCAACAGCAAATACCTCCTGCATGTTTTCAAACCTGGCAAACCGCGATTTATGTGTTTGTGTTTTGGTGGCAACACTTCGCACCAGATTATCAATATCTACCTTAGCACTTATTTTTTGTGCCAATCCATCTGCAAAACTGGCACTTTGATTATAGCCGCGCTCTTTCAATCGTTTTTTATGTAAGGGTACTGGTATAATTATTTCAGCAGAATTAAACGCCTCGTTCTGTAAAAGTTGCTTACCTGCAATATTACCCAAAACGTTTCCAATGCGGTGCATGCCATTATATTTAAACTGGTGCATCATGTTTTGGATATTACCGCCTTTATTAAAATAATAAAGAGAGTAGGCACCTTTAATTGGTAGTTTGCCCCAAAATTGGCGGGCAACAATATTATCGGGCTGTAAATGAAAATTTGTAACTGGTAAATTATACAGACAATCTGTACAAAGCAGGTCTTCATTTGCCATTAAGCCGGCGCGGCAGGCTACACAAAGGTCAGGAAATATAAGCGAAACAAAATCTTTAAGGTACGTGCGTACTAATTGCATGCTCGTAATTTAAGCAGAAATTATATCTCGGCAGCGGCTTCTTTTTCTTTTTCGTTGATAGCTAATTGTCCGCAGGCAGCGTCAATGTCTTTACCCCGGCTGCGGCGCAGGTTAGTGTTAATGCCCTGGCTGCGCAAATAATCGGCAAAAGCCTCTATTTTATCTTCACCGGCATTAATAAAGCTGGCAAAAGATATAGGGTTGTATTCAATAATATTAACCTTGCAAGGTAAGTGCTTACAAAACCGGGCCAGTTCAATAGCATCTTGCAGGGTATCATTAACTCCATCAAAAACAATGTACTCGTAGGTTACCGGGTTTTTAGTTTTGGCGTAATAATATTTTAAGGCTTCGGCCAGCGCCTTTAATGAGTTCTGCTCATTAATAGGCATTATAGTATTGCGTTTTTCATCATTAGCGGCATGTAATGATAAGGCAAGGTTAAACTTTACCTGGTCATCGCCCAGCTTGCGAATCATCTTTGCAATACCCGCTGTAGATACTGTAATACGTTTTGCCGCCATGTTCAGTCCATCCTCGGCAGTGACTCTTTCTATTGATTTTAAAACATTTGCATAATTAAGCAGGGGTTCGCCCATGCCCATATACACAATATTTGAAAGCGGAATGCCGTAATTTTCACGGGCCTGCTTATCAATTAATACTACCTGATCGTAAATTTCATCCGGATTAAGGTTCCGTTTGCGCTCCATATACCCTGTAGCGCAAAACTTACATGTAAGGCTACAGCCCACTTGTGAGGACACACAAGCGGTCATTCTGTCAGAAGTTGGAATTAAAACGCCCTCAATTAGGTGATTATCATGTAATATAAAAGAATTTTTTATAGTTTTATCAGCACTAATCTGTGATGTATTTATTTTAACATTATTAATGATAAAATTTTCATTAAGTTTAGTACGAAGTTCTTTTGAAATATTGCTCATTTCATCAAAGGATAAACAAGATTTTTTCCAAAGCCATTCGTAAACTTGTTTTGCGCGGAAGCCCTTTTCGTCCATAGCGATAAAGTGCTGTTGCAAAACATTTAAGCTTAAGCTTCTAATATCTATTTTGCCTTTTTTGTCGTTCACAATACAAAAGTACTTATTTTTAAAAAATTCGTTCCCTTTTTAAGTCATTCTTTTATAACATTAAAACAATAACTAAAAGTTAATTGCTATTTTTGGTCATAAAATCGGATATTTAAAAAGATTTATTAAGAAGATACTAAGTTATATTAATAGAAGATGCTAAGTTATATTTAATGAAAAGTTTTAAAGCCGATTACGTTTTTCCTGTACATGCCGATCCAATAAAGAATGGAATAGTTACCGTGACTGATTCTGGAAAAGTCATCTCCATATCAGAAACCCCTGACCCTGAATATCAAAACCTTCCAATTGAAAATCTAAGTGGGATAATAACTCCGGGTTTTATAAATACTCACTGCCATACCGAGCTGTCACATCTTAAAGATAAAATTAAACCCGGCGGAGGATTAATTAGCTTTATAAAAGATATACAGGCTTTTAGAAATGCAGATGCAGGAGAAGTATTGGAAGCGGCTCAAAAAGCCGATCAGGAAATGTATGACAACGGTATAGTTGCCGTTGCAGATACCGCTAATAGTAAAGTTACAGTTGCTTTAAAGGAAAAAAGCGAGCTTTATTATCACACATTTGTTGAAATATTTGGGTTTTTACCTGAAAATGCCGAGGAGCTTTTTACTAAAGCGGTGCAATTGGCCGATGAATTCAGGCCGCAATCGGCCTCAATAACCGCACATGCGTCATACTCAGTTTCAAAAGAATTATTTAAGTTAATAAAACGTTATAGTGATGACCAAAGCAATCTGCTAAGTATTCACAACCAGGAATGTGAGGATGAAAATAAGTTTTACCGTTATAAATTGGGTGGCTTTATTGATATGTACAAACATTTTGGTATTAATATAGATTATTTTAGACCACAAGCGCGTAACTCATTACAATCAATAATACCCTTGCTTAGCAACCGCCAAAAAATATTGATGGTGCATAATACCTGTACTAATTTAAAAGATATTTATTTCATTAAGCGGTTTGATCGTAAGATAAACTGGTGCTTTTGCCCAAATGCAAATGTTTATATAGAGAAGAGGCTGCCTAAAGTTGAGCTCTTTGTAAACCAGGGCCTTAACATTACCTTAGGCACTGATAGCCTGGCATCAAACAAAAGCTTATGTATTTTAAGCGAGATGCAAACCATTCAACAAAAGTTCCCATCATTAAGCTTAAATATTTTATTAGAGTGGGCCACCAGGAACGGAGCTGAATTTTTAGGAATTGAAAATGAAAAAGGCACAATCGAAACTGGCAAAACCCCAGGACTAAACTTAATAACCGGCCTTGATGGGTTAAAACTTACTCCTGAAACTAAAGTTAAAAAGTTAATTTAGGGGATTGGGTTATTGAGTTGGATTAAGTTAATTTTGCATTCAACACATTTAACTCAAAAATGAAGCATTTAGATATTACTGTAAAGGGTAAAGTACAAGGCGTTTTTTTTAGGGCAGGCGCAAAAGCCGTTGCCGACCAGCTTGGTGTTAAAGGGTTTGTTAAAAATGAGCCCAACGGTGATGTTTTTATAGCTGCCGAAGCTGATGATACCTTCCTTGAAATGTTTTTAGAGTGGTGCCATGAAGGCGCCGAGCATGCTGTGGTTACCTCGGTAGAGAGCCATGAAGGCGAATTAAAAAACTATCGTAATTTTGAGGTTGTAAAAAAGAGTTTATAAATCAACATAAGTCTTCCCTAATTGTCAACCGCTAAAAAATTTGCCGGGCAAACTGCTATTTATGGTTTAAGCACCATAGCGGGCAGGGTGCTTAGTTTCTTTCTTACCCCAGTTTATACAAGGGCATATTCGGCAAAGGTATATGGTATATTTGGTAATTTATACAGCTATGCCTCTATGCTTAATGCACTGCTGGCATTTGGCATGGAAACTACCTTTTTCAGGTATCTTAATAAACGGCCCGATGACAAGCAATTGATATATAACAATAGCTTTGGTGCAATACTGACCATATCTGCTTTATTTTTTTTGCTCACTTTTCCATTTGCTCATTTTATTACCGGTTGGATAAGAATTGACTCAAGCACTCCTTTTGCAGAGTACATTTTATACACGAAATATTTTATAGGTATTTTAATTGTTGATGCCTTGTGCGTAATACCCTTTGCCAAAATACGTGCCGATGGGCACCCGGGGCGTTATAGCCTAATTAAGTTTTTAAACATAGTAATATTTGTAAGCCTTAACTTGTTTTTTATATATGGGTTGCCTTTTGTTATTAAGCACAACCTGCCATACACACGCTGGATAAGTGGGTGGTATATACAAGGGTGGCTGGGTTATGTGTTTATATCAAACCTAATAACCAGTATTGTAACGTTATTAATGCTTATGCCTGAGCTTTTAAAACTTCGCCCTAAGTTTAGTAAGGCTTTGTTTTTTGAAATGCTGGTTTATAGTTGGCCGGTGCTTGTAGCCAACTTTTCATACCTTATAAATGAAAATCTTGATAAAATACTTTTAGGTAAACTGTTGCCTGTAAATGATAGCGCTACACAGGTAGGTATATATACGGCCTGCGCTAAAATATCCATCTTCCTCAGCATATTTGTAAATGCTTTCAGATTGGGTGCCGAGCCGTTCTTTTTTAGCCACGCAAAAAATAAAAATGCTACGCAAACCTATGCACGTATTATGAATTATTTTGTAATAGCCGTGTGTATGATATTTGTGGCGCTGGTAGCCAATATAGAACTACTTAAATATTTTATAAAAGGTAAAGATGCTGCGCATACTGCTGTGTATTGGTCAGGGATTGGTGTTATACCGGTGTTGTTGTTTGGTTATGTAAGCCTTGGTATTTATATGAATTTATCGGTATGGTATAAACTTACCGATCAAACAAA
Source organism: Mucilaginibacter sp. (assembly GCA_028288285.1). Classification (GTDB taxonomy): domain Bacteria; phylum Bacteroidota; class Bacteroidia; order Sphingobacteriales; family Sphingobacteriaceae; genus Mucilaginibacter. The sequence continues at coordinate 11,144 of JAQBNZ010000241.1, forward strand.
ATACGGTCTTTATATATCAGGCCTGGGTGCATTGGTAACCATTGTGCTTAATTTAATTTTCATTCCTTATTACGGTTATATGGCATCGGCATGGATATCACTTACTGCTTATGCCAGCATGATGATCATGTCATACATCTGGGGGCAAAAAAATTATCCTATACCTTATAATTTAAAAAAGAATCTTGCCTATATTATTACCTCAGTAATACTCGTTTATTTATCATTCAATGTATTTAAACGAAATATATTTATTGGCAATGCCTTGTTAATTTTATTTGCAGGCGCAGCTTTATTTATGGAGAGAAAAGAACTAAAAGCTATATTTAGCAAATGAACATAAAAGTTATAAACCGATCAAAAAACACCCTGCCGGCTTATGAAACCATGCACGCCGCAGGTATGGACATGCGCGCTGATCTGGAAGCTCCAGTAACGCTTAAGCCACTTGAGCGTAAGTTGATACCAACCGGCCTGTATATTGAGTTGCCTGAAGGTTATGAGGCGCAGATAAGGCCACGCAGCGGATTGGCTTACAAGCACGGTATAGGCATTGTAAACTCTCCCGGTACTATTGATGCCGATTACCGTGGCGAAATAAAAGTGCTGCTTGTAAACTTATCTACGGAAAACTTTGAGATAAATACTGGCGACAGGATAGCCCAAATGGTTGTGGCCAAACATGAGCAGGTACAATGGCAGGAAGTAGATACGTTAAATGAAACAACCCGGGGCGTGGGTGGTTATGGACATACAGGGGTAGGATAGGAGGTTGCATGAAACTTACAGCATTAACAATTTTAGGTTTAGGAATATCGGTTGCCGGCTTTGCGCAAAACAAATCCGGTAATGATAATGCTGCAATAATAATTGCAGGTAAGCCACTTACAAATGCTGATAGTGGATTGGTAAAGCAATTGTTTTTTTCGGCCCTGCGCGAAAAAACGGTCGAAAACTACAAATCTGCAGCAAGTTTTTTTAGCCGCGTTTTGCAGATAGACCCTACTAACGATGCCTCCATGTTTGAGCTGGCTAATTTGGAGAAAGTACAAAACAATCAAAAAGCATCCCGCACGCTGTTGGAGCGTGCCGTAACGGTTAACCCCAATAATGAATGGTATTGGATAGCTTTAGCCGATAGTTACGAAAAATCAAACGATATAGACAAGCTGGAGAACGTTTTTAACGAGTTGATAAGAATAAACCCCAGCAAGCCCGATTATTATTACGATAAAGCAAACGCGTTTACAATCCAAAAAAAGTATGATGAGGCTTTAAAATTATATGATAAGGTAGAAGAACTTGCTGGTCCGAGTGATGACCTGCTGGTCAGTCGCCAAAAAGTATATCTGAAACAGGGCAATATTAAAGCCGCCGCGGCCGCTTTAGAGAAGATCATAGCCGCCGACCCTACTCAGCTTAAATATTATTTAATGCTGGCCGAGTTGTATAACTCCAATAATTTAAATGATAAGGCTACTGCTATATTAGATAAAGCTAAAAAAATAGCCCCGGATAACGGAACACTTCATTTAGCCCTGGCTGATATTTACCGCGACAAGAAGAATTACGAAGCAAGTTTTCATGAACTGGAAATTGCTTTTGCAATTCCCGATGTTGATGTTGAACAAAAAATAAGGATCATATTGGGTTATATACCCAAATTTCCGGAGGCTAACGCAAAGGCAAGTGCACTGGCCCTAAGCAAAATAATGACCACCACGCACCCAACCAGTAACAAGGCCTTTGCCATATATGGTGATATGCTTTTACAAAGCGAAAAGTTTAAAGAAGCTAAAGAGGCCTACAAAAAATCAATAGAGTTAAATAGCCAGGCTTATATTGTACATGAGCAACTGGTAAGGATTGAGCTTGGTGAGAATGATTATGACGGCGCTATTAAAGATGGCGAGAATGCACTGTCATATTTCCCTAACCAGGCATGGATGAACTATCTGGTGGGTATTGCATGGCAGCAAAAAAAGGATTTTAATAAAGCAGTAAGCTATTTTAAAAATGCAACATCATTAGAGGCGCAGGATAAAGAGTTGTTATCTCAGGCTTACTCTGCCCTTGGCGATTGCTATCATGCCCTCAGCGATAATAAAAATTCTGATACATTTTATGATAAGGCATTGACTTATAATCCGGATAATGCATTTACCCTCAACAATTATGCTTATTATTTGTCGTTAAGGAATGAGCAACTGGTAAAGGCGGCGCAAATGTCAAAACATAGCAACGAGTTGCAAATTAACACTGCATCGTTTGAGGATACTTACGCCTGGATACTGTTTAAGCAAAAAAACTATGCCGAGGCTAAACTATGGATAGAAAAATCGCTCTTACATGATAAAAGCGCCAGCTCAGTAAAAACAGAGCATTATGGTGATATTATGTATTTACTGGGGAATGTTGATGCAGCCGTTCAGCAATGGATAAAAGCAAAAGCACAGGGTGCTGCTTCGCCGGTTTTAGAACGAAAGATAAATGAAAAAAAATATATTGAATAAAATAACCTTGGTTTGCCTGCTCATAATAGCAGCGGGTTGTTCATCAAAAAAACTGGTGGTAGTAAAGCGCCCCACTGCTGATAGTGCAGCAGCTGTAAATGATATAAGCAGTAAACTGGCAGCCATCCGGTCAAAACAGGTAACTTTCAACACCTTTTCTGGCAAAGCCAAAGCCAAATTGGATGTAAACGGTAATGATAATGATGTTACTTTAAACATCCGGATTAACCGCGATCAAAAGATCTGGATATCAATAACCGCTATTGCCGGTATTGAAATTGCACGCGCGCAAATAACGCCTGATAGTTTAATAGTTATAAATCGCTTGCAAAGCGTTTACCTTAAAAAGCCTTTTAGCTATATATATGGGTATGCAAGCAAGCAAGTAAATTTTCAAACAATACAATCCCTGTTGGTAGGTAATGCCATTGGCGAATTGCTTAATGAGAATGCCACACTTTTGCCTGAGGGTAATAACACCGCAATAACCGGTAATTTACAAGGCTTAATTTATAAACTGCTTTTGGGTGCCGATTTAAAAGTTACCCAAACAAATTTATCAAATATAGCCGCGCATCAAACTTTACAGGTTGCCAACAATGTATTTATTCAGGCCAATAACAGGGTAATTCCATCACAGGTTGATATATTATCTACCGCAGGTAACAATAAAATACAGGCAAATTTGCGATATATGAAGGCAGAATTTGACCTTCCGCTTGAATATCCGTTCAGTATACCAAAAAGTTACGAGGCTGCTAATTAAAAAATTATATTTTTGGTGGATGAAATTTTTTAGAACAGCCTTCCTTTTTATCTTTGTGTTTGCGGCTACCAGCGTGTTTGCACAAAGCAGTGCGGAGTTAAAGCGCAGGCGCGACAAACTTACAAATGAACTGGAACAACTTAACCAGGAGTACCAGGAAACTGCAAGCAGCAAAAAGGTTTCATTAAAACAGCTAAATATATTAAAGGCGCAAATAAATTTGCGCGAAGAAAAAATCTTAAATATAAACTCGGAGGTAAGAAATCTTGATCATCAAATCTCCCAGAGCAATAATACCGTACGTACGTTACAAAGTCAGTTAGATCAACTTAAAAAAGAATATGCAGGTATGGTGCTTTTTGCCTACCGCAACCAAAGTGCTTATAATAAGCTTATGTTCATTTTTGCGGCAAAAGATTTTAACCAGGCTTACAGGCGGTTAAAATATCTGCAGCAATTTGGCACTTATCGTGAGCGCCAGGCAGGCTATATACAGGGTACACAGAAGGACCTCAATGTTAAAATAGTTGAGTTGGATAAAGATAAAAAGCAAAAAAACAATTTGCTTACCGAGCAGGAAAAAGAAAAAGAAACCCTTGGCAAGGAGAAAAATAACCAGGTAAAAGTTATTACTGACCTCTCTAAACACCAGGGCGAACTAAAACAGCAGCAACGGGATATACAAAAGAAGATAGCGAAGACTACAAGAGAAATTAGCAATGCTATCCGAAAAGAAATAGAAGATGCACGGCGCGAGGCCGAAGCAAAGGCGGCAGCAGCAGCAAAAGCGGCGGCTGCAAAAGCCAAGGCAGAGAACCGTGAGGTAGTTGCTCCAACCAAAAAAGCTATAACCAAAACATCATCAAACAGTGAGGTGTTAAATGCAACGCCAGAGGCGGCTAAACTATCTAACGACTTTTTAGGTAACCGCGGCCGTTTACCATGGCCGGTTGCAAATGGGCAGTTAGTGCATGGTTTTGGTACTTATACTGATAGTGAAGGTATCCGTAATGATAACCCTGGCTATGAAATAAGAACACCTACAGGCGCATCAGTAAGGGCTGTTTTTGAGGGAGAAGTGGTAAAGGTTATGGATGTAAGTGGTACCTACCTTGTAATTATAAAACATGGTGAATATTTTACAGCTTACTCCAATCTAAAATCGGTTAATGTAGGTAAAGGGCAAAAAGTAACTACTAAGCAGGGCATTGGTACAGTAGCTACTGATCCTTCAAGTGGTGAGGCCGAGGTGATATTTGCGTTATATCAAGGTAAAACTGTTGTAAATCCTAAGCTTTGGCTGGCAGACAATTAGTAGAACTTTATAGCGTTGTAATTGTATATATTTGTAACTTTAATTAATACCAGATGTTAAGTTC
>JAQBNZ010000156.1 GCA_028288285.1 Mucilaginibacter sp.
TGTGTTAGCGCCGTTATTCCAAAAAGAATGAAGGCTGCTACCACCACAATAATGGTGATGGGCCTTCTAAGGGCCATTTTTATTAAATTCATAAGGTTGCGTTTAATGAGTTTGGTTCAGGAACAAATTCATATCTCCTGAAACTACTGCTTTGAACAATAATGCCTGCCACACACTGTTGTAAACGATATCACGATCAGTTTCGGCCCGGTTAAGATTGTAAAGGGCTGTTGTAACATCAATAATAGTGGCCAGGCCGTTTTGATATAAGACACTTTTTTGCTGAAAGGCGTCGGTTGCTGCTTTTAATTGCAGAGGAGCCTCATTATATTGCTTAATGGCATTGGCCATTCGCTCATCAGCCAGAGACAATTGCTCCTGTAGTGTATTACGTTGCAAATCAAATTCATCTTTGTAGGCAGCTGTAACACTTTGCTGAGTAACTTCTTTTTTATGGATGCGGAACAGATCGGTAATGTTCCATACCGCACTAACACCTACCAAATAGTTTGACCTGACCGGGTCAAGACCCGCTGATAAACTACTATTAGCTACGGGACCAGAACCGGTTGCATAATTACTCCCAAAACCAGAGCCACGGCTTTGATACAAATTAAAAAGGGATAATTTGGGCCATTTTGAAGTCTTGATGTAATTTGACTCAAGCTGGCCAAGCTTAACCCTGGAGTCTAAATATTTTAAAACCGGGTTTTGGATAGTTTCAGTCATTGGCTCAGCTCCAACTTTATCAGGTGTTTTTACAACAAAAGAGGTATCCAAATCAGCTACTGAAGTTTGCTTGCCTAAGAGTACCTTTAATTGATTGGCCTGGTTTTGACGGTAATTTTGCGCATCAATTAAAGTTAGCCGGGCTTTTGAAAGTTCAGCATTGGCAATAGTACTATCTACGCCCGGGTTTAAGCCATTTATAGTCCGGGTCTGGATAAGCTTGTCTAAAACAGTAGCACGGCTTAGGTTTTTCTCCATTGATAGCTCAAGCCGTTGCGCTGCAATCAGGTTAAGGTAAGTGGCACTTACGTTGCCCTGCAATTGAAACGTCTCTTGTTCAAGCGCGGCCTCATCGCTTTGGTATTGTCCTTTTGCAACCGCTACTTTAGCTTTATGATTTCCAAAGGACATGAATTGCCAGTTTAAGGTTGTTGCGTATAAACTACCAAAGGCAGCATTCCAGTTTTGTGTGGGTTGCACTACGCCACCATTTATGGTGCTCACGCCCGGCATGCTAAAGTTGGGGCCGTTGATACCATTAATGGTTCCATAAGCTGTTTGTGCGCCAACATTCAGATCTGGTAAATATTCAGATTTAACTTCGCCAATTACAGATTTTGATGCCGCAGCATAATCTTTCCTGGCTTGTATTGATTTATAATTTGATAATGAAATGCGAATGGCATCCTGCAGAGTGAGCACTTTTTGCTGGGCGTTAGCCTGAGAAGCAATGCACACAAGGGTAAACCAAAGCATAGCATTATAAATTTTGCTTATGCTTTTCATGAAAAATATTTTTAGGATAAAGCAGTGCCCGAAAATGGGACAACATGCTGAATTTTAATTAAAAAAAGAGATTATTCAGGAAAAAGCCGGAGGGCCTCGCAAACTTGCCGGTGTTTTTTGGACAAAACACAGCTTTGCAACGTAAGTTGCAGGAAAAATTGTTTTAAACTCAAATCCCAGAATAGGCTGGAAATTAAATTCAGTATTATATGGTGTTATTAGAGGCTGGAGTTTTTGAGTAAAGCATTGCAGCTTAATAAGCTGCTGGCGCTCCACCGTTTTTTTAGGAACGGGCAAGTGATGCCCCAATTTATGACTTTGGAATAAAGTGAAATAGCGCTGAATTACCTCTCCCTGAAGGGAGAAGAAAATCAATATAATTATACTGATTTTACTATAAAGCTTTAACGATTTCCTATCCATTCACAACAAACATAAAAACGAAATCTGTAGAAATTTTGGGCATCACAATAAAATTTGTTATGAATTAACCAATTTTATTAAATATCTGCAGCGGTGTTGGTGGGCTGAATACCTGGTTGCATCCTGTACTATGAAGTTAGGATATTTGGTATTTATCCAGCTATATTATACTGTATACAAGTATGTTACATCCACATCGAGTATGGTTAAGGGAACTTATCGAAAATATTGTAACGTCTTTCAAAACACTTTTGTTAAAAACATTATACCATTATTATTGTTACAAAAAACGCCCTGGATCTCATCCCAGGGCGCATCAACTAAACCAGGTCAATCTCATGCCGGTCCTTTCTCAAGGGATCGGTTAATGACCTGTTATCTTCAATTCTGGCTGTTTATAAAAGCCATTACCTTTTTTGTTTCCTGCGGATAGATTGCAATGCGATGTGTACGTACTAAATAGGGCACTTTCAACTTACTATCGTTAGCCTCTACCTGTATTAAGTTTGATGGCTTAGCAGGCATGTGGCAATCAATGCAATTCTTTTTTATAACATCACCCAACTTGGGTAATAACTTACAGACGTTATGATTAGCCGTTGTGTGACAGTTCATACAACTTTTAGAATACAGCACCAGGTTTCCGCTTTCTTTTTTATGCACATTATGGCAAGTATTGCAATTCATGTTACTCATTACAAAGCACTTGCTTGATGCCAGTAAACCATTCTGATTACCATGAACATCAAGCGTAGCAGGATTAGTATTTTGCGGTGCAAAGTTGTGCTCTTTAAATTTGGCCAGTGTATCGCCTTGTTTAAATACAAATGCCGACCGAATGAACACATCCTTATTTCCAGAATGGCAAACCGCGCAGGCATCCAACTTTTGCTGCCTTGTTAAGGCATTGTAAGTAGTAATATATTTTGCCTTTTTAACCTCCGGAAATTGGGTATGAAAGTTTACATGGTTGGCTGCAGGGCCGTGGCAGCGTTCGCAATCAATACCATATATTAATGATGATTTATCAAACTCAACAGTACGGTTGGTAAGGCTTAAGTTTGGGTTGGGCAGTTCATTAATGTAAGAGCTATGGCACTCCATGCATCGCCTAACAATTGGCCTGTTAAAGTCTACCCTACCCGTATCATAACCCGGGCTGTTGGTCCAGCGGTGCAAAACACTGAAGTAGGACATCGGCAGCTCAAATAATTTATTACCTTTCCAGTACAAATACGTTTCGGCTTTAACACCTCCTATGGTAATATCAAATTTTTCGGCGGTGTTTGGTTTTCCGTGCTCGTAACCGGCCTGGTATAAACCGTCCTTACGCTTCTCCATAGTTACAGACATGCCGTTGCCAAAGCTGAAAACGTTATGGCCTTTAGCAAAACTACCATGTATGGTTTCTAATGCTGCCGGGCGCGATGTTTCAAAATGCGCTGTATGGATGTATGAGTTATACACATCTTTGTGGCAACTGATGCAAGTAGCAGAACCGGCGAATATTTCCCCTCGCGCATCCTCCTTTTTATTATTGTAGCACTCGGTAAGCATCACGCTAAGCGGGATCAAAAAAACCAGTATCAAAAGAAGTGTTCTTTTAGAGATCATATCTTTTAATAAGTGTTACGGGCAATTGCATAATTAAGCTACAGCTATAAATAAAAAAAGCTGCCGGCATGCCGGCAGCTTCCTAAAATGTATAAAATTAATAACCTGGATTTTGTTTTATCTGTGTACCGTTTAATGTTTCGGTTAACGGTATTGGCAAAATCTCATTTGTTCCGGCTTTAAAGCCTTTAAATGCTAAGGCAGCAGGTGCCTTGCCTGTTCTAACTAAATCAAACCAGCGGTGGCCTTCAGTAGCAAGTTCAAGGCGTCTTTCATTATATATATTATCCAATGTTGCAGCAATAGCAGGCAAGCCAACACGTGCACGAACAGCATTTAATAAAGCTGCTGCACGGCTTGTGTTAGTACCAGCATTTACCAATGCTTCTGCTTCCATCAGGTAAGTATCGGCAAGCCTGATTTCAATATAATCATTAGGCCAGTTCAAATCTGTTGTACCGGTGGTAACAACATTTTTTAACAATGGTGCATATTTTTGAATGTAGTAACCTGATCCCTGGTAGCCTTCGCTATAACTTTTGCCGTTAGCTTTAGCTATGCTGTCTATATTGGCTATAGTGTAAGGGTAACGCGGATCACCCTTCATAGCTGCAACCAGGTTAGGTGTAATAGGGTTAAAACCCCAACCACCGCTATAATAAAACGGACCGGTGTAACTTCTTGGGCCAACCATTTGCACGTAAACGTTTGATTTAAATTGGCCCCAGTTGCTCCAGCTATAGCTTTGTGTACCAGAGTGTACCAGCTCAAAAATAGATTCGCTGTTAAATTTATTGGTAGGACTAAAAACATCACCAAAGTTAGCTTGCAGCTTATAACCATAAGTGCTTGTGCCACCTGGTGTGCCATTCACCTCGGCTAATATTGAAGCCGCTTGTGCCCATTTTTTCTCATACAGGTAAACTTTGCCTAATAATGCTTTAGCAGCACCCTGTGTAACACGGCCGTTCTCTGCGGAAGCAACTGTTATTGGCAGGTCAGGAATAGCAGCGGTAAGGTCAGCTTCAACTTGTGCATATACTGCTTCAGGTGTAGCCTGCGGCTGTTTGTACACATCTGCAACCTGCAGTGAAGTTAAAATTAAAGGCACATTCTTAAATACCCTAACCAAATCAAAATAATAATGTGCACGTAAAAAGTGACCTTCGGCAGTAAACCTTTTTAAAGTCGCGGCATCCATACCCGGTACATTAGGCAATTTCTCTAATAATACATCGGTACGGTTAACACCCTGAAAGTTAACTCCCCAAAAACTACCTTGTGGGCCAATTGAAGGCCCCATTGTGTAGTTGTTTATTGCCTGCCATCCTGCCATATCAGATGAACCACCGCCACCTGCAAAACAATCGTCAGACGCTGCGTTTAATGGCCCAAGCGGATTGCTATAAGTATTATCTAAACCGCCGGTTTCAGTTACCAACGGATCATAAGCTGCTACCAGGGCTGTAAATGCCTGTTGTGGAGTTGCATAATAATTAGATTCTAAAAACTGCCCTTTGGGCGTTAATTCCAGAAAAGACTTTTTGCAGGATGCCATACCGCCTATAGCTAACAAAACAGCACCTGTATATATTGAATATTTAATTTTCATGATAATTGTATTTGTTATTATAAAGTAATATCTAAACCAACCATAAACGTGCGGGCTTGTGGATAAATACCCATATCAATACCACCGCTTATTTCAGGATCATAACCCTTGTAACCGGTAATGGTAGCCAGGTTATTACTGCTTAAGAATACTCTTGCCTTTTGTATATCAGCCTTTTTAAGCCACAGGCTTGGTAGGGTATATCCTAATTGCAGCGTTTTGATGCGGAAATACGCGCCATTTTGCAGATAAAAGTTTGATGGATTCTTAAAGTTGTTGTTAAGATCAGCATCACTTAACCTTGGATAGTTGCTGGTTGGGTTAGCTGTTGTCCATGCATTTAAAGCTGCAGTTGGATAGTTAGCTGTAGCAATATCTAACCTACGGTAAGCCTGATAAATTTTGTTACCCCAAACCCCTTGTCCAAAAACTTTAATATCAAAGTTTTTGTAATTAGCGCTTAAGTTTACCCCGTAAGTAAATGTTGGTAGTGGGTTGCCCAGGTATTGACGGTCAGATGCATCAATCTTGCCATCGCCGTTAACATCCTGCCATTTAAAATCGCCTGGTTTAGCATTTGGCTGTATTAAAGCACCGCTTGCTGATGTATAAGCATTTATCTCAGCCTGTGACTTGAAAGTGCCCAGTTCCTGGAAACCATAGAATGCACCTACCGGCTGACCAACAGCAGTACGGCCAATTTCATAATTAGTACTTTGAACAGTACCTACTCTTAAGAAGTTGATTTGGCTACCCAAGTTAGTTACCTGGTTATGGTTATAAGAAATATTACCACCAATATTATAGCTTAAATCGCCAATTTTGTTATTGTAACCTAAGTTTAACTCAACTCCTTTGTTTTCCATATCGCCAATATTGGCCCATGGTTGCGCCGCAAAACCTGCATAACCCGGCAGCTGTACTTGTTGCAGCATGCCGTTAGTAAGTTTTCTATAAATATCAAAGGTAACGGTAAGATTTTGGAAGATCGTCGCATCAAAGCCAATGTTTGCTGTACGAGTTTCTTCCCACCTCAAATCGGGATTTTGTGGCGCATTAGGGCTGTAGCCTATATTATTAACATCACCAAAAATGTAATTACGGCCACCACCAATTAATGAAGTATACATGAATGTTTGTAATGACATTTCGTTACCTACAACACCGTATGAACCACGTAATTTCAAGTAGTCGATAAAGGTGTTTTTAGGGAACCAGTTTTCTTTAGATATGACATAACCAACCTGTGCTGAAGGGAAGGTACCGTATATGTTGTTACTACCAAACTTTGATGAGCCATCTCTGCGGATAATACCAGTAAACAGCCACTTGCCATCATAATCATAAGTTAACCTTGCAAAAGTAGATGCCAAAGAATAAGGTTGATTATCAAAGCCACTTGCTATTCTGTTAGCTGGCGCTAAACTAAAGTTTGGAGATGCCTGGCTAAACGTATTTACAGGCAACCCTATAAATGTGCCACCAACACCTGATCCACTTTCTTTTTGCGCGCTGGTACCTATTAAAGCGGTAAAATTATGTTTACCGAATGCACGGCTATAAGTAGCGGTGTTATCAACATTCCATGATAAATTGTTGTTATTTGCAGAATAGAAAGAGGTATTTGATACGTTGCTTGTGCTTGAATTCAGGTAATAAAGAGGGGTAAAAGACTGATTACCATAGTAAGCCTGTTTAGCACTTATTTGCGAGCGTAATTTTAAACCTGCAATTGGCTCAACTTCAACAAATGCACTACCTAACAAATTGGTTGCATAACCATAATTACCGTTTTGTGTTTGTGTATATGCTAATGGGTTAGTTATCTCTTGTGATACATAAGGCGATATACCGTAAAAGCGGCCAGAAGCGTCTCTTACTGCTGATTGATAAGCTTTACTGGTTGGGTCCGCAGGGAAAAATGCCGCCTGTGTAGCCGGATTAGTAACTAAAACCGGAGTAATAGGGTCAAGATTTAATGCCGAGCTTAGCGGGCCACCAAATACACTATTAGTGTTTAAGTTATTTTTATTACGTGTGTAAGTGTAAGTAAAGTTTTCGCCAATAGTTAACCATTTTTTAGCTTTATAACTGGTATTAACTGTAAAGGTGAACTTTTTATAGTTTGATATATCAGGCATTACAATACCTTGTTGGTCTAAATAACCAAATGAAGTATAGTAGTTAGCTTTATCATTAGCGCCATTAATGCTCAGGTTATGATTCTGGATCATTGCATTATTGCTAAAGATCTGATCTTGCCAGTTTGTACCTGTACCAAATGCAGCAGGGTTAGCAAACGGAGCAGTCTTACCATCATTAGTTACAGACTGGTTACGCAAAGTGGCGTACTCTGATGCATTTGCCATTGCAGGTTTGCTAACCGGGGCTTGCCAGCCTACATAACCATTGTATGAAACTTTAGGAGGGCCTTGCTTACCTTTTTTAGTGGTAATGAAAATTACACCGTTTGAACCACGTGAACCATAGATAGAAGCTGCCGCATCCTTTAATACATCTATTGATTCTACATCATTCGGGTTAATATTATCAAGTCCGCCATTGTCAACAACAACACCGTCTATTACATATAATGGGTCGCTGTTATTAATTGAAGTAACCCCCCTTACACGTATACTTGGCGCCGAACCCGGCGCGCCAGAGCTTTGTACAACATTAACACCCGCTGTACGGCCTCTTAAGGCATCATCAATACGGGTTAATTGCTGGCCTTGCAAATCACTGGCTTTAACACTGCTGATAGCACCTGTTACACTGCCTCTTTTTTGCGTACCGTAACCAACTACAACAACCTCGTTTAAATTTTTAACATTTTCAACCAGGGTTATTGCAATGTTTGTTTGGCTGCCAACGGTAATTTCCTGGCTGTTATAACCAATATAAGCAACCACTAACACTGAATTAGGACCGGCTACATTTAATTTAAAACTACCGTTAATATCAGTAGTGGTACCGTTTGTTGTACCTTTTTCCAGCACGCTTGCACCAATAACGGTTTGGCCGTTTTGGTCAACAATTTTACCGGTAATTGGCGTAGCAACAGCTACAGATGGGGTTGCCATTTTGCCTAAAATGATCCTGTCTTTTAAAACCTCATAAGTGATGCCATTGGTTTTTAAAACCTGGTCAAGTACAGTTTTAAGTGAAAGGTTATCGGCAATAACAGATACCTGCTGGTTTACGTTGATAGCTGTATTGCTGTAAATGAACTTAACATTATCATTTTTTTGCAGATAGTTTAATACATTCTGTAAAGAAGTATTGTTTAAAGACATACTTACTTTCTTATCGAGTATGTTTTGGGCGTTCAATGTACTTGAATACGCCATGCTGCTTAATACAACGGAAAGGAATAACTGTATAAATGTAATCCTCATGATTTGATACCAGGGAATAGGGTTTCCTAAATGAAATTTCATTATATTTGATTTGTTTCTTTTTAAAAAATGGAACAATTAACGCCCCTTCACCATCAAAAATGGTGTCGATGCAAATGGGCTAATTTTTAAGACTTAGGAGTGCTCGTAACACTTCTAAGTTTTTTTATTTAGTACCTGTAGGTTTTGACTATTTCCTTGGTTTATGTTTGATATTTATTCATCATAACTGTTTTTAGTATTTGGTTAATTGATTGGTTGGTTGAGTTCTATTGTATTATTAATAAAAGAGTAGTCAATATTAAGGGCTTTACTAAGTGCCTCTAAAACATCGGGCAGGTTCAGGCCCGAGAAATCGGCATTAAGTAAATAATTGTTAAGCTTTTCGTTGCTCACTTTAATATGGGCATTATAGGTAGCATTAAGTATGGGTACAATATCTTTTAAAGGCTTGTTATCAAAATACAGGTTAGCATGCTTCCATATCTTCAGCTCCGGATTGTTTTTAGTACTCCCAGGTTTCAGCACTTGCACATCTGCCAGGTAAGTAGCCTTTTGCTGCGGATATAGCATTACCTCGTCCTTATTAATACTTAATAAATTGCTGTTGCTTTTCTTTTTAATGCTTACCGATACTTTGCCGGTTACAACAGATACATCTGCCGAGCGGCTTGCCTCGTTATCCCTCACCAAAAAACTGGTTCCCCAAACTTTTGTAATGATGGTATGGCTGGTAATAATAAAAGGGCGGTTGGGATTTTTTGTCACCTCAAAAAAGCATTCGCCGCTCATGCTTACCATGCGCGATTTTGAATCAAATACTTTTGGATATTTTAACGTAGCATGCGGACTTAACCAAACTACACTGTTATCAGGAAGGATAGATTTATAAATATGGTTAGAGTTGTTAGTAACAGCAATTACCTGCTGTACATCGCTACCGTCAATAGATTCAGATTTTGTTGTATTATTATAGTATAACAAACCTGCCGTAGCTGCTATTAATAAAACCGCTGCAGCGCCCGCAATTTTGTACCATAAACCGGCATTACGGTTATCAATAGCCCGAACCTGAGTTTCCTCATCTTCTACAACCCCAATGTTATCAATGATACGGTTATAGATATTTGCTTCCAACTCCTGTTGTTCGGCTGGATTCAATGTATCAATATGGCTTGGTTCCTGCTCAAAAGATGCGTACCATTCTTTTACCAATATCGTTTCTTCTGCAGAACAATTCCCACTTAAATACTTTTCCAGTAACTCTACGGGTATAAGTTTATTCATGAAATTAGTAAAGTATAGTTCGGTTTATAAAGACATTGACGTGCAAGGAAGTCCTAACCCTTGCTCTGATTTGAAAAAAAAGTAAAATAATTATTTAAGCAACAGAATGACAATGATAGACAGGTAGTTACCTAATCCCACCCGGATATGTTTTAGTGCTTTTGTGATGTGATGTTCAACAGTTTTTTCAGATATACCCAGTTCAAAGGCAATTTCTTTGTTGGTTTTATGCTCTACCCGGCTCAATTCAAATACCGAGCGGCATTTATCGGGCAGGGAATTAACTTCATGTTCAATAGTATGCTCCAGCTCTTTAACCAGTATAGTGTCCTCGGTGGAGTTGTCTGTTTCGCTGTAAACAAGTTTGAATGATTCTTTGTACCGGGCGCGAACAAGATCTTTACGGTACTGATCAATAACCAGGTTGCTTACGCTGGTAAAAAGGTAACCGCCTAAAGTTTGTGTGATATTGAGGGCACCGCGTTTATGCCATAAAGATGTGAATACTTCCTGCACAATCTCTTCGGCCATCTCTTTGTTCTTTAGCCGTTTATAGGCATCCGCATACAGTTGTTTCCAGTAGCGGGTGTAAATTTCTCTGAACGCGCCTAATTTATCCTGCTGCAGTAAATTAATCAGTTCATCTTCCCCAAGCGTAGTAAAATCGGTCATCCCTCAGATGCAGAAATAAATAAAGCGTTACAATAACAATTAATTAGCGTACAAACTTCAGTAAAAACGCGTAATTACATAAAGTTTATATGTCATGGTACAGTTAAATAATGTTAAAACTTGTATTTTTTTTAATACATAAAGGTCAGAAACTAAAATTTTGCTGGATTCTTGGGTGGGTAAGTTGGCAATTGGAAGGGTGCAAAGAGTGCGTGAGGAAGCGGAATGCTTCAATAGTTTTTAACGCAAAGATGCAACTGACTTGCTAATTTTTTTGATACCGCAAGCGTCCCGCTTGTGGATTTAGGACGGTAATAAATAGTGTCTTGTTGCAGTAGCGGTGCAATATTGCTTTTTCCATATTTACAACACTTTGTTTGTTCAATAAATGATGTTATAATACTATCTTGGCTTTTATCAAATTAATGCTTTACTTTTTTAATGATACTATACTTTTGCTGTAAATAAAATGAAAAAAACCTATTACCTGCTGTTATTTGCGCTGATGCTATCGGCAGCAGCTAAAGCCCAAACCGATTGGGTAACAAAAAACCTGGACGAAAAACTGTCGGTAAAATTCCCGGTCGAACCGGAAAAGGTGACCAAGAACGGCATTGATAGTTATACTGTCAAAGGAAAAGACAGTGTTGGATATAATGCTGCCGTGCTAGATTATAAAGTTGTAGCCAATTTAGATTCGGCCGCCTTAGCGCCGGTGAAGGATACCCAGCAATTTGCCGATCAAATTAGGATGGGTATAGCGTCAAAAAAGACAAACTATACCTTTGGGGATGTCGTAATAGGCAAATGGAAAACATATACCACTTATAGTATTTCCGCGTCTGACAATATTAATAAAAACACGTTATTGATGCGAATGATATTAATTGGCAGCAAAATGTACTCACTCTCGTGCCGGGTACCCGCTAACATGGTCACCAAAAATAACGAAGTGTTTTTAGGTTCGGTTGAACTAATGAAGAAATAAAAGTAGCCTCTGCCGTCATTGAGAAAAAAGAGCCAGGACACTAACTTTGCTACCGCATACGTCCCGCTTGTGGATTTAGGACGGTAATAAATGGATAGCTTACTAAGCAAGCGGACGCTTGCGGTAGTAGCAAATCGTGCACATATAACTAATTATGATCTTCAATTGCTTGTTTAATGGTTACAAACACATCTTCATCAAGTGGTTCGCCGGATGTTTGTTCCCAATCTTTATTGTGTTGAATTTTGGCTATAAATTCCCCACCAAAAGCAATTACAAAATAATTTTCAATAGGTATTACCTCAAAGCTATTCATGCCGCCTTTGTAAAAGGCCTGTACGTAAAAACTATCTGATTCCATATTGTTAAGACAAATGTAACGGAACGTTTGTTTTTAAGATGGGGATATACCTTCTATCTACGCTTTGCCTTTGCTACCCCAAGCGTCCCGCTTGTGGATTTAGGACGGTAATAAATGGGCTGCTTATCTACCAAGCATGCGGCCACAAGCGGGACGCTTACGGTAGCGGGGCATTGGCGACGAGCATTTAAAATATCCAAATGTTTTGCATAGAAATGCTATCTTACATGGGCAAGATTACAATTATGGTTCGGAAAAAAATTCGTATAAAGCAATATCATTGTTTCAATTTGTAACGGAAATCGTTTCTGAAATAGTTGATGATAGTGCTGCTTGATTGTAAATTTTCTCATATTTTATTATTAATGACATCAAAATTAATACAACAAATAACTGTTAAAAGTATACCTAAATTAACTGTTACTGATAATGTGGTAAGTAATGTTGTAGAGAAACAATTAGCTGTACCCAAATTTAAAGAACAGCAAAAAGAAAATGGTCGTAATATTGATCGAATTAAGACAAATAAAAACAAGCCTATTGTAGTACTAAATCCTATCGACAAATCTTTAATTTGTACAGTACCTATTATATTTCAGGGCAGATTACTAATCGCTGAATTCCCGAATTTATTAACCTTGTATCTACATAACGCTATAGAAAGCTACAACCATAGTTATGAGATTCTTAATGAAATAAATATAACGAAGGCGTATAAAAGCGGAGACGTCGTAGTTTTCAGTAATCAACAATTCTATAATTCTTATTTATTAAATCGAATTAATATTATATTCTATTTGTCTATCGCGTTAGAATTATTACTGAACTCCAAGATACCATTAGATTATGAATACAGGAAGAAAGATATAGTTCTAAATAGAAAAGAGATAGAAGAAAAACTTCCATTTAAAGAAAAACTTAAATTAGTTAATAATTTGTTATCAGTTAACAAAAAAGGGATTAATATTCAGATGCTTAACACCCTGATTGAATTATATTCAATTAGATCAAAGCTGGTTCATCCAAAAACTTCAGATTTCAAATTTAATAAAGATCATCCAATGGATGATATAGCACAAAGTTTTTCATATGAGATTATAAAATACATTAATTGTATTATAACAGTTATTAAAAAGTGGGAACCAGGACTTTTGTCTTTTGAAGATATCGCTAAATAATTCAATCTGTGAGAGCTATCACCGCATTATTTAGGGTGTTTACTCTCCATTTTTAAAAGACATGGCTTAACTATAATGCCCGGCAACAAGATTGCCACGCTATCGCTCGCAATGACATTAGTTTTATGAACCGTGTTTGTTAACTATGCGGCGGCAAGCAACTGCCTAACAAACGCTAAATTCTTTTTGCGTTGTTGTTCTGCCCTGTATTTTTGAAGGTCCTGATCTATGATCCTTTTCAATTCAATATCGAAAGCTTTTAAAAGAATGGCGGTATGGATAGAATTTTTCATAAGTGAGCGTTTAGTTATGCACTAACTATACATTAATAACAATGCCAAAATAAAAACCGCATCAAACTTGCAAAAAAACGTCATAGATCCATATCGGGCGTATATTAAAATAGTCACCGTTTAGTTTGTGGAGGGTATTATATCCCCGATGATTATATGGATGATAAGCACAAGCCGGTATTGCCCAGTACTTCGCAATCCCCTCTTCTCCCCTAACCTAACAACCTGTTCACTGTTGCAAGGCCAATTTTTAGCTCGTTGCTAATGTAGCGGTAACTGTGGCCCTGTTGCTGTAGCTCAAGGGCTTGTTGCTTTAGTAATTTGCGGTCGCGGCGTTGTTGCAGGTGGTCGCTCTCCTGGGCGTAACCATCAAAAACATAGTGCAGGTCGTTCATTACCTTGGTAATATGGCAAATACAAACGTTTTGTTCGCCATATACTTTTTGGGTATTACGCTGTTTTATTTGCTTAAGGTAACGGCCGCCGGGTATGGTATGGCTCTCGCCGATGGCAAAGGCACTGTCGCAAAAATTGATAATCATTTTACTGCCCTGCAAATCATTCACCGTAAGCGGTTGCGCAGCGCTACGCTTAGGTGTATGCGCCAAAGCCAATACAGATAGCTTGTACCTTGTTTTAAGCGCCTTTAAATGTTTCATAAGCGGCAGTGCATCTTTGGCACTTTCGGTACCGTTGCGCATATAGGTAAGGTTATCAATAATAAGCACCTTGGCTTTGCTTTGTTCAATTGCGCGCTCAACAGCGCTGGCCAGGTAATCGTTATAACTGTCATACAGTGCGGGGTTATCCGCCTCGGGGTTTATTTCGGCCCTGCTAAATGTTTTCCCAAACGGGAAGTTACCCCACTGACTATCAAAATAACGGGTTTGGAACTGCTTACTGCCCATCTCAAAATCAATATACAAAACCGGGGTTTGTGCATCCATTTGGTTAGCAAACGGCTCCATACATGCACCCAGTGTTATATTATTGCCAATTTGTACCGCCAGTATAGATTTGCCCAGGTTGGTATCGGCAAACAAAACGCAAAGCTCTCCCTCAAACCAAAAATCGCCAAACAGTTTACGTGGCGCAGGCTTGCCGTACTCCTGCTCCATCCATTCGCTGGCGGGCTTTACGCGCAGCAGGTTAGTTTTATTTTGGGTAAGGTATATATCAGGAGTTAAGCCGTATTTTTTTAAGCGCTGGTTACTACGGTGTACCTGGTTGCGGATATCGTTTATAATATCAGGACGCTGACTTAAACGAATGTTCATTATTTCATTAGGCATAGCTTATTCTATTTCTGTAAATATACAGATATTTCTTTATAAATACAAAGAATAAGATATAATTAGCTATAATCGGCGCAGGTGTTCCGGTTTTTGTTCCGCTACTGTTCCGTTTTGTTCCGCTTTTTGCGGAACGGAACAGCGGAACACTCAGCTATGCAAGTTTCAGCTCAATCTTTCAATAATTTAGCATTAACTATTTTCCAACCAGGTCGGCAGGGTTCATTTCGTTACTTAACAGCTGGCCAAACAATTCCCAGCGCTTTTCAGGGGTTTTAGCATTTCGTTCTATATGAGCCTTTACCAGATCCTGGCCATAGTTGTAATTGATAACATAACTACGGTATTTTTTAATAAAGCTGATGGATTTTTCGGCAGTTTCATCATTCATCAAGCAATATTTTTTAAGCCATGTTAAAGCCTTATCGCGCGACATGGTTTCATTTATCAGTCCTCTTGCGGCATCATTACGGGCGTAATTCAGTTTACCTTTAATGGCCAGCGCCTTAAAATATAGTGCTATACCGGTAGTATCTAAACCGGCAAGTGGCAGCAATACGTTTTTGGCAAATTTAACTTTCTCATCACCAGGGAAAGCAACCTCAATGCCGTAGTTGGCGCTTCCTTCTGCAATTAATGATTGTGGGCTAAACAATGGATAAAGTGATACCTCAACATACCGCCTATCGTGGTAAAGCTTTTGCTCCAGTAGGGTATTATAAACATGGTGCCCCGGGTAACTTTCATGGCTGCCTACATCAATAGCACGGTCAATAAAAATTTTTGTGTCGGTATTTATCTGCACCACGCTGGTGTAATTTCCTTTGTACCAATTATAACCGCTCCAAGGTTTATCGGTTACATATTCAAGTGAAAAGTTCTCTTTTGCAGGTAGTTTATAATAAGCAAGCGTTCGTTTACGGGCCTCGGCAATGGCGGCTTTCATTACCATGTCCAGCTTCTCTTTAGGAATAATAAAATGATTTGCCAATTTCTGGAACCTATCATTCACTTTACCTTTACCCGGCAAAAGGCTATCCAGTTTATCCACTTCGGCCTTATAGTGCTCCTCCGCAAAAACAGGCGCTGCCACACCAAATAAATCCTTTGATTCTTCATCGAATGAGCGGTATTCTTCTGAATAGATCCTGATGCGCCGGCCAAAGGCCAGCAGTTGGTTATACATCCAGTTAGCACGCATCCGGTTAGAATCAACATCGCCAGAACCGGCTACCACTTTCAAATCATTCATTAAGCTGTTTATTGATGCCAGCAGGCTATCCTTAGGAAAAACTTCCCCGGCAGGTTTTGCAGGTTTTAGTGAATCCGGACCGTAATAGGCATCAACAAAATCTTTATCATACTGGCCAATGGTAAGGCCCAAAGTAACATAATCGCGGGCAAGTCCGTTAAGCTTTTTGGTTTCGGGGTTATCAGCAATATTTTGTTTACATGACAATACAAACAAGATGGGTATAAACAGCAATAATTTCTTCATGGTAAAAACAATGGTAGATAGGTGGCAAGGTAATAATTCCTTTTAAGATAGAATTGTTTGAATTGAATTTATGAACTACCTGTTCCAGATGCCGGTAGCCTTTTTCTCAATAATAAGTTTACACTGCCAGGTAACAATAATGCTCATAATAACCATGATAATTATGTTAGCCCATACAGTACCGGGCAAACCAACCTGTTTAATTAAAAATATAGAAAGAGGTATGTTGAGGAAACTCGTAATTAAAACCAATATAAGCTGGATGCGTAACTTACCTACCCCATTAAGCAGGTAAGCGTGTATTACCATCCAGGTTTGTACAATGGTGTACATGGCTATTGAAAATGATAAAGCATCAGGAACTATAACCATTTGCTTAACCCACAGCTTATAAAATATCCCCGAAAAAAAATAAAGAGTAATGGCAAGTGCAGCAAAACCTACCCATAGCATCCGCATTTTTTTGATAGAACGCTTGATCCAGTCGAAATCATCACGGGCATAAGCATCAGTAAATGCGCTCCAGTAGGGTGTTATAATTATGGTGAATATAATTGTGACAATGGAAAAATACTTAAACGGGATATTAAAGGTAGTTACCTCCTGCGGGCCCAGTATTCGGGTAATTACTATATTATCTGTTTCATAAAGTACCAGTGCACCTATCTGAATAAAAAAGAATGCTCCGCCAATATTCAGCAGGTTTTTAGCATGTTTTAAATAGATGGCTTTAAACCTGGGTACAAACGCTTTTAGGCTTGTACTAAACAGAAAAATATTTGCCAATAACAGTACCAGGACAGGGGCGCCGGTTCCTACCAAAACGAGTAAAAACAGGTTACTGCTGCTATATAATGTTAAAAAATAAGTGAGTATGTAAATGAGCACCTGCCCCAATAATAGTATTAATGACGATTTGAATGGCTGATGGGTAGCAATTAATATACTGTTGATGGGCTGCAGCACAAATTGAATGCAGAATGCTGCCAAAGTAATGATCAGCACAGGCCATACACTAAAGTTGACCGAGTCTGGTACACGAAGTATATGGTTCCAGTTAAAAAAAGAACTTATTATAAAAAAACCAATAAATGTGGATAATGAGATAAAAAACAGCAATGCATAGGTTGTGCTGATATCCTTCACCATATCGTTATGCTCGTTTAAAGCTAAAGCACGTGCCAGTTTGTTGCGTAAACCATTACTTAAACCAATATCAAAAGTATTCATCCATCCAACTAACGATACAATAGTAATATAAATACCATACTGTGTATTGTTTAAATAACTTACCGTTAAAGGTATCAGCATAAAGCTGATGAGCACACTTAATCCCTTTATTAAAAAAGTATAAAAGATGTTCCGTTTTATTTTTAAAGTACGCTCATGACCAACGTTCCAAAAAGTTTGTACCTTTTTTTTAATGTTAGATGTCATTCCCTTGTTGGATAAACTGATTTGTAATAAGATACATTGGCACGTAATACATTGAATTGCTGCAAATTTATACAAACCATTAACATTACATTATTAGCCATAAATTATAATTGGTAATATCAAATCACAGCATGTCAGCATCCATAAAAGGAAATTTATTTAATTTAAAAAACACTTAAAGCACTATAAATTAATAACATGTATTTTAAGTATATTTTGATTAGTCAATAATATGTTATTGTAAATTAACAATATTGGCAGGAAGAATTTTTGCATCAATTTCTGCTCCCCAGGTATTGGTTTCCCAGCCGGTAACTTTACCACAATTACCGCCATTCCAGCTATGATTAGCATCTCCATGAGAATTGGTAAAGTTTACCTTATTGTTGGTAATAGTATTTAATGCACAGCCTGATGTATGCTGGTTCCAGATGTATATGCCTACGTTGGTAAAGGGTTGCTGCCTTCCAAATATTTTATTCCTGATAATTTGGATATTGGTACCACCAGCTATAGCTATCCCATACTGGCCCGGATCAACAAGGATGTTATCTTTCACTATCATATATGATCCGCCATTATCGCCCAGCATAATCCCCCCACCGGTTTTGCTTGGCCCTCCTCCACGTATGTGGTTACCAATTATTTGTATAGGGTCATTAACAGTACCATTTGTTTTATACATATTAATAACATCTTCGGGGTTGCCTGCTCCTAAGTTATTTTGGCATTTATTAAAATTAACCCTATTACCCTTACCATAAACCTCATTAAATTGCGCCATCTGCCCCTTTGGTAATGGCCCATGCATATTTTTGAATTGATTATGAATTATTTTGATGCCTTCACTTTTGTAAGCGTAAACACCAGTTTCGGTGTTTTCAAAATAACAATTTATGACTGTAATATTTTTACTGTTTATAATATCCGCTCCATTCTGTTTTGAAGAGCGTAGCCGGCAATTTTTTATGGTTATATTATAACAATTGGTAAGTTTTATACAATCGGCTTCGCCACCTTTAATATCTAAGTTACTTATAACCATGTCATGCGCACCATTTAAAGTAATTGGCTTTGATGGTGTATAAAATTTATTGTTATCAGCCTTAAAAAAAATTAAAGCGTTGTAAACAAATACACCTAAAAAAATAAGTATAATAAAGTAAGTGACATGTTTGCTTACAGTTATCATTATTATTTTAGCAATTAAATAAAAGGGATATAAAGATTCGACTTTAGCTCAAGATAACCGGGAAACACTATGGCGTCTCGTCTACTATGTATCTTTTTTTGTTAGACAGTAAGATAAATTTTTCCTTAAATACCATATAAACAAATACAGGCCCATATAACACATATCGCCTCCATAGATGATTAGGTTCATTTATCAAACGGATAAACCACTCTAAACCTAAATTTATCCAAAATTTACTTGGCCGTTTTACAGTACCCGAATAAAAATCAAACACAGCGCCAACAGAACATATAACATTGGCATCCAATTTATCCTTGTTGATAAAAACCCATTTTTCTTGCTTAGGGGCAGTCATTCCCACAAATAAAACATCCGGTTTAAAAGAATTAATGCTGGCTATCATAAGTGCATTATCTGCACTGTTAAACTCTTTTTTAAACGGCGGAGAGTGGGTACCAACTTTAATTGCAGGATACTCAATGGCCAGGCGCTTTTTTATACCATCTAAAGTTTCTTCTGATGAGCCCAGGTAAAAGCACCTGCCACCCGTTATACTTAGTTTTTTTAATAAGTGTTTATGCAGATCGGCTCCTGCTATCTTTTTTATTTTTTTCCCTTTTAAAATTTTAGCTGCGCCAACTATGCCAATACCATCCGGCAAAAGCATGTCAGATTCTATTAATACCTTTTTAAAGGTATCATCCTTTTCGGCAATTATATAAGAGTATTGATTAAGCGTATTGATAACACATTTTGACTCTTGATTAATTTGATCAAATTGATCTAAGCTCGAGGTAAAAATTGAATAGTCAAATAACCTTAACGTTTCGTATCTATTCATTTATAAAATCGTGATAGCTTGTGCCGGGGATATGATTAATATGATACATTTAATAATAAATAATATAAGCTGAATTTAGGCTTATATACGATAATAATCTCTATAAGTTACGACATTCTAAACAAATCCGACTTTGAATTAATACTCTGTAATATAATAAATCTCTCAATTCAAAAATAAATAACAAGGGTTAAAAATATACATTTAAACGCCACCTTCAAATCAGTGTAGATATTTTTACAAAATTAATCCAGTTAATAATCGAATCGTTGTCGAAATGGTCGGTTATATTTCCTTTTAAATCAAAATCAGGATGCAACATAATTTCTACAATGTTATCCTGATGTCCATTCTGATTCTTTAAAAACTTATCAACTGTTTCAAAATAAACCGAGTAGTTAAGTTTGTTATTAATTATTATACGGTTAATATATTTGCGGTATAAAAATTTAATGTAGCTATCCTCCTTATAGGTTTGTGCCAAACGCAATTTTAAATTAAAATGTCGGGCAGCCGTAATAAACAACTTATAAAAGCCAGGTAGGGTATGTAGATGATAATGAGAATCAAGGTGAGTAACAGGTAACTTATTTACAAATGCAAGGTTTATCTGAGCATATATCTCGTTTGCAAAATCCCGCTTATCATTGTTACTAATAAAGTTAATTTTCTTACCAATTTTATTTACATCGAAATTTCCATCAGCATTTAAAAAATTCCTGTTGATGTTTGTAAGCGGCTTACCCTCGGCCAGGTTTACATGCACACCTAAATTACAAACACACGATGTAGTATGTGCAAGTTGCACACTCTCCTGAAATCCTATTGTGTTAGTTAAAACCGAAGCGCTGTTAATATACCCATGTTCAAAACAATGTATGATAGCTTTGTTAACAGATTCATTTAAGCCAAAATCATCGGCATTTGCTAATACATTTTCTGGTATAGGCATATTATTAAGGTGAAAGATATTTGACTATAACCTACAATATATATAAAAATAAAAAATTGTAAACGTAAGAGTTATAATTAATTTAAATGGTAAAAAAAAACACAAATTTCACAATATTTTCTCATTTATTTCACTATTTTCGCACAAATATATAAATATCATTCAGTTATGCAGAAGGTTGAAGTACCTCTTTCATTAAAAGAAATAATATTTCCATAACCTTCATTCTATATTATTTATTCACTCAATTGCGCATAACTATATAACTAATAATTAAAAATAAATAGCAGTTAAAATTGGATTCTCCATACACACCCATGTCAAAAAATCTCATTAATATACTTTCAAATTACTAATATGAACTTAAAGCATTTACTAATTTTTTCATTAATAGTTCTTGTTTTCACTAACTCTTCCTGTACCAGTTATAAAAACATACCTTATTTTCAAAATTTAAACAGGGATAGTATAACAACTGAAAGTATTGAAAACTATTCTCAGTTAACTATTCAGCCCGGAGATTTATTGGGCATACATGTATCCAGCTTAAATAACGAGGCTGATTCTAAATACAATTATAATCTTGAACGTGCTTTTGGTAACAGTAATTTAGACAGAGCCGAAGAGAATGCTGTTGTGGGTTATCTGGTTGATCCTAATGGCGATATTCGCCTACCGAGCATTGGAACGCTAAAAGTTTCTGGTTCAACTACTTTTGAAATAGCTAAATTATTAGAAAAAAAATTACTTATTGATTTAAAAGACCCTACAGTAAATGTGCGTATTCAAAATTTTAGAGTATCTGTTTTAGGCGATGTAAAAAACCCCGGAACATTTTTGATTACAAACGAACGCCTTACATTAACAGAAGCACTGAGCCGGGCCGGCGATCTAAATATCACAGGTATCCGCCAGATTTTATTAATAAGAGAAATAAATGGTAAAAGAACTTATGTACCTATTGACCTTAATTCAAAGGATATAATTAAATCTCCCTATTACTACTTAAAGAACAATGATGTTGTTTATGTGAAACCTAATCGTGCAAGGGCAGAAGATAATGGTTCTACATTCCAAAGAGCCGGCTTAATTGTTTCTGTCCTTTCCATAATAGCAATCCTGATATCAAGATAATTTACACATAAATGAGCAAGCAAAATTCAAATACTCAAATAGCAGCTTTTACATTACCGGTATCAGAAAGTAAATCAACAGATACCAGTAAGCTTATTAAAAAATACATTTTTCATTGGCCTTTATTTGTTTTATGTAGTGTATTGGCACTTGTGGCCGCTTATTTTTACACAGAACGCACTAACCCTATATATCCCGTATTAGCAACCCTTGAATTTAAAACGCCGGTTAGTTCAGATGGTACAGTCACTAATAAAAACGGCGTTGACCAACAGCTTGATCCTATTAAGACCCCAGTAATAGTTGAAAACGAGATTGAGGTTATGCAATCTAAAAAGCTGATGTATCAGGTTGTTAATAATTTGCAGCTATGGGTTTCTTACACTCATAAAAAAACAGCTAAAAATATTGAGCTTTATAAAAACAGTCCGGTTCAGTTCCAATTTGTAAAAGCCGATGGCAGTATTGATGCCAAAGGCGAAAAACTGCTGATTTCAATCAAAAACCGCAATTCATATATTCTAAAAGATGATGTGAATGGTGATAAGGAATATAAATTTTCATCGCCTGTTAAAAGCGAATTTGGCACCTGGATGTTGTTGCCAACCTCAAACATTGATAACTATATTGGCTCAGCAATTGACATAAAGGTACAAGATCCGGACCTGGTATCAGACAGTTATTTGACTCAGATTAAGGTAACTTTAGAGAATAAAGATGCTCCTTTTGTTAACCTATCTACTTCAGACGAAATACCTGCAAGAGGAAAGGACATTCTTAACTCATTAATGGCCTTATATCAAAAAGATGCCCTTATTGATAAAGGTAAAGACGCTCAAAACACGCTTAACTTTATTACCTCACGCTTAGATTCCATAAACAAAGGGTTAAATATTGCCGAAATGAATATTGAGCAATATAAAAGTAACCAGGGCATGACAGATATTATATCGCAGGCCCAGGGTTTTCGTGATATTAAACAAGCTAATATTAAAGCACAAAATGATGTAACTATTCAATTAAAAATAGTTAGTGAATTAGAAAAGTGGGTTAATTCCCCTCAAAATTCCGAAAAATTGCCGGCTACAAGTGCTTATCTGCAAGACCCAAGCTTAATGGGGTTATATGATAAACTGGCTACCCTTCAGTTGCAACGCCAACAATTATTAGCTACTACGCCAGAAACTAACCCAATGTTTGATCCTATCAACCAACAGATAGCTACATTGCGAACCGCTTTTAAAGAAAAAATCCGTACAATAAAATCTTCATTACTGGCAACTCAAGGTCAAATGAAAAGCTTTGATTCAGGTATACAAACTTCATTAAAAAAGATACCTGATCAGGATAGACAATATGCTTCAATGAAAAGGGAGCAAGAGAGTAAAGAAAGAATTTACACCTTCTTGTTAGAGAAAAAAGAGCAGGTAGCATTAAGATATGCTTCATCTGTTTCAGACTCTGAGGTGGTTGATGATGCCCATGCGGGTAAAGCGAAGTGGCCACAACCTGCTATTATCTATCCTTTAGCTTTAATATTAGGCATGGCCGGCGCCGCAGGATTAATTTATGCAAGAGAAAGCGTAAACGAACGCATTATGCACCGCAAACAAATTGAAGATGCTGTAAGCGTTCCGGTTATAGGTGAACTCGCTTATCAAGAATCAAGCACACCAATAGTGGTTACTGAAGGAAGAGGTAAGTTTGCCATTGGCGAACAATTCCGTGTATTGCGTACCAATTTATTTCATCTGCATGGCAATAATGAAAGTGGCCGTGTTACCCTATTCACATCCAGCATTAGTGGCGAGGGCAAGAGCTTTGTTAGTTCTAATTTAGCCGTAACACTTGCTTACGCTAAAAGAAAAACCATCCTTCTTGAGTTGGATCTTAGGAAACCTAAAGTATCTGGTGTGTTTGGGCTTTCTCCGGACCATGCAGGAATAAGCGATTACTTATCAGGAAATATATCTGATCTAAGTAAGCTGATACAGCCATCTGGTATAGCCGGACTTGATGTGTTAGGATGCGGACCAATACTTCCTAACCCATCTGAGTTATTAGAAAAAGAAACTCTTGATCAATTAATTAATAAACTTAAAGAGAGTTACGATGATATTTTAATTGACTCCCCTCCAATACACCTTGTAACAGATTCGTTGATTATTGCCAGAGTTGTTGATGCATCACTGTACATGGTGCGCCAGGGCTATACACATAAAGATGAGCTTGAATTCATTAATGAAATAAATGAATCTAAAAGGCTGCCTAAATATAGCCTGGTGTTTAACGGTATTAAAAAAGAAAACTTCAGTTATAGCTATGGCTATAGCTATGGTTATGGAAATGGATACGGTAATAGCTATTATAATTCATATGCCGAAGGAAGCAAGGAAAGCTTTGGCGATAAGATAAAAGGATTTTTGAAGAGGTTTTAATAGTTCTTTATACTTTAAATGTTCTGATATACAATTCAGAACATTTAAGTATTGATTAGATAGTAATACCAATCTTAACTAAATAAGATTGGTATTACTATCTTTTACTGCAGAATAGATGCTTAACTATATACCCTATTATATCAATAGCTAAACTTGTTAGGTATTAATATTCGGCATACAATAGTAAACTCTCCTCAGATGGACAATTGGAAAGTATTGCAGCCTTAATCAACTACATTATCTCATAAACATATATAATGATTGGCAATGTTGCTCAAAAATTAAGCTTTAAAAATCTGAAAGGACGATCGCAGGTTGTTGCTAAAAACGCAATTATATCTTTGATGTTTAAAGGCTTTAGCATACTGTTAAGCTTTGTATTTGTCCCTTTATATTTAAGTTCGGTAGGACAAAGGCAATATGGGATAATTTTAACAATAACATCGGTATCAAACTTCATTTCATTTTTTGACGTTGGGATAGGTAATGGTTTACGTAGCAAACTTGGAAAAGCTATTGCAAATAATGATAAAATATTAGCCAGGAAGTACGTAAGCACATCTTACTTTTATGTAGCCATTTTCTTTACCTGTGTATTTATATTATATTGTATTGCTGCTTCATGGATAGAGTGGTCAAAGATCTTAAATATCCCCGTTAATGAAATTCAAAACCTGAATAGCTGGGTTTTTGGGGTAATAGCTTTTTTCATCATTCGCTTTGTAATACAATTAGTAGGCAACGTGTTAATGGCCGACCAAAAATCATCTTTAAACGATTCTATTCAATTTTCTACCAGCCTTTTAACCATAATTATTTGCCTAATCTTAAAGCAGATTAACAGCCTGAATTTTTATACCCTTTTATTAACCACTTGTGCACTGCCGGTTTTAGTGTTAATAATATACTCGATAATTTTATATTCTACAAAATATAAATGGTTACGCCCTTCATTTGCATATGTTGACCATTCCATAAGAAAAGACTTGTTAGGCCTTGGTTTAAAATTTTTCCTTATCCAAATAGTTGCATTAACAATATTTTCAACTACCAATATCCTTATAGCCCAACTGTTTAATATTGCAGATGTTACCACTTATAACATAGCCTTTAAATTTTATAATATTACAGTAATGGTATTTTCTATACTAATGTCGCCCTTGTGGGGAGCATTTACTAATGCATGGTACCAAAACGATGTAAAATGGATAACTAAAAACATTAAATATTACATCGGCATACTACTTTTATTTGTGTTAGTGAACTTAATACAATATTTTATTTATCCGCATTTTATACATATTTGGCTAAAAAGAGAGCTGGTAATACCTGGTGTACTTGTAGTAAGCTTCATATTATATAATTTCATATTTTGTTATAACGACATCTTTGCTCACTTTTTGGCAAGTATAGGACAAGTGAACAGGCAAGTATATGCTGCTGTGGCTGGTGGAGTGTTAAATATACCAATAACCATTTATCTTGCTAAGAACACACATCTTGGAATATCGGCTATTTTGTTTGCAAATATCATTTGTTTGTTACCAAGCACCATAGTTACTACGATACAAACAATACAGTTATTAAAAAAGGGTAAAATATAATATGAATTTAATTACAAGGGCTAATAACATAGTGTTGCTTTTACTTGCGGCATATATACCTTTTGTTATAATTTATCTCGGCTTCATTTATTTAAGCACTTCAAGTGATTTATAATAATATAACAGATAACAGATGATATTTCTATCTATAGCAATTTTCTCAGCATTGTTAGCAGCTGGCTTGTACAATCGAACCTTATGTATACAGTTGTTTATAGTTATATTTATAATATTCCCGGATAGTATGCCCATGATAGGATTTTTTGGTCTTGGTTTAATAAAAGCTTCCACAATTTTGGTCTTTGCGTTAAATTGCTACAAAAATGGACCTAAACTAAGCTCTAATTACTTCTATATTTTAATTGTATTTACCATACTAATTTTACCATCTTATATGTTTGCCGAGAACTCTACGGGCATATATTTATACTTCTCACAATTTTTCGTTTCTACTTTTTTGCCCGGCATAACAATTTATAAATACATTAATGATACAAAGAATCTAAAGAGCGTGTATAAGGCCATATGCTTTTCTTTTTTTGTAATGTGTGGTTATGGTCTTTTTGAGTTGGTGGCAAATTATAACCCGCTTATAGAAAGCTTAAAGGCTTATTCAACCAAAAAAACCGTGTTTGAATATACCGGTGTTAGCCAAGTTAGGTTGGGCTTTTCAAGAAGAATCCAATCTACATCATGGCATCCAATTGCTTTCGGTGGCTATTTGTCACTCTTTATTCCAATTATACTTTCCCCACTTTTTGATATTAACTCATCAATTATTCCAAATCCTCTAAAATCTTTTGCAAAAAATAAATCAATAATATTAATTCTTTTAGCATTAATGTTATTTAATTTATTTGTTTGCCTTTCACGTTCGGCATGGGTTGCTGGCATAGTTGCTTTAGCTTATATCATTTTCAGCCATCGTAAATATTTAATGTATCGTAAAAAGGAGTTAAAATATATTGCGCTTTTTGTCATTTTACCTGTAGCAGGTTACGGTATATATTACATAGTTGATAAATTGTCACATGTGACCTATGGCGGTAGTTCTACAGATATGAGAGAAGTTCAGGCAAATTATGTTTATAACTTAGTTAAAAATGATTTAGCAATTGGTTTAGGCGACTCAGCAATATCTAATATA
This sequence comes from Mucilaginibacter sp., assembly GCA_028288285.1. Classification (GTDB taxonomy): domain Bacteria; phylum Bacteroidota; class Bacteroidia; order Sphingobacteriales; family Sphingobacteriaceae; genus Mucilaginibacter. Next base: position 26,883 of record JAQBNZ010000156.1, read on the forward strand.
TTAGCTAAAGGACTCAGTGGCCAAGCATTCGGGTTTGAAAGTACATTGATGGCTTTTCCAGTAAATCATGGTATAGTAGGATCTTTAGGCTATTTTTTATTATACCTGTCAACATTTGTGCTCCTAATACGCCCAAATAAAACAGTTTTCACAGCATTCTTTCATGCTACATTAATTACACATATAGCCTTTACAGTGCTAACCGGAGAAATGAAAACAACAACAATGTTTTGGTTCTTATTTTCCATTTTCTATGCAGCACACATTGATCAACTAAAACCTAAAACGATTTTTATATTAAACAAGCAACCCGAAATTTAGAATGTTTTATCATGAATATACTATGAAAATTGCGGTTTGGCATAACTTAAATAGCGGCGGGGGTAAAAGAGCCTTGTATGACCATATTAAAGGCTTAATAAGCTTAGGTCATACTGTGGTGAGCTTTTGCCCGGATACTGCAGATCAAAGTTATTTACCTATTTCAACACTCACTGTAGAAAACATACTTCCATTAAAAAAAGCGATAAATAATAAGAAACGCTTTAAACTTTTTAACTCTTATAAATCCGCTTACGAAATTTTTGAGGCCGAATTAGCACATTGTAAAGCTTGTGCTGATATTATAAACAAAGGCGACTTCGATTTGCTTTTTGCTAATTCAAGTACTATATCTTATATTTCCCATATTGGCAGGTACGTTAAAATTCCTAAAGTAATATACCTTGGGGAACCTAACAGGGGCTTATATGAAGCGGGGAAATACTTCATATGGAGAGCGCCTTCTAAAAATGGGAGTAATTTTATCTTCCATACTTTCAAAAAAGTATATCATTTATTTAAAATGTATTCATACAGCTTGATTGTAAGAGAAGAGCATAATTCAGCAATTACCTATGACAGGGTATTAGTAAATTCATCCTTTTCAAGAGAAAGCGTTAAAAGAGCATATGGAATTGACTCTAAAGTTTGCTATTTAGGAATTGATACAGAAAAATTTCAATCGGTAAATATAGAAAAAAAGCCATACGTTATTGGTTTGGGATCCATAAGCAAGCCCAAAGGTATCGATCAAATTATTGATGCATTATCAAGAATTGACGAAAATATAAGGCCGGAATTAGTTTGGATAGGTAATACCAAAGTAGAAAATTATTACCAATATTTATTAGATTACAGTAAAAAGTTAAATGTTAAAGTTTGCTTTAAAACAAATATATCTGATACAGAACTTCTTAAAGACTTATCTGCAGCAAGTGCGTTGTTATATTTTCCACATTTAGAACCATTCGGCCTGGCCCCTTTAGAAGCCAATTCATGTGGAACTACAGTAGTAGCGATTAAGGAAGGCGGCTTAAGAGAAACGATTATAGAGGGAGTTAATGGATTTTTAGTTGATGACTTTAATCCCGATAAAATTGCTAATTCTCTAAAACCCATTATAGCTAATTTAGAATATGCCAAACTATTAGGAGATAAAGGTAGAGATCATATCGTAAAAAATTGGTCTCTAAGTTCCGGCATTAAAAACTTGGAAAAACATATGGTTGAAGTCGTTAACAACAGTGTGTAAATATTTACATCTCTAAGCAAAATCAATGCAATTTTCAATCGCTATACCGGCTTACAAGAGTACATTTTTAAAAGAATGTATAGAAAGTGTCCTTAAGCAAACCTTTACAAATTTTGAACTTATTATAGTTAATGATTGCTCGCCACAGCCCATTGATGAAATTGTAAGTCAGTTTACAGATAGCAGAATAACCTATTATAAAAACGAAGAAAATATAGGGGCCGAAAACCTGGTTATTAATTGGAATAATAGCTTAAAAAAAGCCACTGGTGAGTTTTTTATTATGATGGGTGATGATGATACGATGCATCCGGAATATCTGGAAGAGTTTAAAAAGTTAATTGATAAGTACCCACAATTGGACGTTTACCATTGCCGGTCTGTAATTATCAATGACCAATCTGTACCTATAGCCTTAACCCCATCATGGCCGGAATTTGAATCCGTATATGATAATATACTGCACAGAATAACAACCAAGAGATTGCAGTATATCTCAGACTTTGTTTACCGTACTTGTATGCTGAAAAAAAATGGGGGGTTTTATAATTTGCCCCTTGCCTGGGCATCAGATGATATATCTGCTTACATCGCTTGCGGAGATAAAGGAATAGCACATACCAACAGGCCTGTATTTAATTACCGCCAAAACAATCAAACCATTTCATCAACTGGCAATTATTATAAAAAAATAGAGGCAATTGCCAAAAGCGAAAATTGGTTTAATAATCTCATGGCCACCCCTCCCGCCAATCATTACGATAAAATTATTTATGAACAATTAAAATCAAAGATACCTGAACATATTAAGGCCCATAAAATAGCATTAATGAGTTCATCATTTAAAAAAGATCTTATTAAAAACCTGATCTATTTTTTAAGAAAGCGCTCACTGTATAAAATAGGTTTTACTGAAATAATAAAATCATTGATTAAAACAGTAAAATTCTAACGATGCGTGTAGCCTATATAACTTATCCTTTTTTTTTAGATTTTTCTATTGAATACATTAATGAATTAAAAAAAGCAGTTCAGCTTGATGTATATATTGTTTTAACAAGAATACACTTAAAATCAACAATTTTAAATGCATCAAAATACAATTTTCAAACAGGCGAGTTAGTTTCACTGGAGAGACTTGAAAATATTTTAGAAAATTACAACTTAATTAAACAGTATGCGAACGGTTGTAATTCATTCAATTTTATTTTATTCCCTGATAAAAGTTTAAGCTTAGCTTCTGTTATAACAAGCAAAAAATTCGCTAAAATAATCAACGGTAGTAAGCCGGCTATTATTCACTTTGATGATACTATAACACATTTTCTGGGTTTAAAACTGTTTTTAAAAGGCAGTAATATTTTAACAAACATACACGATCCTGAACCTCATTCAAATGCTAAGGACTGGCGGCGCGACCTTACACGCAAAGTGCTTTTTCCTAAAATGAAGTCGTTCATCCTTTTTTCGGAATTTAGCACAAACAGATTTATTGAAATTTACAAACCCAGGCAAAAGGTGCATACACTTTCGCTTGTACCATATAATTTTTACACTAAGCTTAACCCAAAAGAAATTTACAACAATATTAAGCCCAATGATTTTGTGGTTCTTTTTTTTGGCAGGATATCAAAGTATAAAGGAATTAATCAGTTATTTAATTCATTCAACAATTTATATCAAAAACTACCAAACCTAAAGGTAATTATTGCCGGTAAGGGCAGTATAGAATATGATTTTCCTGAAAATTTAAAAAATGAGATTGATAAGCGGTTAATAATTATAAACAGGTTTATTACTAATGAAGAATTAGTACAACTAATGCAGATAACAAACATAGTTGTATGCCCCTATTTGGATGCTACACAAAGCGGGGTAGTGATGACGGCATTTGCGTTTCAAAAAAAGGTCATAGCTACCCGCGTTGGTGGGTTACATGAACCTATTATTGAAAATAAAAACGGATTTACCTATTCATTAGATAATGAGAATGGGTTAGATACAATAATTGAAAACCTGGTAAATAACAAAACAGGTACACAAGAATTTATTTTAAAACAAGAATACCAATCTCATTTTAACACAAAAAAACTAATAGAGATTTATAGGCAACTGATTGAAAATTAATTAAAACCAATGAAAAAAAATATTTTATTTGTTATGACAGGCATGCCCGTAGGTGGTGCCGAAAAGTTTGTAATTTCATTAGCTAATTCATTAATTATTGATCTGTTTAACTTAACTATTATAAGTTTAAGTAATACAAACCCTTTAGCGCAAGAGCTTAATAAAAACATTGATTTTATAACAATACCCCGAAAAGGAAAGTTTGATACACAACCTCTATTATCACTCAGAAAGATAATTAACGAAGTAAAGTTTGATAAAATTATTTGCGTTGGCCCGTTCACGTTTTTCTTTACCTGTGTTGCCACCTTATTTAATTATCAGCCAAAGATCATATCTTATCATACCACAATTCCTTTAAACAAAAAAACAGATGTATTATATCGCATATATTTTAGGTTTTTGCGTAAAAAAGACCAAATAATAACCGTTTCAAAAAACCAGGCAAAATATACTGCTAATAGATATAAGATACCAACAGAAGTATTTACAACCATTTATAACGGAATAGATATTAGTCATTGGAAACTTGCCCCTAATACATTTTCCAAACAAGGTTTAAGAGAAGAATATGGTTTACCAGCCAACTCAAAAGTGATTATTTTAACGGCAAGTTTAAGGCCCGAAAAAAACCATGAAGGAGCAATAAGATCATTAAGTATTCTTCACAACAAGTATAACTTCAAAGCTTATTTGCTGATAGTAGGCGGCGGGCTCATGTTAACTAATTTAGAAGCCCTGGCCGCAGAACTTGGTTTAGAGGAATACGTAAAGTTTGCCGGCCATCAAACCGATGTAAGGCCTTTTTATTGGATAAGCGACCTATTCACATTGTGCTCACAGCGTGTTGAAACTTTTTCTATAGCAGCATTAGAGGCTATGGCCTGTGGCTTACCCGCTGTGCTAACCAACATTGGTGGCGCAAACGAAATGATAGTTGAAGGGACAAGTGGCTTGTTATGCATAGCAACCGAAGATGATATAAGCGACAAGTGGTATAAGGCTTTTAATATTACTTTTAATGCAGAAGCAATTAGCGCCAACATACACCAAAATTACAGCCACATAAATATGGCTAAGAAGTATAAAAATATATTTATATAAATTCTAAAATTTAATTAGGCAATGATCTCAGAGATAGTTTCAAAGAAAGTACTTACAGCAGTTGAAACTTTCAACTATCGGAGCTACAGTCTTAACTTACATGATTTTTTTACTGAAATTATAGTAACCAAAGTTTAAATTAACACATTAATTGCCTTATGGATAAAATCACTAAAGAGCTATCTTCCAAGATTTTAACACTTGGCGCCGATCCTAAAAATCACCGTGGTGGTATAGGTGCTGTAATTGAGTTGTATACCACTTTTTTTGAAGATTTTAATTTCATTCCTACTTATCGGCCTTACGGAAATAATATAAAAAAAAGTATATTCTTTGTAAAACAAACATTTGCTTTAATTAAAGAATTAAATTCAAATAAAAATATACAAATAGTACATATTCACGGTTCGCATAGCGGTAGCTTCTATAGAAAGCTAATTTCTTTTTTTATTGCAAAAAAAGTGTTTTGTAAAACCGTCATATATCATTTACACTCCTCATCTTTTGATCTGTTCTACATGAGGTCCGGAGGATTTTCAAAAAAACTTATTAACTATGTTATTAATAATTCTGATAAAATAGTTTGCCTATCGCCTTGGTGGAAAAACTTTTATAGCACCAACTTTAATTGCAAAGCAATAGAAATTATAAATAATGTAGTTAATGAACCTCTGGAGATTAACTCATTACATACCGAGCCAATAAATTATCCGCTAAATTTTTTGTTTTTAGGCCGTATAGGCGACCGCAAAGGTATTTTTGATTTTATAGATATAGTTTGCAAAGAAAAAGCAAGTCTGTTAGGCCGTTTTAAGCTCTATATTGGTGGCGATGGTGAAATTGAACGATTGAATAAGGTTATAAATGAAAACCACCTCGGGGATATAGTTGAATATATTGGTTGGGTTACTAATAAAGAAAAACACCAATATTTAAAAAAATCACACGTGTATGTATTGCCCTCATATAATGAAGGCTTGCCAATTTCTATATTAGAAGCTATGTCATACGGCCTACCAATATTATCTACTGATATTGGCGGCATACCCGAAGTTTTAGAAAACGGAGTAAACGGTTTTATCTTTAAGCCTGGTGATAAAGCAGCTTTGGAGCATTCGGTTAAATATTTATTAGACGATCCAGAAAAGCTTATTGAACTTGGTAAGGGGTCGCTTGGTAAAATTAAACCTTATTTGCCTAATGCGGTAGCTACACAGCTGATTGAACTTTATGAACCTTTACTTAAATAATAATATTCACAATTGAATCCATCCCGATTTCATCTAGTTGCGGATCAAGTCTACAAACATATTACAATGGATCTATCAAAAATTAAATGGTTATACAACAGGTTTAAAATAATGAGTCGCGGAGAGGTAGTGTTTCGGGCTGGCCAGGCCATTCAGAAATATAAAGAAAAAACGTTTCCAAAGGTACCGGTACATAAGTCGTTCGCAGCAGTACCATTTTTTTTTGATCCCACGGATGCCCTGGCTTTCCCATCTCCCGACTTATCTGTATACCACTTCTTCGGACTTAGCTTAGATATAGAAAGCTCTATAGATTTTCATAAAGATATATTTTCTGGCAAATCTTTCCCTCTTGTTTTCTCAAAAAGTATTGACACCCGTACAAGTAAGTTCGGTGATGCAAAGGTAGTTTGGGAAATTAACCGGTTGCAGTTCCTGTTACCTATTCTGCTAGAGTACCGCAAAACTGGTAATAGCCAGCATTTAAGCCGATTCGTATCTATTATGACCGACTGGGATTCTCAAAATCCTTATATGATAGGTGTAAATTGGTACAGTAATATAGAAGTTAACGTTCGCCTCATTAATTGGTACTGGTGTTGGATATTATTGGACAATGACCCTGTGTGGCAATCCAACACACAATATCAACAATTCAAAAATGAGGTTTGGATACCGCTTATTTATAAACATTGTGTTTACAGTAACAATAACCCTTCATACTATTCTTCTGCTAATAATCATTTAATATCAGAATATGCGGGGTTATTTGTTGCCTCAACCTTATGGCACTTTCCTGAAAGTAAACAATGGCAGCATCATTCTCTAAAAGGACTCGAGAAAGAAATTATTTTACAACATTCAACAAATGGCATAAATAAGGAAGAGGCTGCTGAATATATACAATTCATTACCGATTTTTTTTTGGTGCCATATGTGATTTCACAGCATCAAAATATATCGTTCTCAAAAAATTACACAGACACGTTAACCAACATTTGTAAATACATTTATAATTTTATTGATGCAAAGGGTAATTATCCCAAGTATGGCGACGATGATGATGGTAAAATAATTGTACCAAGCTGTAATACACATGATAACAACTTTTTATCAATACTTAACACAGCAGTTGTATTATTAAAGAGGCCCGAATTTAAATTGCCCGGAAATACTTGGGATATTAAATCGGCATTATTAACTGCACATATAAACGGCACCCAAAAATGGGGTGCTATACAACCACTGTCGCGGAAAGACGCTTCGGTGTTTTATGAAAAAGAAGGGCATTTTTTCTTTCGTAAAACAACCCAGCAGGGCGAAATCTACTTTCACTTTGATGCCGCATCTTTAGGCTTTTTGTCATTAGCTGCGCATGGGCATGCCGATGCATTATCAGTTATATTAAATGTAGATGGCTGTGCTTTTTTAGTGGACCCGGGTACTTATACTTACTATCAAAACAAAGAGTGGCGAAAATATTTTGTTAACACCAGTGTGCATAATACTGTTTCATTTGACCAAATAAATCAAGCAAACCATGTAGGTGCTATGATGTGGCTTGATCATTTTACATGTAAATTAGAAACCTTACAAAAAAATAATGATAAAGAAATAGTAAGTGCTTCTCATGACGGGTACAAAAGAATTGGTGCAAAACACTCGCGTACAATTGAGTTTAACCGTTTAAAAAACACAATTGTAATAAAAGATGAAATTGAGGCAGCCGATAAAGTGAATAATGCGATCCTTCACTGGCATTTGCACCCGTTAGTTAACATTGCACCAGGTAGCAATAAAAATGAATTTGTATTGAGCCATCCAGAAACAAACAGAAAAGTAATCTTAAACCTACCTAACAATACAAACGAGATTGTGATACAAGATGGATGGTATTCAGATAGCTTTTTAAAAAAAGCATCTTGTAAAATATTTGACTGTTTTTTTAATATCACAAACCGTGAAGTTGTTTTACAAACAACTATAAAAATAATCGATTAAAAATATTTATTGACTTAAAGTGAATTATTATGGAGCTACATCAGAATAAGTAGCTTTTTCATTTCCCTTTCTTATTCCGCTATAAAATAATACACGTTGATTGTACTTATGCAATTTTTCGTTATGGTCTTTGTAAACCCATTTATAGACACCCACTTTCCAGTAAGGCAATTTTGCATCATTAAAAACATTAGGGCCTTGTCTGCTTATAACTTTTTTACCGTTTTTATATATTTCCACTAATCCATCAGCTTTATACGAAAACTTAATATGAAAAACCCAGTCCGTCCATTCATTCAGGACAACAGAGCCTAAGTCAAAATTTACACTTCCCATCCATTTTCCTTGCGGTGTTATTCTTGCGGTATCCCACATAATATGAAAATCCCAACGTCCATTTACAACCCACATTGAAAGACTAGGAGATAGACCATACTCTAAAGAACTATCGGGAACATTATGCCATTGTGTTACAATTTCCGGTTCAACATCCGATAAATATGATTTTGGTGCAAATATCGAAAGCCCATACCATCGCTCAGAATTAGTTTCCGGTTTAGATGCAAATTCAGACCGAATAGATCTGCTGTCAATATTGTTAGACCTAACTTCAATGCGTACGCTCTTTTGCCCATGTCTCATAACACTGTCAGAAATAGTCGCCCCTGCAGGATCAAAAATCTCTTCATGTTCAAACTTGTGCAATATCCCATCATTAAAATTGGCGTCAAGTAATAAGTTTTTTCGCTGAGCCATTACGCTGGAAGTACACAAAAATAATAAGACAAAAAATTTAATTCGTTGCATATAGTTGGTATATAATTACACAAAGAACGATCAATTACTTATTTTAATATATATCATAAATAATAAAAGATTTTTTTTAAATTTGAATATTAAAAACAGTATAAAAAGTCAATATGTGCAATATATGGACTTATTATTACAATATTCTTAATAGGAATCCATATTTCTTAGTTACAAATTTATTACAAATAGCACATATATCGTCCAATGAATATTAGTATTTTCGGTTTAGGTTATGTTGGCTGCGTTAGCCTGGGCTGTCTTGCAAAAAATGGACACAATGTAGTTGGCGTTGACGTCAGCCAAACAAAGGTTAACCAAATAAATAATGGGTTACCTACCATAATTGAAAAAGACATTGACGTTATTATCAAAGAGCAATTTGAAGCACAACGTATTCGTGCCACCACCGACTTTAAAGAAGCCATTTTCAATACCGAAATATCAATTGTTGCTGTAGGCACACCTACCGGTCCTAACGGGCACTTAAACTTAGACTATATTTTTAACGTAGCTAATAATCTTGGCGAGGTTTTAAAAGAAAAGAACGATTTTCATATTATTGCTATTCGATCTACGGTAATGCCCGGCACCTCCGATAAATTTGCAGCCATTGTAGAAGAAGTTTCCGGTAAAAAACATGGAAAAGACTTTGCAATGGTAAGTAATCCCGAATTTTTACGGGAGGGTACAGCTGTTAAAGACTACTATAATCCTCCTATTACATTAATAGGCTCACATTTCCGTGATGCCGCAACTAAACTGGCATCTATTTATGATCAATTACCAGGCGAGGTTGTACTAACTGATGTTAAAGTTGCCGAAATAATGAAGTATGTTAACAATACTTACCATGCTTTAAAGATATCTTTCGCAAATGAAATCGGAAATATATGCAATGCCCTGCAAATAGATTCGCATAGCGTAATGGATATATTCTGTAAAGATAAAGAACTTAATATCTCAAATTATTATTTTAAACCTGGTTTTGCATATGGCGGTTCCTGCTTACCTAAAGATTTAAAAGGCTTACAAACTCTTGCCCATGATTTGTATATTAAAGCACCAGTAATTGAAAGCATTGACAAAACGAACAATATTCAAATCCAAAGAGTCATTGATCTTATTGTGAGTCAAAAAAAACAAAAATTAGGCTTTTTAGGATTAAGTTTTAAAGCAGGAACTGACGACTTGAGAAACAGCCCTGCCGTTGTCGTTATAGAAACTCTTTTAGGTAAAGGTTATGATATTTCAATTTATGACAAAAATGTGCAGGTATCGCGATTAACGGGCACCAATAAAGAATATATCGATGCTCACATTCCTCATCTATCTAAACTGATGGTAAATGATATCCATGAAATAATGGATAAATATGAAGTAATTGTTGTAAACAACAATGAAAAGGAATATGCTGATACATTGGCAACCTGGATAGGCACTGCTACTATAATTGACCTCGTTCGTATCGATGAAAGAGTTCGCCAAAAGCCCGTTTATAAAGGAATAAACTGGTAAACCGCTGATCCGTTACTCAATATACTTAAAATGGCTGAAGAAATTTTTACAGGTAAACATATATTAATCATTGTAGAAAATTTGCCTGTTCCGTTTGATAGAAGAGTTTGGCAAGAAGCAAATACTCTAAAAGAAAATGGTGCTATAATATCTATCATATGTCCGATTATGAAGGGCTACACTAAAAGGCACGAGGTGATAAATGATATTAATATTTATCGTCACCCTTTATCTGAAGGAAACGGTTTAATCGGTTATTTGCTTGAATATTCCACTTCTATTTTTTGGTGGTACTGGCTTAGTCTAAAAATTTTTTTAAAAAGGCCTTTTCATGTAATACATGGTTGCAATCCTCCAGATCTGATATTTCTAGTGGCAATCTTCTATAAGTTATTTCGTGTAAAATATGTTTTTGACCACCATGATATAAACCCGGAATTTTATGTGGCTAAATTTAATAAGAAAGGTTTTTTTTATAAATTATTATTATTAGTTGAACGTTTAACTTTTGCAACTGCCAATATAAGTATAGCCACCAATGAATCATTTAAAGAGATCGCCATACGTCGAGGGAAGATGGATCCAAACAACGTAAATGTAGTAAGAAGCGGCCCAAAACTGGATAGGCTCAAAATTATTCCACCTATAGATTCATACAAAAAAGGCAAAAAATATCTAATTGGATATGTCGGTGTAATAAGTGAAACAGAAGGCTTGGACCTTTTGCTTGAATCAATAAAATATATTGTAGAACAGCGTCAAGATGTACACTTTGCTATTGTAGGCGGTGGTATAGAATTGGAAAAAATACAGCACTTATCAGCAAGGATGAATTTGAATAACTATGTTGATTTTTATGGCCGGGTAGATGATAAAACGTTGGTAGAAGTGCTTAACACCGCTGATGTTTGCGTTAATCCGGACAGACCTACAGATATGAATAATTTATCTACCATGAACAAGATAATGGAATACATGGCACTTAAAAAGCCAATTGTACAATATGATTTAAAAGAAGGTAGGTTTTCGGCTGAAAAAGCATCGTTATACGCAACAAATACAGATACACTCGACTTTGCTAATAAAGTGATGTGGCTTTTAGACAACCCGAGAGACCGTGAGATCATGGGTAATTTTGGCTATGACAGGGTGGTTAATAAATTAGCCTGGTCATATGAATCGGTCAAACTTGTTAACGTGTATAAACGCCTATTTAAGATTACTTAAATACTATAATATTTTTTATACTTATAATTAACAATTAAATAATATGTAAATAAGCGTTTAAAATAAACTTAATTACGTTATTTTCAACGTTTAATAAATTGGCTACTTTTAATTAATGAATGAATTCAAATCGTAAAATACACTTCAATTTCTATAGGTTTTTTAACGAATCTTTTGTTTTAACATTTAGTTTTGGATTAGCCTCTGTAATTATTGAGTACGTTTATAAGTCTCATCTCGCTTTAGCAAATTTCTGGATGTTACCTATTTTGGTTATTGGCTGGTATTTTACTTCCAGCAGTAATCATCACCCGGATAATTTTGATGCAAAAACCTTTTTGGTCAGCTTATACAAAACAGCCAATGGGATATTTATTCAGTTTTGCCTGGTGGTACTTTTCTTTTTTTCTGCACACCAAACTTTTAACACCAGGCGCTTTTTATTAATTTACATAGGTTTATTATGTATATTTATTCCGTTTGAAAAAATTATATATAGAAAGTTAATGCTTTTCCTTCATAAGAAAGGCGTTCATAAAAAAAATATACTTATCATAGGTGCAGGTAAAATTGGCATAGAGTTTTCCAATGTAATTAAAAAAAATATTCACCTTGGTTATGAGGTGGTTGGTTTTTTAGATGATGAGGATAAATCTGCATTAAAGGGAAAGTATCTTGGCAAAATAGAAAATATAGACAATTACATTACTGACAATATGAATAATGTGGATGAGGTTGTAATTGCTCTTCCAAACACTGCCCATCATAAGATTAAGCATATAGCAAGTATGGTAAGCAACCATGCGGTTAAATTGCGTATCATCCCTGCATATCATGATTTAATAAATTCACAATATAATATCAGTGTTTTTAACGGATTCCCAATGATAACTGTACGAAATGAACCATTGGATGACATTCATTTACGAACAATTAAAAGGATATTTGATATTATTTTCAGCTTTTTTGTGCTACTTTTAATATGCTCATGGCTTTTTCCCTTAATTGGTTTATTAATAAAGTTAAATTCAAAAGGACCTGTATTTTTTGTTCAGGAAAGATGGGGGCGCAAGAACAAAAAAATTAAATGCTATAAGTTCCGCTCCATGTATATTACTTCACGTGATGTAGATGCAACCAGTGGTAAATATCAACAAGCTAAAAAAAATGATTCGAGGATAACTCCTATAGGTGCTTTTTTAAGAAAAACAAGTTTAGATGAATTTCCACAGTTTGTAAATGTACTTATAGGCAATATGTCTGTTGTTGGGCCCCGGCCGCATCCAACTCCGCTAAATCTTGAATCCAAAAAAACTATTGACAAATATCTGGTACGGCATCTGGTTAAACCAGGCATCACTGGTTGGGCGCAGGTAAATGGCTTTAGAGGTGAAACTACTACAAATTCATCACTTATGTTGGCAAGAATAAACTATGATATATGGTATATTGAAAATTGGACCTTGCTGTTAGACATAAAAATCATTTTCCTTACTTTTTGGAAAACCGTTGCAGGCGATAAAAACGCTTTTTAATTTATTACCATACGCCTATTAAGTAAAAGGTGACTATCTAATACTCTTATCAAATAAAATGTAGTAATTTCGAGCTAAAAAATAATTGAATTCGATAAGAATATTCTTTAAATGAGTAAAAAAGTAGCACTAATAACAGGTATAACAGGACAGGATGGGGCATATCTTGCGGATTTATTATTATCAAAGGGATACGAAATACATGGTATAAAGCGCCGCAGTTCGTTATTTAATACCGAGCGGATAGACCATCTATACCAAGACCCGCATGATGAAGACCAAAAATTCATTCTGCATTACGGAGATCTGTCTGATTCTACAAATTTAATAAGGATCATACAACAAGTTCAACCTGATGAAATTTATAACCTGGGTGCAATGTCTCATGTTAAAGTAAGTTTTGATACACCAGAATACACTGCCAATGCCGATGGTATTGGAACTTTAAGACTTTTGGAAGCTATACGTATTTTAGGATTAACCAAAAAAACTAAAATTTATCAGGCCTCAACATCAGAACTTTATGGTTTAGTGCAGGCAGTTCCGCAATCAGAAACTACACCCTTTTACCCCCGGTCACCTTACGCAGTGGCCAAAATGTACGCTTACTGGATAACTGTTAACTATCGCGAAGCTTATGGTATGTTTGCCTGTAATGGTATATTGTTTAATCATGAGAGTCCTTTACGTGGCGAAACCTTTGTAACACGTAAAATTACCAGGGCAGCAGCAAAAATAGCATTGGGCCTGCAAAGTAAATTATTTTTAGGTAATCTTGATGCACAAAGGGATTGGGGGCATGCTAAAGACTATGTTGAAGCAATGTACCTTATATTACAACAGGATACTCCTGAAGATTTTGTTATAGCTACCGGCGTTACTACAAGGGTGCGTGAATTTGTACGATTAGCTTTTGCAGAACTTGGAATAGTTATTGAGTTTAAAGGTAGTGGTGCTGATGAAAAAGGATACGTAGCAGCTTGTACACATCCTGATTATCAGATTGAAATTGGACAGGAAATTGTTGCTGTAGATCCAAAATATTTTAGACCTACAGAAGTTGATCTGTTAATTGGAGATCCTACAAAATCTCAAACTAAATTAGGCTGGAAACCTAAATATGATTTACAGGGATTGATTGAGGAAATGGTGGCTGCAGATGTTGAATTCTTCCATCGCGAAAAGCTGTTGAAAGATTCAGGATATCAAATTAAAAACCAGTTCGAATAAGAAGGAATGGAAAAAGTAGCAAGTATATATATTGCAGGGCATCGCGGCATGGTTGGCTCGGCCATTCATCGCAAACTAACCAAAGAGGGCTATACTAATATTATTACCAGTACCTCTACAGAACTTGATTTGCGGAACCAGCAACAAACTGCTGCTTTTTTTGCTACACACAAACCCGAATATGTTTTTTTAGCTGCTGCAAAAGTGGGGGGTATTATAGCTAATAATACTTACCGTGCAGAGTTTTTGTACGATAATCTGCAAATTCAGAACAACATTATTCACTCATCCTACCTTAATGGGGTAAAAAAATTGATGTTTTTAGGATCAAGTTGTATATATCCAAAACTTGCACCACAGCCTCTAAAAGAGGAGTACCTTTTAACCGGTTTACTTGAGCAAACAAATGAGCCTTATGCAATTGCCAAAATAGCAGGTATAAAAATGTGCGATGCTTACCGTGCACAATATGGTTGCAATTTTATATCAGTAATGCCTACAAATTTGTATGGTTATAATGACAACTATCACCCACAAAATTCACACGTAGTTCCGGCATTAATCCGAAGATTTCATGAGGCTAAAACTAATGGCTTATCTTCTGTAACTATTTGGGGTAGCGGCACACCAAAACGCGAGTTTTTATTTGCTGATGACTTGGCTGAAGCTTGTTTTTATCTGATGCAGAACTACAACGAAGAAGGGCTGGTTAATGTTGGCACCGGTGAGGATATTTCTATCAAAGATCTTGCCCTGCTTATCAAAAATATTGTTGGCTTTGAAGGCGATGTAGCATTTGACACCTCAAAACCAGATGGTACACCTCGCAAGTTAATGGATGTATCAAAACTTCACAGTAAAGGTTGGCATCATACAATAGAATTGCAAGAAGGCATCCAACTGGCTTACAATGATTTTCTCTCTAAAAACAAAAGCTTAGTTTAATTATAAACTAAGCTTTTGTTTTTATCAATTGGTTGTAATTACTCTAATGGTGTGCTTTTTACTCCTGATAAAAGGCTTCTCAATGCATATCCATGATAAGTATGCAAGTATGTAGGTTAGCAATATCAGTACAAACAGATTTACATTAACTTTTTCTTGAATCATAATGGTTAAAATAAGCCCATGATAAATATATATACCGTATGATATATCATTCGTACGAAGCAGCTTTTTGGCAAGCTCTGGCAAGGTATAGGCTAACGATATAACCACAAAAGCTAACAGTACATTTTTTATTAAAGTAAATGTTATTGGTTCAATAATCGGTGATAATGTTAAGCTATACACCAGATAAGCAATTACCCAATACAATGCCTTGTTATTAATTATTGCATGCTTATAAAGCTGCAACCGTTGGAAAATAACACCTATTAAAAAAAGATAAAAATGTGGAATGAATGAATAGCTTATTATCTTTTCCAGCTTACCGGTAAAACCTATTGTCTGGAACAGAAAGCTTAATACTAAGAAGACCGTAAGCAATACGTAAAAAAAATAATTAGTATACTTTTTTGGCGCCAGCAAATAACAAAAAGGCAGCAGAATATAAAACTGCAGTTCGATGGGTATTGTCCATAAGCTACCGTTATACGAACCGAAACCGTATGTTTTTAAAAATGGAGGTGTATAAATAAGCCCTATTAGCTGGGCAGGTAACCAGGCAATAACCTGTTTGTTAATAAAACTTATACCGGTTATTGTTATTAAAATTATGGTTATGAAAATACAGCCCCACAAGCCCGGGAAAATACGTAATATTCTGTTTCTTGTATAAGTACTGATGCTGTTATTACGTTCATATGAGGCTGAGATCAAATACCCGCTTATTATAAAAAAAACCGGCACACCTGGAAACAGATATAGGATATTAAGGCTAAAATCACTTAATGATATTTGTAAATGTTGAAAATAATGGTCGACAATAACTTGTGTTGCGGCAAGTAAACGCAACAGATCAAAATTATTAACCTTAAACTCCTGTTTAAACTCCATCAAGCCTTATTGTTATCAATTTTATCCCAACCACTTGTATTGTAGCGGCCATGCCATAAGCTTATAATAGTAGCGGTGATAATACCCGGTAATATATATGGTTTGGCATATAACCTATTTAGTTCATCGGCAAGCTGTTTACCCATTCTTTCAAAACTAAATGCATCAACAAGCTTCAAAGATGCATTTCCCATCTGTTTTTTTAGTAGGTCATTAGTATTTATATACTTTAAGATGGCATTATAAATAGCGTTTACATCAACCGGATCAAATCCAAACCCATTTACTCCTTCTTTTAAAAGATCGTGAGCCGCATTAATTCTTGCACTTAATAACACAGGCAAACCAGCGGCCATAGCCTCGTTTACAACGAGCCCCCATGTTTCTGAAAGGCTTGGCAAAATAAACGCATCAGAGCGTTTAAAATAAGCCGGGAGCGTCTTGTTATCTACAGCCTCAATAAACTCAACCGTTTTAACACTCAAATTTAATGACAGCTGTTTTAAAGACACTTCCTGAGGTCCGTTACCAACAATCACTAAGTGATAACCTGTATTTTGCCGTTCAATCAACTGCCATGCCTTTAGCAAATTATCTATATTCTTTATGGGTACCAGCCGCGCGATGCAAATAATGGTTTTGCTTTTGGGCTGACAATTAGTAATCGGATTAAAAAAATCATTATCAATACAACTGAATCCATAAAAAAACGGGATGCCTTTATCATGGAAGTAGGTGTATTCTTGAGCATAACTTTTTGAAGGGAGCCACAAACTGTCAGCCTGCAATGTGATCAGGTTCTTGATCCCTTGCACTACAAAATTCCTTTTTACCTGCGATGGCTTGGCATCATCAAACATGATAAATTTCTTCTTGTTCTTTTTCGCCCATGAAATACCTAACGCACCAGGGAAAAACACAATAGAAGGCCCAATAACAATATCAGGCTGCAGATCATCTAAAGCCTCATGTAGGGCTTTCTTTATATCAAATTTTGATAAATCTATCGAACTATCATTAGGGAAAAGGCAAGTCCACCAGGGCTGTGTATTGTTAACCGTATCAAAAGTATAAGGCGAGCCTTTTCCAAAAAGCTCGATCGCATACATATCAATATTTTGAGAAGCCAGATATTGGTGAAGGTAGGCCAGCCTGCTTTTCCAGTATACCCTGAAATCGTTATTTAATATTACTATTTTCAATTATGCATTTCCCTCCTTTTAAATTTATCCCAAATAATGGGGAACAGGGTTTTTAGCCATAATTTAGCAAAGGCACTTATATAATCTGCCGGGAAATGTTTTTTTATGTAATAAAGATATTCTTTGTAAGCCAAGCCATTAACACTGTATAGGTAGCTAATTCTCTTTTTAAGCGAGTGCTTGCCTGATAGCCAGTTAACCCCATGATCATCTTCGCAATAACCATAATAACCGGGTGCAATTAACACGTCAACACCATTCCTGAATGCAGTTAAAGTATAATCAAAGTCGGCCAGGTAGTGGGTATACATATTTGAAAAAAGGCCTATCCTTTCAACCGTAAACTTATCAACCAAAAGTATATTAGCATTACCTAATTGGCATGGAAGAGTTTCACTATCATGAGGCTTAACAGAATAATAAGCAGCGCGATTTGATTTATACAATGAGCTGCCACCATATGATAACTGGTTTGAAACAGGGCTTAATGTTGAACCTATTAAAATAGTTCCGTTGCTTTTGCCCTCCATATAGGTGGCCATTAATCTTTCAACACTATCTTCCAGAAGTATTACATCATCGTTAAACAATAAAAACAGATCATAAACCTTTTGAGTGATGGCGTATTTCCAAATAGTAAGCATCCCTCCTGCCCAAAACAAGCTTCCCGTTCCGTTTATTATATTAACAAAAGGAAATTCTTTTTTTACAGCAGCAGCGGTACCATCAGTTGAACCATCATCAAGCAAGTATATATCTGCCTGTAATCTTTTAAATCCAAACTGATCAATTAAACTATGTAGAAATGTAAGGGTTTTATATTTTCGGTTATAACAGGTTAACAAAACCGCTACGTTGCTTAAAGCCTGATCTTTCATCCTATTGGTATGCAATTAAATGCCGGCAAGGTTGTCACTTTCTTTTTCTTTATGACCTATAGGGGTTTGTACTTTCCTTAAAAACAAAAATATTAATACAAACGGAAGGATAAGAATAGGTTCGCCAAAACTTAATGCCAATAGAATAAGTATACAATATACTACGTTCTCAAATTTAACTACATACGGGCGGCAAAATCTTATATAACGATACATCAGGTAAAAAAATCCTACTATACCAAACTTGGCAAAAAAATCAAATATCCCATTAGATATGTTAACTGTATAAGTTTTGTTTAATATATCATTATACTTGTTACTTACGCCCAATATCAATTTATCGCCAAATGAATTTATAATATGCCACATGCTTGAGAACCTGTTTAGTGGTATTTGCATACGGTTATGATGATAATACTTCTCTAATACTTTTAAATGATTAAGATCACGCATATCTTCCTTATAGGTATCTATTATCTTATCCCCTAAAAATGGAATAAAAACAACTAATGCAATAACTATAGGAATAAGTATTAATAGGTAAATATTAATCTTGGGTACTCTAAACCTGTATGCTAAAATTAGCAATACACACAAACCTAAATAATTTGTAGTTGAAAATGTAGTAATATTAGCAATTACAAGTATAATAGTAGTGTTATCAAACTTAAACCTGTTTAAGAAAAAGTGAAACATTAAGGCTATCACTAAAAAACATCCAAATGCGCCAGGCTCCCAAACAAAGCCCGAATTGCTAAAATCATGAAAACCTTTTGTATAGGTAAATAATAAAAAGTTTGTATAGCCGGGAATCATATTACCGGTTGGAAAACTTATAGCCGAAAACACTCTGAACATAGCCTCTGGTGCTAAGAGCTGTAGTATAAAAAATATAAAAGACAGTACCGCCAAATGGGTTACAACTTTTACAATATACGCTATGGCTTCATCCTTTAGAATTGCACAGAATATAAAGCTCAAAAATATGTACTTAACTAAGAATATTATGTCGCTGATTAAATAATCGGTTTCAAGCTCATTAACAACATAGAACCTAAAAAATATGAATAAAAGATAAGCGATGGAGAACCAAAGAAGATTTATCATATCACGTTTCTCAAACTGCCTTTTTATAACACCAGCTAAAATCATTAAAAACATAATTATAAACCAGCCAGGTGTACTTGATGACAAAAAATTGGCATTTGCAGTTAATAATAAAAAAAAGAAAGTGATAAGGTATTGTACGTTTATATCTTTAAAAAACTTCATCAATTGTATTGCGATTTACTGTACTAAAGTATCAAATATTATAATAATGGCTTTCAATAATTAGTAAAATAACTATTACTAATTATTGAATACTCGAGGTAAATGATTCAACGCTCTCGAAAAGCTTATTATTCGCTTTAATTTCTTTCATGCTCCAATTCCACCATTTTATTGCTAAAAGCTTTTCTACTTGCTGTTCATCAAAACGAGGCTTGATAAACTTTGCAGGTACGCCACCAACAATGGTATAAGGCGCTACATCCTTTGTTACAACTGATCCTGAAGCTACGATAGCTCCATCGCCAATTTTAATCCCATCCATAATAATAACATTGTTGCCTACCCAAACATCGTTGCCTATCAGCACTACATATTTTTCGTCCGCATCAATAAATAAGTGCTCTTTAAAGATATCTTTATCTACAAAAGAAAAACCGGCTTGCTTTTTTGTTGAATAGAATGCGGGATGGCTTGATACAAAACCCGTGGAAGGATGCACACCCAAACCGGTTTCCACACTACTGCCTATTGAACAATATCTCCCGATAATAGCTTTTTTTATAATTGATTTATCGGCTATGTAAGTTCCTAAGCCAATTTTTGATGAGGCAACTTCGGTATTATCGCCAATTACATTATATCCTTCAAACACAATGCGGGTATCTAATAATACCTTTTTACCAATCTTTACATTTTTACTGTAATAAGCCCATTTATAATAATTTCTTTTAAGCCAGGCTTTCATTTAAATAGTATTATTGAGCTATAAAGATAATTAACTAAGCTAAAAAACCTATGGAAAAGGTTATAAAGCCGGTGCAAATCGGTAGTAATTTAATTGCTGACAAAGAATTGAATTATTATACTCAATAAATAATACTAAACATTTACTTTTAAGGAATTTTGTTTACAACCTTACACAACGTGGTACTATAATCTATGAGAACTAAAAAGAAATTAAATCATAAACTTCCGGTTGTTGACAAAGTTGTATTG
Source organism: Mucilaginibacter sp. (assembly GCA_028288285.1). Classification (GTDB taxonomy): domain Bacteria; phylum Bacteroidota; class Bacteroidia; order Sphingobacteriales; family Sphingobacteriaceae; genus Mucilaginibacter. The sequence continues at coordinate 47,601 of JAQBNZ010000156.1, forward strand.
ATAATAAATATTTTTGCGGTATTAGCGCTATTGTTGAGTTACCTGGCTCCAAGTACCGATCCAAGGGATTTTTGGATAATAGCTGTTTTTGGTTTAGCGTATCAAGTAATATTACTGGTAAACATTTTATTCGTATTGTATTGGACGATTCGTTTAAAATGGTTTGTTTTTATTTCTACAATTTGCATTGTAATTGGCTTTAATGCAATTATTGCAAATTTTGGGTTTCATAAAATGACACAAAAAGAAATAAAAGAATCACCGGAAGACATTAGAATTATGCTTTATAACGTCCGTCAATTTATCGGATTAGGAATTAAAGAAAACGAACCTGACCAGAGAGATATTTTGAAATTAATTAATGATAAACAACCCGATATAGTAAGTTTAATTGAATACACATCAAAACCATCTGATAGAGGAAGCATTTCAGATTCCCTAAAAAAATTATTAAACACTAAATATGCTTTTTCTCAGCTTCATAAAAATAAAAATGGCGATTCTACAGGAATTGCAATTTTCAGTAAATACCCAATTATTAATTCGGGTTCGATACCCGAAACTCGCTTTCTCAAAGTTGAAAATGTATTTGTTGATGTTAAACATAACAACAAAATTTTTAGAGTGTATAGTATTCATTTACTTGGCGTACACTTTAAAAAAGAAAAAACTAGTGTAAGCCATGGAAAAGTACATTTAAACGAATCCACACTTGTATTGGACAAATTAAAGATTGCTTTTATTAAAAGAAGTTATCAGACAGCTATAATAAAAAGGCATCTTAACAACTGCAAATATCCATACGTAATATTAGGCGACCTTGACGATACACCGTTGTCTTTTACGGTAAATGAATTAACTTATGGATTAAAAAATGCTTTTATTGAAAGAGGAACTGGCTTTGTAACAACCTATTATAACAAGTTTCCCAAACTCCAGATAGATTACATCTTAACCAGTCCGGAATTTGATGTACTTAATTACCAGGCGCTTGATAAAAAGATATCAGATCACAAACCAATTATATCTGACGTGAAGCTTAATTAGCACAAAGGTTTGATCAACTTAAAAAATTACCTACAAAATCGTCCATAACCGTATCAACGTTTAAATATTTTGTAGCGTAATTACGGGCATTAATTCTCTTTTGTTCAAGGCTATCATCAAGTTTAATGCCTAATATAAGTTCAGTAAGCAACTTATGCTTACCCGGTTCAACTATGTAGCCAAAATCTTGTTCAATAACCATATCATAAAGTGATGTACCCTTTGATGCGGTTATGATGCTGGCACCCCCAACAGCTAAAATGGTTGTTAGTTTAGAAGGCATAACCAAGTCACCGGCATTCGCTTTTTGCAATACCAAATGCAAATCGGCCATATTAAGAAACTCATTAAATATCTCCTTTACCTGTACAGATAAAAAACTAATATTACTTAACTTTTTCCTTTTAGCCTGCTCAATAATCAATTCGTTATATGGCCCTGATGAGCAAATAACAAACTTAATATGCTTATGATTTTGTTGTTGTAATTGTTCGGCAGTAACTAAAATTCCCTCGAGCCCTTGTTTTACTCCAACAGCGCCAGAGTACAACAAAACAATATCATTAGAATGGAAACCCCATTTATCTTTAAGCAAATGCCTGTCTGGAATGGGGAAATAATCACCTGTATCAACCCAGTTAGGAAAAAACACAATATCGCGGTTAACTTTCGATTTGATTTTTTTTATCATACCTTCAGATATGCTGCTTACATAATCGGCACCAAATAATATATTATACTCTACCTTAAATAAACCTGCTAATATCCTTTTTCTTGAAAAAAATTTAAGATCACGCGCGGCCTCTATCTGCATATCCTGAATATGATAAAGTAGTTTACCGCCCTTTAGCTTTCTGAATATTAATCCCAGGTAAGCCAGGTGAAATGGAGGAGCAACAGTGATAATAAGATCATATTTCTTTTTTGAAATTATCAGCTTAAATATCATTAAGAATTTTGAAAGCCAGTAAGAAAAATCTTGTACGGCCCTTTGTTTACCTGTAGGGTCTTTAGGGATGTATGATGGGCAACGATATATAGTTAGATCAGGCTTACCTTCTCCAACATACATCAGCTCCTTTTTATACCACAAGTTATTATATGGTGCCTGTACTTTCCAATAGGGGTAATATGGAAAAGTTGTAATTACAGTACAATCATAACCATGATTCGCAAGCCAGAGCAGCATTTCTCCATTATATTTTCCAATGCCAATAGGTTCAGGTGAAAAATTGTGACTTATTAACAGAATTTTCTTCTTGTTCATTTATTAATTAGGGGCTTCGGCTGATAACTGCATAGTCATTGAGAAAAGTAGAAGGAATAAAACTTTAACATAAAAAAATGCGAATCAACGTTTTATTTAAACTACTTTTTTAAAATAGCTATTATTCTGCTAAAATAACAAATTAATTCTTGCTATACGGCTTCAGTGCTTCTTATCTGTAACGGAGCTTATAAATATATCGGTTTGTTTGTTTTTTATATTATCAGATAAAATTTCCTTAGTTTTAAGTACTATAAAATATTCATATATCGATTGCATTATGGCATAAGTTATACCTGCGGTACCATCAATAAAAGCCCCTCGTATAAACATCATATAAAACCACTTAATTATTGGCCTGCCCGGCAGTTTATAAAAAAGCCCTTTTTGGTGATAGCGTTTTTCGCTAAAATCTTTGCTAAAAAGTGCCTTTTTTATTGAAAACTCTTTCCCGATTCCTATTTCATCAATACGCATTGCCGCTTCCATATCAGCATAATTTAAATGGCGGTTAAACCAAAATTTAAACCCTTTGCTAAAAGGATAATGATCTAAATAACCATCTGCCCGCCCAACCGAACCTTGTGGTAATGAAACCGGGTTCACCAACCGTTTATAATGCATTTTTCCGGGCCTGAATAACCGGATATAAAATGGTGAGATTTGTGCATGTTTTAACCAAACACCGTTCCATGCAAAATCCCGGCGTCTAATTTCATAAGCTACGTGTTCGCTTTTTTGCAAATTCAACAGTTGTAACGAAATATATAAGCTTTCTGATACCCGTTCATCAGCATCAATATATAATACCCAGGGATACTTAAAATTAATATTCTTTAATCCCCAATTTTGATGTGCCGACCAATTATCAAATTTTCGCTGTGTGATTTTTGCACCAGCGCTGGTTGCTAATTCAACTGTTTTGTCATCACTAAAAGAATCATAAACATGTATATCATCGCACCACTTTACTGATGCAAGACATCCCGGCAAGTCTTGCTCTTCGTTTTTGGTGAGTATTAAAACAGATATCATCAAAATAGTACAAAAATTAATTTATAACCCGTGCTTTAAGGGGTTTACATGGGTGACCCGAGCACACCATCCATTCCGGCATATCATTTACAACTACTGATCTTGCACCAATTACGCAACCGTTTGCAATGGTTACACCCGGGTGTATAAATGCCTCAGCTGCTACCCATACATTAGCACCAATATAAATTGGCTTTGTAACTAAAGGCATGCCTGCATCTGTATAATCATGGGTGCCTGTACATATATTTACGCCTTGTGATATCACAGCCCTTTGGCCAATGGTTATTTTCCCTTGCGAGTAGAGTATTGCGCCGCTGCCTACACCGCATTCATCATGCAATTCTAAATTCCATGGCGCCCATATCCTTACGCCAGGATAAACATGTACTCCATTACCTATTTTTGCGCCAAAACAACGCAAAATAAAAGAGCGCCAGCCATGCAATGATTTGGGTGAATATCTAAAAAACAGGAGATACACCAAACTCCATATAACTCTTGCAATACGGTTATTGATTGAAAAAGATGGACCGGTTAATGTATCTTGATTAACCATGGTATGAATTACCGTTTAAACACAACATAATACTTAGTACAATACTAATAATTATATCGTATGTTTTTAACCGTCCTGCTCGCATATATAAATTTATATACTTATTGAATTAATAAAGGCAATTGATGCTGGCCCTATATGGAAATTATTTTGATAGGTCTCAAGCGCACGTTTACCCATTTCATTTTGCTTACCTGCAGATAAACTTACCCACTCATTTAGCATATTTTGGGTTCCTTCAAGAGTATCGGCAGCAACAATTGCACCACCGCCGGCTTCTATCTCCTTCCATATATTTATTTGGTGCGATATAAGTACCGGTTTTTTACATGCCATTGCCTCAACTACAGCAATGCCAAAATTTTCCTGGTGACTTGGCAATACAAAAGCTTCGCAGCCATAAAGCCCTCCCCATTTACAGTCGCCGGTAAGCATGCCGGTAAAAAAAATACTATTTTTTAACGTGGGATACGACGCTAACAGCCTAACCATTTTTGCTCCGTATAAACTATTTAAACCTGGACCCGCTATAACCAGCTTTGGGTATTCTCTTTTTTCGGCCAATGCTTTATTAACAGTGTTGGCATATGCTTTTATTAACAGGTCAACACCTTTTTTTTTATGTATACGGCTTAAAAATAATAAGTAGGGCTTATCTTTTACTTCCGGACATTGCGCTAAAAATTCCCCTCTCATTCCCTCAGAATATACGGGTGGAGGGGTGATACCATAGCCAACATTGACCTCTTTTTTAGGATGATACGGGTGAAATGACTTGCGGGCCAGCATAAGCTCGGTTGCGCAGGTAAACAATATGCCGTCAGCCCCGTTTACAACCTTGTTCTCTATAAGTTTCCAGTAAAACCAGTTACGTATCGCTTTTATCCTTCTATTGGATGCGTTTTGGAAATATGGATCAAGCATGCCATGGGGCATTATAAAAACTTTGGGTACACGTATTTCAGGGTTGCGCTTAGCCTGCTTTTTAATAGTTTGAATTGCACTCCAGCCTGCGTAACTTGGATAAATCCATAATCCGTTTATAACAACTACATCAAACCTGCCAAGGTTAGCAAGCAGCCACGGTCTTAAACGGGGCGCATAATGCCATGTACCAATTGCCGGCCCCAAAGCATGTATTATAAAATCATCTGATCCTAAAAAAGGAGTTTCCGGGTCATCCAGACTAACAACTTCACGGTTTATGCCATAACGCACAATTTCGGGATTACTATTACGTATCCCCTGGCAGGGCCCACCGCTAATGGGGTTCATGGTGGCAATAATGTGCAATAGTTTCATTGTTTACCTCCTATTAAATATTAGTAAACAAACCCGTTTGCACGTGTAAAATATTTGGCGTCGGCGGGTATTTGCTGTAGCGCTTTTGCGGGCACACCACCATACATCATCCACTTATCAGTAAATTTTTTATTAAGTAATGATTTAGCTCCCAATACCGAGCAGGATGGAAGTTCGGCCCCACCCAGCATAACTACATTGGTGCCCACAAAAGTATACTCACCAATAACAATTTTATCACTGTGCTGCCTGTTCTCTATCACATCTATTGAATGAGTAAGAAATTGCGACTGGTAGCCGGCAATTGTTGTAAAACGACCTATTTCAATAACATTAGTGCAATCAAAATGATGGTTTTTTGTGACAGCAGAATTATCGCCCATAATAAATAACGACCGCCTTAGTGTTTGATGACCAAAATGCGGGGAGTTTGTGTTGGATGGGAAACCTGTTATCCAGTTGCCACGAGCTATTGAAGCTTTGGTGCCCATTTCAATTTGGTCAAGGTGTATGGCTATATTAAAGTGGCCTATCTTTGCGCCCTCCTTCATGATTAATTTGCCAGGGTATATCCATGATAAGCCTATTCTGGCTGTGGGGTGAATAACATATCCAAACCAATGTTGCAGAGCAACGCGCCTTAATGACCACGGAAGTATAAAAGCAAGTATTTTTAAAAACATACTATAGTAAATATAAACTTAATAGCTGTATTTGGCTTCTGTATTATTTAAAGTTTCTGTTACAGCATTAAGCACTTCATCTACCGTGATAGATAATATGCATTTTTTTTGCTGCACTATACACTCCTCCAAACCACAACCTGCACAATCAGTTTTATGGTATATAATTTTGTTGAAATTATCTCTCGGATACCATTGCCCTGGAAAATTCCTGGCCGAGTAAATAGCAACAATAGGTACCCCTACTGCCGCTGCCAGATGCATTGGCCCGCTATCGTGCCCAATAAATATACGCGCTTTTTGCAAAACCGCGCCTGATACCCTTGGCGAAGTTTTGCCGCATAAATTAATACCTGTGCCTCCCCAGGCTTCAATACATTTATAAGAACGGCCAGCCTCCTCCGGCGAACCCACCATTACTAATTGCCAATCGGGATATTGTAATTTTAAATCCTTAAAAAACCTACTCCAATTATCCTGTTCCCAATCGTTTGATTGCCTTTTGGTACCTACACTGGCGGCTATAATTGGTTTGCCGGAAAGGCATTTTTGTAAAGCGGCACTTGCTAACAAGTTCTCCTCGTCATTAAAATGCATATCCCAGTAAAAATCACTTCCAAGATCAATTGGCCCTAAAGTTTCCAATCTGCGGGTAAGGCGTGCGGCTTCCCATTCAAAATCACCGGTTTTAAGGTCAACTGCTAATTCATAATCAGCCCTTACAGTTGGGAACCCTATCAGTTTTGATATACCTGCCGACCGGAAAAACAAATTATCCCTCAACACCGCCAGTTTTGTTAAGCGTAAGTCTTTTAAAATTCTTGTAGTGGAAAGGTTAATAACAATATCTATTTTTTGTTGTCTTATCTCTTTCCAAACCGCATATAAAACTCGCGGGCTCCTGGTGCCTGATGGATAATTTATAACCCTGTCAAAATAATAATCGCTGCTCAATACACTTTCTAATGCAGGCGCCTTGGATGTAATAGGGCGGTTGGTGAGCAATGTAATATCGGCATCAGGGTATATTTCACGTACCTTATTAAAAACGGGTAAAGCAACAATAGTATCACCAAGGCTGCCTATCCTGTAAAGTAAAATCCGTTTACGGTGTACATCCATACTACGGTAATTTAAAAGCTAATTTAACCTTTGCCGGATATGTTATGCTAATTTTCATTATCAGCAGCAGGAATTTCAATTTTCAATGAAGAAATTAATAACCCGCCAATTAAAGTAGAAAACCCTAAAGTTGTAGGCTGCGCCCATTGGCTTTGGGCAATAAATACAAATGCCATACTTAAAATTATCCAGGGCAGAATATCTTTTACCGCGAGCCTACTAAAACTTAGCCATGCAGCTTTTATACAAAACGATAAGCGTATCATTATGACCATAATACCCATAATGGTTCCCATCTCTCCAATTAACCTGCCCCACTCTTCTTCAGCAATTAAAAAGTCTACGTTACCTGTAAGTAATTTAGCGCCAACGTTGGTTCCCATCCCAATCCCATATCCAAAAAATGGCTGGTTTGTTTGCTGTACAGCTCCTAATAATCCACCTAAAAAGCGGTTGCCTAATGTGCCCTCTAATCCACCCTCGCTAACACTTGCATCAGTATAGCGGGATACAAGTGCTTCCGTTGATTTTTGGAAAAAATCCAATTTGTTTAACAACATAATGGCGATAGTTATACCTATTCCCGCCAGTAACATCTGGCCTATGTATCTTGGGTTTTTTGATACAGATATAAACGCAAAAAACACTGTTATAACTATTTGGAATATTAGTGTACGGCTAATTGAAAGTGGTACTGATGCAATTAAACAAATTGATGCTGCAATGAGTAATATGCGATTAACGCCTGATGGGTTAAGCCAAAAATAAATCACAAACAAGCCCACAACCGACCAAAACTGTGTATTACCACTGGTAAAGGAAAAAGTTCCCGGCGGGCGAAAATAGCCCAATGCACCTGAGAAACCACCACCGGAAAGGTCACCTCCTACCCCACGGTTAATAAATGAAGTTTGCGGGCTATAAAACTGAACAGCGATAAGCAATAACATGGGAATAGATATAGCCAGCATCATTTTACCAAATTTGATAACATCATCCCGGTTAAATATACTGCCTATTAAAAACATTAAAGGAAAATGAATAAGCAATATTCGGGTTCCGTAAATGGCCACAGCCATACTACCATGTCCTATAGTTATGGCTATAAAGAAGGCAAAAATCGACACGATAATCATGCTCCACACATAGTTATTGGAGGGAAAAAGTCCGTTTTTTATGGCCACAAAAAGCATCCAGATAGCAACAGGATCTCTTACAATTAATAATGGAGCAGCTAATTGGGGTAATCCCCATTTACGAATAGCACCTTCAGTTAGCAGTAAAATAATATATACCCAAACCCCTTTTTTTAAAAGTTCTATAACGGCTTCCTTTTTAAGAATAACTCTTAACCTCCGCTCGTTCATAACAGGATTAAATGGAATGGCTGTATCGGGGTTTAGTTCTACGTTCATTAATTATTTGGGTACTATTATTCACCCCGAAATTAGTAATTATTATAAATAATTGCTTCGGCTAATTCTTTTCCATAAACATGCCATGGCCTTAGCCTTGCAGTTTCCATTGCGGCTTTACCGGCATTGGCAATCAATTGCGGTTGTTGCAACAACTTCTCAATAGCATGTTGTATGTCTTGTTCATCCCCCGCTTTTATCAACCAGCCATTATTATCATGCTCAATCACATCTGGCCCGGCAGTACGTTCTGTTGTAATAACCGGTGTACCTTGTGCCATAGCCTCTGTTATAACCAAACCAAATCCTTCAAATAATGACGGAAATACTAAAACATCATGTTCCTTCATTATTTTAAGTATGCCGGCGTGCGGCAAACTGGGTATCCATTTATGCCTGGCTAATTCAGTATCTAAAGCAGGGCAATCATTACCGGTTTTGCTGCCTACAATAGTTAATTCAACATGCCGGCCAAGTTTATTAACCGCCGCAAAAAGATCAGCTATTCCCTTACGCTGCGAAAGGCCTCCAACAAATAATAACTTTAGTGGCCTGCCTGTTACATTATCATATTCTTTAATAGCACCCACAACCGGAAAACCGTATGGAATCACTTTAACCGGGGCAAGTATACCCGGATAAGCATTTAAAGTTTTAGCGGTAAACGAACTGGCAACAAAAATGCGGTCGGCAAGCTTAAGTTCTTGATCTTTGCGGGCCAATTTAATTTCCGAATCTTTAAATGTAGTTAATGTGGCTGCCCATTCCGGCCATCGTGCGGCTTCGTTTTTTAACAATTCGTGTCCTGCGCGCCAGTAACCTATAGGCAAATCATAAAGGCATTTTAAGCCCAATATTTTTGCTTGCCTAAATGAGTACCCGGCAGCGTCTTCATAAGCATATATAGCGTTGGCATTTGCATATTTACGCATGTATGCGGCTACCTCTCTATCCAAACTTTTATATATGGCATCAATACTAAATATACCAGTTTCATGTGTAGTAAAACTTGTTAACCCCGTCTTTAATGCTACAAGTCTTCCGGCTTCACGCCACGGCGATAAATGGGTATATGGTTTCAACCGGGCATCAACCCTTCTTCTACGTATTTCTGATAAAGGGCCGATAACTCCTAACCCATCTAAAAAAGTACCCGGAAAACTGGCTATAGCTGTATAGAATGCAGCTAATATACCGGCATCATACATACCGTTAACCGCGGCCCGTACAAAGGCATTACCAGTAGGGTGAGCAATTATTAATTTCATTTATCTGTATTAATTCATCCTATCAGCCACGCGCGGTTGGCTGCTAAAAATTCACAAGGATTATAATGTAATTCGGTACTGCGGGTTTTTGTTAGAGGTGTTGCCGGGTTGCCTGCAACAATTGCGCCCGGTGCCACGGACTTGCTCACTACCGCCCTTGCCCCTACTACCGCGCCGCGGCCAAGCGTTACTCCCGGCAATATCATAGCCCCCTGGCCTATCCAAACATAATCTTCAATAACCACATCTTTTGCTATTTGTACCCAATGGGGATCAGTTACGTCATGGGTGGCCGTTAATATTTCTACTCTATCATTGATGCATACCCTTTCGCCAATAATAATATTTGCATGCAATACCATATAAGCGCGACCGATGAATGAAAAACTACCAACAGTTAACCTGCTTTTACGCCCATCAAACTTTGCCTCACCAATTTCGGCACGTTCATCAATTGTGGCACCCTGTTTTATTAGTTTGCGACGGCGGCTGTTCATCTTTAAAACCTGCGAAAATAACAGGATCCGCTTTGCCCAGGCACGGTTAAACGCTTTTGAACCCAAAGGAAATTTAGCACGGTTACTCCACAAATAATTTAAACTCGCCATTAAAACCCAAGTAATAAATTTAATAGTTGTTTGGATACCGTATCTACATCAGTACTTACCGAAGATATGGTATCCCTCGAACTATAAAACTCTTTAAAGTTACCCTTTTTATAGTAAAAAACGTCATCAGGGATGATCTTTTCAATTCCGCGTGCATGCCACAATCGCGAGACACTTATTACAGGCAAACCATGCTCGCGCATAGCTGCAAAAGACCCGCTTTTATCTGTAATAAACACCGGGGTTGTTGTTATACCTATATCGGCACTTTTCAATTCTGCAGAGATGCACTCCGCTGGTTGTTTACCTATAACGGCTACCTGCAACCCGGCGGACTGCCATTGTTTTATCCAATTATGCTGCTCAGGCCCACAGTGCCCTAAAAGCTTTAAAGTAGGGTTAATATTAAATTCTTTAGTGTAAGCGGCAACCTCATGTGCAAAAGCATGCACCGGTGCACCATGATGGATATTTCCAAAGATAACCATGCTAAGGTTCTCTCTTTCAGTTTTAATATATGGTGCTTGTGTAATACTCGGGATATTTGAAAATAGCGGTAAATAATGCGCATCATAACCCATTTTAGCCAGGTGCAATTTATAAAGCTGCGATTGTGTTGTGATAATGGCAGGTTTTAAATTTTTAAGCATGGAACTGATCAGTTTCTTTTGCATCCATCCCCACGCAATATGTTTTACAGGTGATTCTTTATCCATTCCTACCCAAAGCTCATGGATCATAACATGCCACCTGGCTAACGTATTTAAGGAAAGCAATAACTTACTTAAGCCGGTTTTTAATCCCTTTACATGAAAGCCGAAAGGAACAAACTGCAAGCTTATCCATTGAGGGGCCAACTTATCAATATAGCATTTTGCAGCGGCAAATTTTTCCTGATCAGGCAAGGTTGATGCAATACGTAAAACAGGCACATCAATATTATCTACTGATTGGGCACCTTCAAAATTATCCGTAACATACCTGTCGTTTATTGAAATGATAGCGCATTGGTTATTTTCTTTTATTAAAGCTGCTGCAAGGCGGCGACTATAATCGCCTACACCATCACGGCCTGGCTCAAGCGCGCTGCATAAAAAAACAATGCTAAAGTTATTTCCTTGGTGCGTCATCAGGTTAATGCGGGTAAACCTTTAATATTAGTCATTTAATTTAAGCAGTAGAAATAAATAGCTTGTTTGTAACCCAACCATTAGTTTTTCCGTATATGGATCAATATTTAAAGGCTTAAGAAACTATTATCATAATAAGTTGCGATATTACTTTTTAATTAAGACATTGCAATTAAACCATTAAATATTAATTATAACTAAGCAGGTAAATAGTTTACGCCAATCTATACATGAACAAGCCCTTTTTATATTGCAAGAAATGCAAACAACCTTACCATTATAAAAACCCAACCCCTTTTTTGCTTAGTACTTTACTGTTTTTTTTACCCATAAAAACTTTTTTTTGTGCCCGGTGTATGAAAAACAGATACCGGATAATGGATAGTAGTGAAGTAAGAAAATACCAGATTTAATTATTGCAACAATCTGCGATAAGACAACCGGTAGTTTAATTCTGTTTGGCGCGTACGGATAAATTGAGCCGGCACACCGCCAACAATTGCAAAAGGCTTAACATCTTTAGTAACAACCGAACCTGCGGCTATTACCGCTCCTTTGCCTATAGTTACACCTGGTAATATTGTTGCACGCGAACCTATAAATACATAATCTTCTATAATAACCGGTAAATCTCTGCTTGCAAATACCAGTGAATCGGGATCATGGTCTGCCGAGAGGATCAATACCTCTTGCGAGATAGAAACATTATTGCCAATGGTAATACTGCTTTTGTTATCTATACGGCACTTACCATTTATTACTGAATTGCTGCCGATAGCAAAATGCCGTGTGCAATCAAACGTACAATCCATTAATATAGCTGTATTTTGGCCAATACTATATTTCATTATATAACAATAATACCACTGACGGATAGTATGACTTGGGATGCTTGCCACCCACCGGTTACAAATGTATATCCTTAATTCAGCAAGTATCCGCCTCATTTAATTTATTTTAGTTTGCCAAAATCTTTCTCTGATAGTATCAAAGTTAAATTTTTCGCATGCCAGTTTCTTTGCATTTTCAGATACTTCACCCTTGTTCTTTATCAGTTCATTAATCGCTATTACCATATCATCTACTGTTAATGTTGTACAACATATGGCGGCGTTTGCTTCTTTTAACATTTTATAGGCCGCGCTGTCTGCAGGGCCATGATAAAGTACAGACCCTGGTGATGCCAAATAACCCACCATTTTTGTTGACAAGCTGTACATATAAAATTCCGGATTGTTAAATTTTATCGGAAGATAGAGAATTGTTGCCATATCCATCTCCTGTTTAATAGCTTCATCACTAATGAAATTAGTACGGTATTCTACTTTATAATGTCTGTTCTTTAAAAAATCAAGCTGTTGTGTACCGCGCATTATCAGTTTAAATTCAATACACTGAGTTGATATTATATCCAAAGCATCCGCAAGCACTTTAAATAATGGGTAATACCCAAGGTGTAATAAGCCGGAAAAGTAAATTATAACCGGTTCTTCTTTATTAATTTTCCGTGGAGATGAAAACTCGTCCGGAAGGACGCCATCTGTAATAATCTCGTAGTGCTGATAATTAAACAGGCGTTGGTACTCCTGCCCTAATTCAGTTGAGATAACCAAACGGCGATGTGCCTTATTCCAAAGATACTGGGTATCTGTAAAATTAGTATTTGTGGTTAAATAGTGATCATGAAACGATACCCAAAGATGTTTGCCATTAAGCAACTCATCTTTACATAAAGCCATTGCATAGGGCCCATGGTGTATCATATGGATAGTATCGTAATCCACACTTTGTGCAGCGTTTTGTATTTGCCGCATGGTATTGAACTTAAAAACTTTTTGTCTTAACCAAATAAATAGGTTACGTATTTTCCACCTCATCCATAGCCTGTGCAATGGAAATGTGGGAACAATAACTTCTGCAATTTCACCGGGTGGAAGTTTCCCCGGTGTTTCGGTTACTCCGATAGAATATACGCTATTTTCAGCACCCTTATATAAACGGCGCAAAACGCGTGAGGCGCCCCCGTTTCTGTAAAGTGAAAGAGGTTGAAAGGAAAGTATTTTCAAGACAATAACATTTTAACTATTTATAACCGATACCATTTTTTTTCGCATTGGTAGTGTACCAACCTCTATCTGCACCAAATTTTGCGCGTTTTTCAATAGGTGCAAAATCTGTTTTTTATCTCTCAACAAACTCATAGCATTGGTAATATCTCCTTTTTGGGTGGATGATACAGTTATTGCTGCCTTATGCTCAACCAGATATTTGATCATAGCCGAATAAGCCGGTCCAACGGCTATTATAGGTACGCCACAGGCAAGATATTCGCTCATTTTTGTAGCTATATTAAATTGAGACATATTACGTAGTTCATTCTTAAAACTAATAGGAAGTAATACCGCATCGTAATTACGCATAGTAGCTTGCACTTCATGTGGCACTATACGCCCTTTAAAGTGTACTCCATGCACCTGCAGGCCTTTGGGCAACTCATCAACACCCGAATAGATGTGCAGTTGTGTATCTGTGCCTTTAAGCGCATCAGCAACAGCTATCAACGCATCTCGCTGCCAGTTAGCCACCGCTCCAAAATAACCTATCCTTAAGGGTTTATTTATGTTAACAACATACTCTTCCACAGCGTCAGCTATATTTGACGAACCGAACAACACAGTTGATTCTATCCCGAAACGCGATTTATAAAATTCCTGCATAGCCGGGCTTATTACAAAAACATGTTTTGCTTCACATAAATGCTTCGCAAAAACAGGTTGAATATATGGAGGGTATTGCCAGTTGCCATTTACATATTTAATTAAATGATCATCCATTATCCACGTAATATATTTTACCGGGCGATGCTTCTGAAGTTCATGCAGAGTATAAATGGCATTGGCTCCTTGTGGACAAACCAAGGCACATAATTCCCTATTACCTTTAAATTTATTATTTATAACTGTGGCAGCATAACGCGCATGCTGCCTTATCATGGTTGGTGCTCTGCTAATTTTTGCTGATAGTGTACGGCCAAGTACATTGCGTACCTTATCACTATCCCATGATGATGGAAGATTAATACTTTTGCCTGAAAAACTGCCTGTTGCAGGAATATCCGTTGCAAAACGGTTAACGTAAATAAAATAAGATATATCATCCAAATTGTTGCCTAATACACGCTGTAGGGTTAAGCCCCCACCATGCAAATCAGATACCGACATTTCTGAAAGGTAAAAATCAAACTTCATTATATACTTTTCCTTATACTATGTTAAATCTTTTATATCGATATATTGCTTCCAAAAACTGAGGTGTTTATACCAGGCATGACAGCCCAAAGGTAATTTATCGCCATTTAACCGCAATGAATCTGCAAGATTATATTCAAAACTAAATTTTAAAGCACTCATTGGGTCGGCTACTTTAAATTCGGGAAACAACTGCGGGATAACCTCTGACCATACCAGGTCTTCATTTAAATGAAAATTTGCAAAGTAAAACCCAAACTTCCCACTAATATAAACCTCGTATCTATTGTGAGTGAACTTATTTAGCCTGGTACGTAACTTTGATGAGTGCGATAGAAACAGCTTATACATTAACCACTCCAAACGAAACTTGCTCATGGAGCTTAACACTTTTATACATGACCGTACATTCCTGATAGAAAAGCCTGAATTACATCCATTTGATAAAGACGCGCCTGGTTTAGCTTCCCAATATCCTTCAAAAAATGGGGCTCCTATAAAATCGAAATTAAAGGCGCCTGTATCTTCAAAATCTGAATGGAAAATATAGGCATCTAATTCATAAGTGAGCATGTATTGGTAATTACTAAACAGACTGTAAAAATCCAGACTCAGCTTCATTTTGTTGTATTGCTCTACCGATGATAGCCATTGGGGCTCTACCGGTTTAAGTTGCAATTCGGGGTAAAGCGAAGTATATATAACGGTATCCATCCCATCAGGATAAATCAAAAAGCAATTATATTTTGTTAGTTGCGCGTGTGCCGCTTTAAGTGAAATGATCTCATCGGCAGATGGTACCGGTTTATGAACGGGTATAATTATGCAAAGACTGACGTTTCCGCTCATTTAAATAACATATTTAAACGCCTATTGATACGAATTTTTAACAGGCTTAACCTGCCGTTCAGTTGTAGAAAAGTCTTGTACGATTTAACCCCATCATTATAAAACGCTGCTTTTATTGCTGCCTTTACATCATGTGTAAACTTATACTTAAACACCCTAAAGCGAATATATTTTTCAAGCAAATGAGTCTTAAACTCTGCTTCGGTTATCATACCATCATCTTTCAGAATCTTTAAAATCTGAAGTTCTTCCAGATTGTTGTTGCCCGTACTGTACATTTTACCGCTCACATCCTTATCATGCTTACGGAAATAGTTTAACACCTTACCAGATATAAAGACATCGCCCTGTTTGGCCATCTCTATATAAAATAACCAGTCGCCACTCATTTTAAAGGCAGTATACCTTTGAGATATATTACTATACTGCGCTTTTCTGAAAATAAGCATGCTTGCATTCCAGATAGAGCAATGAGTTGTTAAATATTGTGCTATATATTTTTTACCGTGTATATATTCGGCAAGCTTATTATGGGTCGAGGTTTGTAATATGATGTTGTCATCATTTATAGTATGTGTTTGCACATAAGCTAATACGCATCCCCTGTTATCATCTAAACTCTGCACTAAGGTTTCTAATAGCGTTGGCTCGCACCAATCGTCACTTTCGGCTATCCATATGTATTCTCCTGCAGCTAATTCAATTCCCTTTTTCCACTGATAAAAAGGGCCGCCACTATTAATTTCATTAAAAACAATATGGCTTACTTTAAGGTGCTCACGGTATTGCTCAATAATCTGTTTGCTATTATCTGCAGAGCAGTCATCTAAAATTATTAATTCAAAATCTTGGTACGTTTGTGCCAACACAGAATCAATCCTTTGCGTTAAATAAGGGGCATGATTATAATTTGGTATGATGACTGATACTTTAGGCACTTTTAGCTTCCATTAACTGTTCAATCAACTGCATAATTTTAGGTGCGGCAACGTTAACATCAAAATCTGCAATTAACTTACCAGCCTGCTCCCCCATTTTAAGGCGTAGATTTTCATCATCCATCAATATTAATAGTTGTATTGCCAGTTGGTTTACATCGCCATAAGAAATAACCAAACCGTTCTCGCCATTTTTTATAAACTCAGGCATACCACCCGAATTCTCAAAGCAAACAACTGGTTTATTTAACGCAGCAGCCTCAATAGCTACCAGCGGAAATGGATCTTCGCGAGAGGTGAGTGCAAAAACATCAAACAACTGGAAATAGTTTTGAGGAGATACTTTTGTACCGGTAAAAACTATCTTGTCGGTTATACCTAAAAGTTTTGCCTCGTAAGTATACTGGCAGGAAAATTCGTGAGTTACTGCTCCTACCCAAACCAACTTAATATTATTATCGGGCCGAATCTTAGCCAACACAACAGCAAGCTGTGTAAATAGGTCAATACCTTTTCTCCAGGATGTTAACCCACTCCCTCCTATAATAAATTCGTTGCTGAGTCCTAATTCTTCCTTAGCTGTGTTTACAGAGATTGATGGCTTTTTAATAGCGCCTAACGATATAAACGCGTAAACATTAGTAATTTTTTTAAGTGGAACAGAATAATTATCTATAAGATTTTTTAGGGTGCTTTGTGATACCGAGATAATGTGATCAACAGCATTAATATTATTATTAGTTACAAAGCCTGTATAGTAAGACTTTATTGTAAAATCGTTTTCATGCACGTGGCAAATTATGGGACATTTAAATTTAACTTTAATAACAGGCGCTAAATCCAGGCACACTACCGTGTTTAAATACACCAGGTCAAAAGATTCTTTAAGCAGCAGGGTTGGTAAGGTAATGCTGTTGTCTTCCACCGTCTTAATCATGCGCTTTACTATACGCTGCGGTAATGTTTTTTGAGCCGGCAGATAAGTAGTGGCCAATTGTTTAAAGCTTTCCTCCAGTTCGCCACCATGTTTAAGATAAACAGTAAGCTTATATGTGCCTTGCTTTTTTAACCACCCTAAAAGGTGGAGTAAAACAATTGGAGCCCCTGTTCTTGATGCATCATGACTAACAAATAGAATCCTTTTCATGTGGCTGATTATCCCTTTACAGTAAGTGCGTTTAAAATATCTTTTGCGTAATTATAAATATTATCTGAATAATTTAAAGGCTCTACAACCGCTGGTGACTTTAATTGTGTTATGATTTTTTTTGCAAGTTGCTGTGCATCATACGGATCAAAAAAATCAACATTGCTGCTTATCTGCTCAATGTGCACTGGTAGGTTTGACAATATAATGAACTTATTTAATGCTTTGGCTTCTTCTACTAAAGTGCTCCATCCTTCGTATAACGATGGTTGTATTAACGCAATGCTACCTTTCATTAAAAGCAACTGTTCCTGCCTGTCTAAAACCCCTAAAAATGCTATATAATCATTTAGTTCATAATCTGATACCTTGTTCAATAACGAATCAATATAGTGTCCTTTGCCCCTGTTCACCTGCAAACTGCCGCTAAAAAGTATTTTAAATCTTAAGTCTGGGTCTGCTTGCCTGATAATATGTAATGCATCTAATACCAAGCCTTGGTTCTTATGTTCCCAGAACTGGTTAGGGCTCATCAGATATGGTGTATCAATGTTATAACGTTGCTTAATTACATCAATATCCTTCTCATTAAGGGTTGGTAACGAACTGGCAAAACGCAACAGCTTAATATTACATTTATAGTTAGGATAATATTGCTGCAACTCATTTAATAATGCTTTTGAGCTTAGGACTACTGTATCTGTTGATGCCGTTATCTGCTGTTGTATATTGAGCATATTTGCTCCCTTATCGCCATAATGATGCGGGAATGCCCGATTATTAAAATCAACCAGCCAATGAATCTTATTATTAAAGGCAGCAAATTTATCATCGACAATATGGAAGTATGGATAAAGTGAATCTATTTTGTTGAAGTATGTGAATTCCTTGTATAAATCTGTTTGGAAGAACCTTCTTATTAATCCGTTTATTTTTCGCGCAAAAAGGTTAGCAGGATAGGGCTTAAACAAGATATATTCAATAAAGGGATATTGAATGCTTTTAAGATAAGCAACCGGGGCGTTTGATGAGTAAAACAATACTATTCCTGGTTTCTCCGCATCATGTAGTTTATTTAAAGCGGCTATAATGTTATATATATAATTAACAATCCCAGAGTTAGACTGGTTATCAAAAAAATAATTTAAACCTATAGTAAATCTTTTAGCCATTGTGCAGTTTGTTTAATGCCCTGAGCAAATGTATACTTAGAACTATAATTTAAAGCGGTTAATTTGCTTATATCAGCTCGCCAGTTAATGGGATCCCCCTGCCTTTGTTGATTATTAAAATTAACTTTTACTGCACCTAAGTTTTCAATAAGCATACTGGCAGCATCTTGAATTGTCAATTCATTACCACTTGCAAGATTGTAAACATCAGCTTGCATTGGCGAAGCCTCCAAAATTAGCTTAAGAGCCACTACCATATCATCAATATAAATAAAATCGCGGCTTTCTTTACCTGTCCCCCAAAGCAAAATATTATCAGGCGTTACCTTAAATTTATTATAAATATCCCAAAATATCTGTTTGCGTAAACCCGGTCCATAAATAGAAAATGGGCGTACTATCACAATAGGCACTTTATAAAGCTGATGATATTCTCTACATATATTTTCTGCTATAAGCTTGTGCCATCCATATGGAGATAAGGGATTTAACTGAACATTTTCAGTTACAGGTAATTGTTGCGGATTGCCATATACCGCCGCACTTGAAATGTGTATGTATTTACATTTATTATTTTTTAGCCTGATAAATTCAAGTATCCTGATAACATCACTACAGTTGGCTTCAAAATCGCTTAGTGGATACGTTATTGACACAGGAACGCTTCCGTTACCTGATGCATTTATACAGGCATCATACTTTGCTTTATTAAAAACATCAGAGAATGACGGCTGTAACCTTGATATTTTAGTATAGTTGTATTTTACGGATGCATAATCAAGCAGATCGCAGCCATAAACTTCCCATCCTATCTGCATGAAATATAAAACACAATTGCGGCCGATAAAACCTTCAGAGCCAATAATTAGTATTCTCATCTATTGTTTTCTTAACTCTAACGGGATGTTCTTTAAAAATTTTGCCGGGTTGCCGCCAACAACTGTCCATGCTTCAACATCTTTTGTTACAACACTTTTAGCAGCTACAACGGCACCTTCTCCAATGGTAACACCTTTTAAAATAGTTACCCCCATGCCAATCCAGGCATATCTACTTATCTTAACAGGGGCCGAATTTACGTTTGCCCAATTCTTACTTGTATTTAAGTTTGTATACCCGGCGCGCCAATCATTTAAATGATTTTGCATATCTGCCAGCCTATCCCTATAATCTAACGAGTGTGAATCATTATCAAAAATGGTTATTCCCCATGATATGAACACATCACTTTCAATTTCTATTTTATTTTTACAAATTAAATGCCCGCCGGCCAAATATACCTTATTGCCAATTACCACTTCGCCGGTTGCCGCTTCAAAGGTAAAAGTGCCTCCTATAATACAATCTAAGCCTATATTTACATACGTTTTACCCGTTTGGGGCAGGCGTGCATTTAATATAAAGTCATCTAACAACAACGAATTTCCTATTTTTAAGTAACTGTTGTTATACTTGTTAACAGGCATAGGCTGCTGGTTATAGCCCAACAGCCGTTTAATTTTATTTTTGATCTTGTTATAAAGCATAGCGCATTACTTTTTGTTAAGATATTTAATTATCCCGTAAGGCGTAATGCTTTTTAGTATTTGCTTTATTGATATGCTACGCTTAACCACCGGCAAAGCTAATTGCTGTATAAACATTGCATTATTTTGAGAGCCAAAGTATTCATGAAAAACATTGTAAAGTTTTTCCACCTCTGGCTGTGGCAATTGTGTTATTATTTTTTTCCACCTATCCAATACATCAACAGATTTTTCTTCGGCAAGCACCTTTATTTTGAGCGCCCCTTCGGCGTGTGAGTTATACCGTGTGGTATTATCAATCGTTTTTGCATCGTTATTAGCGTGGTTTCTTATCCCAACCAATACTTGAATATTAAGTGCTATTTTGCCATGCAAGCTTAAATATGGATACAAAATACGATCGGCATACCAGGGTTTGGCATTCTTTAACCCATCATTATTAGCGTGCTTTAAAAATGCCGTTTTGGCCATCATTGCCGACATATGGAAAGGGGTATATATGTAGCATAGGCAACATACATCTTCAAAAGATAAGTGTAATGGTTTGAGGCATGTATTTTTTTCAGCTACATAGCTTATCATATTGGCGTGATGAAAGGTTGCATCGGTGCCTGTTTCATCTTTAACAAATATAAAATTTGAGAAATAAGCCGATGTGTCTGGCTGCTGAAGCTGTTCTAACCCAATTTGGAGATGTGATGTGTACCACCAGTCATCGTCGTGCAGCATTGCGGTAAATTCACTATCGGATTGATTAATGATCCAGCTTAAATGCTCAACTGCCGACCAATTACCGTCCTGCTGAAAAAAATCGATATTCAACTCCGGGAATGTATCACAAACTTCCTTAGCACCGAGGTCAGTGCTGTTTTCAGATACAATTATGCGGTCTATTTTATTTAACACAGTTTGTTGCTTAACACTTTCTAAAGCGGTTTTAAGGTATTTTGCCCTTCTATAACTCGGAATTATAACTGTTATGCACATCTTTAAATTTGTAAATATAGGCGTAAAGGCTAAAATTCAACCGGTAACTTCTCGGTCATCCAATCTAATTTCGGCCTTATTAAACCAGCCCAATCACCTGTATATTCTTTTGTCATTGCTCCGGTTTCTTCAATGCTAAATGTTAAAATATCTTCGGCTATACCTAAATCAGCATCATCTGTTGGCACTAAAAAAGCATTGATACTATAAGTTTTGTTATTGAGTAAATTGGCCGAAATTTTACATACCGATCTGTACCTGCCTTTATTTAATGGTTTTTTTGAATAGAGGTCGTTATTAAGATTTGCCGATAAACCATTGAAGGTTGCTAATATACAAGTACCCATAATGTCATTTAGATGAATACTTGGGTAAAGCATTGTATTGTCTTCCAATATGTCGTATTCAAAACTAACTATTACTTCTTCATCAATAGCAAAGCTTGTAGTTAAGCCACGGCTTTCCGATAATAATCTTAACGCATAAAAATTTGCTTTACTGCACTGTCTGGTAACTTTTATATCTGTTCCGGTTACTTCGGCCTCATACTGTTTTTCTGATATAATGTATCTATCAATAATTGCACGTGTATAATCAAAAGCCTGCAATGAGCCATTTTTCAGGAGGCTCGTTTTTTGGCAAAGATTGCTGATAGCTGCCATATTATGGCTTACAAAAAGCACCGTACGGCCTTCTCCTTTACTTACATCATTCATTTTACCCAGGCACTTTTTCTGAAACTCGGCATCGCCTACTGCTAATACTTCATCCACAATCAAAATTTCACTTTCGAGATAGGCGGCCACTGCAAATGCCAATCGAACATACATTCCGCTGCTGTAACGTTTTACAGGCGTATCGATATAGCGTTCAATGCCTGAAAAATCAACTATCTCATCAAATTTGCGGGATATCTCCTTTTTGCGCATGCCCAGAATTGCCCCGTTCAAATAAATATTCTCACGTCCTGTAAGCTCCGGATGAAAACCTGTACCTACTTCCAGTAAACTGGCAATACGGCCCTTTATTTTAATATTACCTTGCGTGGGCGATGTAATCCTGCTTAATACCTTTAGCAGAGTACTTTTGCCTGCCCCATTCTTGCCAATTATGCCTATGGCATCACCTTGATTTATCTCTAAATTAATATCCTTTAAGCTCCAGACAATATCACTTGTGCCTTTTATAGCACGGTCATTAGCTTCGCCTATTTTTAAAAAAGGGTCCTCTTTTCCGCGAACTTTTGCCCACCATCTGTCAATATCCCGGCCAAGTGAACCAGTGCCAAAATCACCTAACTGGTATGCTTTAGATAAATTTTCAACTTTAATTGCAATATCACTCATGGTAAAAGATATAACTCAAATAGTTTAAATAGTATCAACAAAATTCTTCTCAACCTTATTAAAAACAACCAGGCCAATAATAAAAATTATTACACTGGCTATAATACTATAAATAAATGCCCCCGGGTAAAACTGGCCTGTGCCTAAAAATCCATATTTAAAGGTCTCAATCAATCCGCACATAGGGTTTAGAGCAATAATAACCCTATATTTTTCTTGTAAATATGAAAGTGGGTAAATAACCGGGGTGGCATACATAGCCAATTGTATACCAAAGCCTACTACAAAAGCTAAATCGCGATATTTAGTAGTAAGAGCGGTAATAATAAGGCCTAAACCTAAACCCAGAATAGCCATTAACAACATTATAACCGGCAATAACAGAATGTACCAGTTTGGCTCAATCCTATTTCCTTGTATAAGGTAGTAAACCATTAAAATGATAAACAATATAAATTGAACCCCGAATTTAATAAGGTTAGAGAATACGATGCTTAATGGCATAATTAAACGCGGAAAATACACTTTGCCAAATATGGTTGCATTATCTCTGAAAACGGTTGAAGTTTTTGTTAAACAGTCAGCAAAGTAACTCCATGATACAATACCTGCCATATAAAATAAAGGCTGTGGTGCACCATTTGTACTAATTTTGGCAAGGTTGCCAAAAACAAATGTAAATACTATTGTAGTAAATATAGGCTGAATAAAAAACCATACCGGGCCAAGTATGGTTTGCTTGTAAAAAGATACAAAATCGCGACGTACTAATAACAAAAGCAGATCCCGATAATTCCAAACATCTCTTAAGTGCAGATTAAAAACAGTATCATGAGGCTTAATTTCTAAATCCCACCCCTGATTTGAACTATTTATTTTCATATATTTTTAATATATATCTGCTATTAAACAACTTTTGGTAGCCAATAAAAGAAAAATTATTTTTGATTTGATCTTTTGAAAGCCCCGCCTACTTTCAATGCAAAGCTTTGTTTAACTCTTTCATCATTTGTATACCCGTAACCATAACTATAACCAGCACCATAGCCGTATCCGTACCCGTAACCAGATCCGTAACCCTGCCTGTAACCACCTAATACTCCCCTCATTTTTAACCCGTTAAACACAATATTAATGTTGGTTAATTCTTTATTTGAGTATAAATGGTCAATTAAATTTAAATAATATTTAGGTGTGTATTTATGGCGTACCATGTATAAACAAGCATTAACATATTTGTTAAGAATTTTGGCATCAGTTACCAAACCAATTGGCGGCGAATCTATAAGTATATAGTCAAAATCTTCGTTAAGTTTAGCCATTAAAACATCAAGCCTGCCATTAAGCATTAATTCGGTAGGGTTTGGCGGAATAGTCCCGGCAGGTAATATTACAAGGCCAGGTATTTTCTTATCAGCCATTGAAAGTATTATTTGCTCATAAGTAGCTAACCCGGCCAAATAATTACTAATACCCGGCTCCTGGTTAATCTCCATTATTTTACTGATTTTTGGTTTGCGCAGGTCAAACTCCATTATAGCTACTTTTTTACCAGTTAAAGCTAAACTTACCGCAAGATTAACAGCGGTAAAACTTTTCCCTTCGCCAGATACTGAAGACGTTAATAAGATAGTTTTTTGATTGCCTTGTATGCCAATAAAGTTTAGAGCGGTTCGTAATGCCCTGAATTGCTCGGCAATCACCGTTCGGCTACCATCTTTAATTACAAGAGTTTTACCACTATCGTCATGTAAAATCTCTGCCAGTACTGTAGCATCTGTTGCATTTTCAATCTCAGTACGGAATAATACTTCCTGATTATATTGTTCTCTGATCAATACAAAAATTACACCTGCAATTACCCCTACTGAAAGGCCCATTAAATAAATATTTAGCGGTATTGGCTTTATAGGTCCTCCTTTGTTCTCGGCAAAATTAACAACACGGCTATCAGCAACTGATGCTGCGCGTGATAATTGTACCTCCTCACGTTTAGTAAGCAATAAAGTATAAATATTATCTTTAATGCTACGGTTACGGGTTATCTCAAGAAATACCCGCTCCTTCTGTGGTAAACCCCTTAACTGCTCTGAATTTCTGCTACCTTCAGTTTGCAGCCTGCTTTGGGTAGCAATTAAATTTTGGCGCAAAGCATGTAAATTTTCCAGTATACCGGGTTTAATTTGCGCTATACGTTCCTTAATAGCATTTACAGTAGGTGAGTTTTCACCAGATGTTTTGCTTATTGTTGTAAGTTCAAGTTCAGTAGAATACAACCTATCTAAAAGTTGTCCCAGTAATGGATCATTTAATCCTAAAGTTGAGGGCACAAGTGCAGAACCTGTTCCCTTTTTTATAATATATTTTTCTACCTGGGTTAATACATCTAACTGTATTTGTATTTGCGCAAGCTTTTCAACATTTTGCTGGCCGCTGCCCATAAAGTTTAATCCTTCTGCTGAAAGGTTTGTAATACCTTTTTGTTTACGATAGTCTGCTAAGCTTCCTTCTACTGTTGATAATTCTTTGGTAACTGAAATTAAACGTTCATTTATAAAAGCAAGTGTGTTTGATGCCGTTGCATTTTTATAAGCAATACCTGCTTCATTATATACACGTATCAAATTGTTCAAAATATCTTCGGCACGTGCCGGAACCTGATCTGCCAGGCTTAAAGCGATTAAAGATGAATTTCGGGCAGCCGAAGCAACTTTTAATGCACCTAATAATGTTTTAGCAGTAGGCTTTATACTACGGATGTAAGCATAGTATTCCCCTTTAAACTGCATCTCTGCACCTTCTTTTGTAGGGTTTATAATATAATCTCCGTAAGGGGTATGTACAGGGGTAGATAAGGGATATTTTTTACCCCCTAAAACAATTGCCTTTTGTGATTTTAGATAATTGAAAGAAACCGAAACTGTACCCACGTCTGGTACATTATCAGGGTTAAGTGCGACAAAGGTTACCGGACTGGGATAAATCAGGATATTTCTAAATGTACCTTTATTATAAAACTGGGTATATAAGCCCATGTCCTTTACAACCTGTTGCATTAAAATGCGCGATTTGATTACTTCTATCTCATTCTCAACTGTCTTTGCAGAATTTGAAACGCCCAGCGCTTGTAAAACACTTGCATCAGTACCACCTCCATTTTGATCTTTAAGTAATATAGTAGCGCTGGCTTCGTAAATTGGTGTTTGGTAATGTATATAAAAATAGCTTATTACTAAGGAAGTAATAATGGTTAATACAAATATAGGCCAAAAAGGTAAATACCTGAATGCTATGGCACCGAGCACATTTTTGGTGGTTGAACCTTCGAAAGCATTAAAAGTATTATTTTGATTGGAAGTTTTCATTAAAGAGATAAAGCGTTATCTAATAAACTGGGTATAAATAACTAATAAGAGCGATACTGTACTAAAAAATATAGGAAGAAGCTGTGTTGTACGATCACCTGTTGCTGCCCTTGCATTATTAGGTTCAACATAAATAATATCCTGATTTTGAAGGTTATAAATTTCCGGATCGAATAGCTGGTCTTTATTTAAACTAAAACGCTTATATATTCTTTTACCCTCCACCTCTCTTATCAATAACACATTGTTACGCTTACCGTATGGAGAAAGGTCACCTGCCATACCCAAAGCTTCGGGTAAGGTCATACGTTCATTTGGCGCAGGGAAAACACCCGGACGGATAACTTCACCCAGTACAGTAACTTTAAAGTTAATTATGCGAATGTTAACAATTGGATCAATAGCTACCTTTTTACTTAAAATAGTATTTGCAATTGATGTTGCAAGCTGGCTTTTGGTTAAGCCTGCTGCTTTTATAGTTCCAATTAAAGGTATTTTGATAACACCTTTCTCATCAACAAGGTAGCCGCTAACACCACCTTGTCCCT
Organism: Mucilaginibacter sp.; assembly: GCA_028288285.1. Lineage (GTDB taxonomy): Bacteria > Bacteroidota > Bacteroidia > Sphingobacteriales > Sphingobacteriaceae > Mucilaginibacter. The sequence goes on from JAQBNZ010000156.1 coordinate 74,163, forward strand.
GAGATTCATTAACCGCAAAATGAGAATTTAATATACTGGTGGTAGCTGCATCAGGCGTAGATATATTGATGCTTAATATATCATTATTACCAATAACAGTTTCCAGTTTATTTATTTGTATAACAGATGTGCTATCTCTTACTATATTATTAAAATAGGTAAGTTTCTTTGCGTTTACACATGAATTTAATGATGACAGTAATACAATCGCTAAAAGAAAAGTAAGAAGAGAATAGGTAGTATTTTTTTTCATATAATCACAGCAACATACGCTACTATGTCTGTTTAAAATTAAAGAGATAGTTGCTTGCAAACTTAAAAATTATTAGTTCAATTAATTCAATTTTTTAATATAATTCAGTTTAGCCTTAAAATAATAAATATCTCTAAAAGAGCAGTATAGGTATTTTACTTATTACTATAATAAAGCTTACACTAATGATTAAATATTAACTTTAAATAAAGTCTTTCAAGCGATTTTTTAACAATTTTGCACAACGTTTAAAATATTCCGCTCTGCCGGATATAGAGTTATGCAAAAAATTAAAAAAGTTATTGGGTGTTGCATAAATAGGTATCAGAGACTTTGTTAAATATCCCTGGAAATGCAAAGTATAAACTTAAAATATTTTACTCTGTTGTTTCCATTCTGCACAAGTCCATATAAACTGTTATCCCGCGGTATCATCTTTTTGATTTTAATACCCGGGGCGAGTACAAAACTATGCCTGCAGCCGTTGTAAGATACATTTATGTTAAAATCAAAGCAAATTCCTCCCCGAATAAGATTGAGCAAGGCATTCCATTATTATTTGTTAAGATATTCTTTCACATCTTTAACTGATGTTCCGGCGGCTTTACTGCCGTTATGAGCTCATCACGTGTTATGCCAAATTTCTGTGACCAATACTGTAATTCATAATCTTCGTTTACGTTAATCCTTTCTCTATCGGGACTGCCGATATTTCTTTACTATCCATAATTAGTTCAAATTTGTTTATTACACCACAACAAAGCGCATTTAAGGTTTTTTAACAAACTCAAATTTTCTATAGTGAAAATTTAATATTCAGGTAAATGAAAACAGAACTTGATCTTTATACCAACAAAAAACCCGGAGCACTATACAGCGCCCCGGGTCTATTATTAACTATTTACTACTTTAATTAGGAGTAGCCAATTTGTTGTATAAAAGTTCATTGTTTGGTATAGGCCAAATGTACCTTGGATCAGAAGCAGGTATAGCAGGAGCCCCTCCCGCTTTTGCCGGGATAGTTAAACCTAAACGTACTAAATCGGTATTTTTAAAACCTTCGCCTAATAACTCAATGTTACGCTCTTGCCAAATAGCATCTACTAAGGCAGCACCGTTTGCAAAGCTTCCTGCAGTAAATACAGTGCTTGCATCAGAACGGCCACGTATTGCATTTAGCAACGCTATAGCTTGCGCATCAACTCCGTTTACACGAGCCTTTGCCTCTGCCAGGTTCAACAATACTTCGGCATACCGAATAACCGGTACCCAATCAGTATATGGAGATGGCTGTTGATATTTAGCTAAAAACATGAAACCTAACCGTGCGGCATTTGTGGACGCTTGTATGAATGTACGCCTTTTATCTGTGGCTTTCCATTTAGCATCGGCTACTACACCAGATGGGTTCAAATAGTACTCTGCATTAAGTGCTGAACCATTGTTGTAAAAATAAAACCCTAACTGGTTTTGTGTACCAGGTGTTTCAGTGGTTAAGAACGGCAATGAGAAAACCGACTCCGTTGTAGTATATGGCGCTTTAAAAACGTTTGTTACATCGGTTTGCAAAGCGTTATTAACACCACCTGCAGGGGCTGATCCGGCCGAAGCTGTAAATGTGGTGGCGCCCACAATTTTATTGGCCTCGGTAATTACATTAGCATATTGTTGCATAGTTAAATACACCCTTGTTTTTAATGCAATGGCTGTATTACGATGAACACGTGTAGTATTTGTAGCAGCATCAGCATAAGTAAGCGGTAAACCTGCTTCTGCAGCATTCAAATCTTTTACAATTTGCGCATAAACTTCAGCTACTGTAGACCTTGCTAATTCATAGTTACCCGCTACCGAGTTACCTACTAAGCGTAAAGGAACGCCCGGTTTGCTGCCATTACCGTCATAGTAAGGGCGTGCGTACAATTGCAGCAGGTCATAATAGCATAAAGCTCTTATAAATTTAGCTTCGGCAACGTAGTTGGCAGAAATAGCCGGTGTTATAACACTACTACTTTTTGCTAAACCATCAATCAATAAATTACAGTTATTAATGGTAAAATAAGCCTGGTTCCAAAGGTTTTGCACTTCACTGGTAGTACTTGTTACACTCTGGTTCCAGGTAGACAAATTGGTTACACCATTGTTAGTTAAGTTAAGCCAGTTATCAGCTTTAATTTCCTGGTAAACCTGGAATCTACCACCCATAAAAGACCCATCTCTAAGGTTTCTGTATAATCCCATTACCTGGGCTTGTATACGGGCAGCGGTAGAAAACTGCAACAATTTATCATCATTGGTAACGGAAGTTTCCGAAACGGGGTATAATAAATTTTTCTGGCAAGAATAATTTAACATTACTCCCAAGCCCAATATCATTAAAAATTTCTTTTTCATTTTATGTTAAAATTATTGATTAAAACTTAACCGATAAACCTGCAGTAAGCGTTCTTTGGTTAGCTGCTGTATTACGGTCAATCCCCTGATTAGCATTTCCTGTACCGTTTGATGATACCTCCGGATCGGGACCTGGGTATTTTGTGAATAGTAATAAGTTATAACCGCTTACGTAAACACGCACATTACTAATACCTAATTTAGTTGAAAAGCTTTTGGGTATTGAATAGCCTATGTTTGCTGATTTAAGCTTGATAAAGTTTGAACTATAAACATGGATATCTAATGGCATAGTTGAACCGTTAGAGATGTTATCATTGTATTTAACCTGCGGTATGTTTGTAATTTGTCCCGGAGCTGTCCACCTGTTTAATACATCGATACTGTTATTCCAGAAACGTTGGTCAAGCAAGCCTGATCCTGTTCCGTAATAAAGGTTACCACCAAATTGGTAAGTAAGCAAGAAGCTCAAATCAAAATTTTTGTAACGAAAAGTATTGCTCAAACCACCAAAACCTTTAGGCTGTGCTTGCTTGTAGTTAACCGCATCTACAGATTGAGATATAGCCGGTGCTACGCTGCCATCAGCATAGGTCCAGCGGTTTGCACCGTAAAAATCAAAATAAACATCACGGCCTTTGCCATCAACAAATATCCTACGGCCAGTAGCCGGGTCAACACCATGTGTACGAACAATGTACAAGTTAGATAATGGCTTACCAACTTCTGTAATGTTAGTAACTTCCAAACCTGAGGTAGAGCCAAGAAGCGTTGCGCTACCCGGTGCCAAAGCTGTTACTTTATTAGTATTAAAACTAATATTGAACGATGGCGACCATGTGAAATCTTTAGTTCTTACAGCATCAGCATTAATGGTAACCTCTAAACCTTTGTTATACATTGAACCTATGTTCAAAAAAGGGTTTGTTGGTAAACCTGCTGATGGGGCCTGTGGTACGTTAAATACCATGCCTGTTATGTTATTTTTATAATAGGCGATCTCTGCAGTAATTCTATCATTAAATAAACCTAAATTAACACCAATATCTGTTTTGTAACTGGTTTCCCATCCTAACAGATCATTTCCTGTTTGTGAAGGGGCTAAAGTTGGGTTGGTGTTGTAAACATTTGATGAGTAAAAGCTTGTTGAAGCAAAATCACCTAAACCGTTGTTACCCACTTTACCGTAGCTACCTCTCAGTTGGAAAGAACTAAAAATTTTATCTGCTTTGATAGCACTCCAGAAACCTTCACGGGCTACATCCCATTTAACACCACCACCAGGGAAATATCCGGCCTTTTTATTTGGACCAAAAGCCGAATAATCGTCTCTGCGCATAGTAGCATTAATAATATATTTATTATCAAAATTGTAAACTAAACGGCTAAAGAATGAAACAAGATAGTTTTCAGTTAACTGTAAACCAGCTGTAGCATTAGTTGTAAAACCTGCCTGTATAACATCAAATGCGGGATCAGACAATACTGTTCTGTTTAAACCAAACCCAACAGTAGTGTTCCGTACTTGTTCATTACCTAAAAGCAGGGTAAAGTTGTGCTTTGATGCAAAAGATTTATTAAACTCGGCTGTGTTTGTCCATGTGTAAGATTTAAACTTAGCATATGTAGATGTTGCACTACCTGTAGGGTTACCATTACCTTGTATAGAGCTATTAAATATCTCGTTATCAGAGAAAATATTATCAATACCGTAAACAGTTTTTAATGTTACCCATGATGCTGGTTTAACCTGAAAATATACGTTTGATGAAATGTGTTGTAACTCGTTGTTTGAACGGTTAAGATCAAGAATTGGCACAATATTGTTATATGAAATACCAACGTTATTATTACCCTGTGATCCAATTGCGTTACCATTTAAGTTATAAGTGCCATCATTATTATAGGGCGAGATGTTTGGAGGCAATACCAATACAATACGGCCTAAACCTTCTACGCCATAAGCTGAACCGGATACTGAGCCTGTACTTGCAGATGCATAGTTTTGCTCGTTAGAGTAACTTATTTTACCACCTAATGTAACATACTTACCGGCTTTATGATCAACACTGGCTAAAATATTACGCCTGCCATACTCATTACCTTGCAAAATACCTTTTTGCTTGCTATAATTTGTTGATAAGTAATAACTGGTGTAATCATTAGCACCGCTTACACTTACTGTATTGCTATTAGTTACACCTGTACGATAAACGTAATCGTTCCAGTTGGTATTGATTGGGTTGCCATTTGCATCATTAAACAAACCATAATATCTTGTTGGTATTGCAGGTGTACCTGTAGCTGCATTTGCAGGTATGGCCGGGCCTGTATTATATAAATTAGGTATTGCATTTCTTAGTGCTTCGTTTTTAATGTCGGTATATTGAAACGCATTCAAAACCTTAGGTAACCTGATAGCTTTTGATGAACCTATCCAGCTATCAAACGTAACAAGTGGTTTACCTTTTTTACCTTTTTTAGTGGTAACCAAAATTACACCGTTAGCACCGCGACTACCGTAAATAGCAGTTGCAGCAGCATCTTTTAAGATGTCAATACTTTCAATATCTTCAGAGTTGATGTTACCTAAAGCGTTACCTGTAGAGTTGGTTGCGCTTACATCACCTGTAATACTTACAATACCATCTACCACAACTATAGGCTGAGAGGTTAAGTTAATTGAGTTTGTACCACGGATACGGAATACAGGCGGCGCATTCACCACACCACTTGGAATGGTTACCTGCACACCTGCTGCACGGCCACCCAATGATTGTTGAAAGTTTTGAACAGGCTGTTCGCTTAATGCCCCCCCTTTGACTGTTGCTTGATTACCAACGTTATCCCTTTTGGTTGTTGGTGTACCATAGCCTGTTACTACAACCTCGTTAAGGGCATTTGCCGAACCTTCAAGAGAGACATTTAGCGTTGAACCAGCTGGCGTTACGGTTCTTGAGGTAAAGCCAATAAAACTAAATACAAGTGCCGAACCTGTGGGCACTTTAATTGAGAAAGCCCCATCAGGGCCTGTTTGAGTACCTGTTCTGGTACCTTGAACTACTACCGAAACTCCGGGAAGCGTTTTTCCGTCATCCTTTCCGATAACTGTACCAGTTACTGTTCTGGTTTGTGCATAGGCATGGCTGCCTACTAACAACAAACCCAATAAAAAATTGAGTAATTTTTGTTTCATTCGTTAAAAGTTAAAGTTAATTGGTTCAAATTATAACAATATTATCATATTGCAAGAAATATTGTTAAAAAATCGCCAAACAATAACAAATATTGAATTAAAATGAGAAAAATATTATTAATTATTAAAAAATGAGTGATAAATTAATATAATACAGACGAAAAAAAGGTTTTAGTTTATAAATTCAACATATTTTAACGGTAAATTTATTATAACCATCAATTAAACGAACAATTTTATAATAAAAGCTATTATTATATTATAAATAATGAAATTATGGAAATAATTAGCAGGTATAAAAAAGCGTCGTCCGTACCGTCACTATCAACAATAATCTTAGCCCGTATTATTACTCCCTTGTATAATCTAACCAGATATATTTGAGTATTATTGATTTAGACAAGCCATAAACAGATCAATTTATATCTGCTTCTGTATTGTTTACATTAAGGTTAAGCAATACATTTATCGCTTAAAATTATTCTTATGGAATTCACACTTCAGATTAAACCCTTTGATGAGCTTACAGTAACAGAACTGTACAGTATTTTACGACTACGAAGTGAGGTGTTTGTTGTAGAGCAAAATTGCGTTTACCAGGATATTGATAACAAAGACCTAAAATGCTATCACCTGATGCTATTTAAAGAAAATGAACTTGCGGCCTATGCACGATTAGTACCGCCTGGATTATCCTTTAATGAAATGTCTATTGGCCGCGTGGTATCAAACCCAAAGTACCGACGAACAGGTGCAGGCCGCATATTGATGAACCTGGCTATTGAAAAATGCCAGCAAGTATTTGGCGAAGGTGCTATTAAAATAGGCGCGCAAGCTTACCTTTTAAACTTTTACTCTTCGTTAGGCTTTGAAGCCATTAGCGAGCCTTATGATGAAGACGGGATACCGCATATAGAGATGATCAAGAAACTATAAAGGTTATACCTTTAATAACAAGTATTAATATTTACTTACAGTTTCAACTTTGGCTTTAGCACCGGCAGGAGCCGCGTGAGATTTTTGGTCGCATTTTCCTAACAGTACATAAATAACAATAAATATTATTATAGTAGAGAAGCAACCGCCGCCTAATTTCTTCAATTTTATCTGCTAACTTTAAAGCGTGAAGATACTTATTGTAGAAGATGAACCCGGTTTAAGGGAAAGCATAGAAGCTTATTTTAATGAAGGGGATAGCGTATGCGAAATCGCCCATGACTTTACTTCAGCTTTAGCAAAGGTTAGCGTTTATCGGTATGATTGCATTATACTTGATCTTACGCTGCCACAAGGCAACGGGCTTGATATTATAAGGCATTTGAAAGCAAATCAATACAATGATGGGGTGCTGATAATATCCGCTAAGAATTCATTAGATGACCGGCTTACAGGTCTTGACCTTGGTGCCGATGATTATCTTACCAAACCCTTCCATCTTTCGGAATTAAAATCGCGCGTTACTGCAATTGTTAGGCGCAGATCTTTTAACGGAAATAATACTCTCCTATTTAATGAAATAAATATAGACCTGGATGCCAAAACGGTTACTATAAATAAACAATTCGTTAAATTTACTCGTAAGGAATATTCGCTGCTCCTTTATTTTATTGCCAATAAGGGCAAAGTTGTATCAAAAAGTGCAATAGCTGAACATTTATGGGGAGATAGCATAGACATTGCAGACAACTTCGATTTCATTTATTCGCATATTAAAAATATTCGCAAAAAGCTGGTTGAAGCTGGTTGTAACGATTATATACAGGCTGCCTACGGAATGGGATATAAGTTTACCGAGACATGAAGCTGCTTAACAAATATCACCGCATTAATATAGCTGTAACCGTAATTATTATGCTAATTACGGGCATCATTTATTATTATACCATCAGCCGTATCTTAACCAGCCAAATTGATAAAGACCTGATTCTGGAAGAAAATGAGGTTATTAATTATGTAGACCTTAATCATCGCCTGCCCGAAGTTTATGAATCAAACCACCAGCAAATAATTTTTGCGCCATTTGGCAATAAAAAAATAGAGCGCAGGTTTTTAGACACCGTTTACCGCGAAATAAAAGCCAATGAACTTGAACCGGGTAGGGCGCTAATCAGCTCTGTAAAAGTATCTGGACAAAATTACAGAATATTGGTTATCCAGTCAAAAGTACAAACCGAGTACCTGATACAAATTATCTTCCTGATAACCATATGCGTAATTGTTATACTACTGGTTGTGTTAATGATTTTTAACAGAGTTATATTAAAGAGTATCTGGCAGCCATTTTACAAGTTACTTTTCCAGTTGAAAGAATTTAGCCTGGCTAACCATACAAATATTGAAAGTATCCCATCTAAAATTGATGAATTTATAGAATTAGATAATGCCATGCTCACCATGGCTTATAGGGTAAAAAATGATTACGAAAACTTAAAAGCCTTCACAGAAAATGCCTCACATGAATTAATGACGCCTATTTCTGTTATCAATTCAAAGCTGGATACCTTAGTACAAACAGATGAGTTTACCGATAAACAAAGCAAGTTGTTGAATGATTTATACGGTACAGTAGCGAGGTTAACCCGGCTTAATAAATCTATGTTGCTCCTTGCCAAGATAGAAAATGGTTTGATAATGGATAATCAGGAGGTTGATATTAAGGAGATCATAGAGGAATGTTTGTACCAGCACGAAGAGATGATCCATCAGCTGAATATAAACTTACAAACAGATTTTCAGGATAAGCGGGTTAAGGCAAGTAAATTACTTATGGAGGTATTGCTCAATAACTTAATAAGTAATGCTATCAGGCATAATTATTCAAATGGGGAGATAAAAATTATATTAGATACCAAACAACTTACCATAAGTAATACCGGAAACGGCACCTTTAATTTTGATCAGGTATTAAAAAGATTTCATAAATCAGATGGGTCTGAAGGCATTGGTTTGGGCCTAACCTTATGTAAGCAAATATGTGATAATTACGGCTTAAACCTAAGTTATTCGCAAAATAATAACACACACACTTTTAACGTAATATTTTGGTAAACACAAGCATTATAAGCTACCCTTGCTACTTAATTATGTTACCCAGGTATGATGCGGGTGTTTTATCGCAATTATAAATTCCAGTAAGGCATAATATTAAAGTTGCATGGCAAACTGCAACCCTAAAGCCCCATTTTGATAAGTAGGCAACAGAATTGAACTGTGGTTCTGTTGCTTTTTTAACTCCTGAGGCATATCCCTATTGTTCTCCTTGTCTCGGCCTGCTTTAAAAAGCCTGTTGCGAATAAAGGGATAAAGCAAATAAGCCGCCTTGGTAGATAATATACCTAAACCCGCACCGGCTATAACATCGCTAAACCAATGGTCGCGGTTATAAATACGTAAAATACCGGTAGCTGTAGCAAAACCGTAACCGATCGCACTGTAGCCGATAGATTTATCACCTAACTCTTGTGACATAAACTCTGCGCCAACAAAAGCATTACCGGTATGTCCGGATGGGAAGGAATAATAATCTGAGCGATCAGGGCGCAGCCTGTGTGTTGCTTTTTTTACCGCAAGTGTAGTTACACCCATCATACCCTCAGCCATCGCAAAAATTATAGTACGGTCAATAAAGGTATTTTTTCCGTGAATACCCACTAAATTTAGTCCGTATACTAATGCTACAGGTGTATATTGGAAATAATTCTCAGGGTGATGTCTGAAATTAGGATGATCTTGATTTATATCATTGTTTATGCTAACATCAAGATTTCTTACCGGATGGAAAAAAAAGTTACTTGAGCCATAAGCGATAAGCACAGCAGGCGGAACTAATGCCCAGGCTTTGCTATGTAAATGTTTAACAGTGTCCGGAGCTGTTAAAAGATCTTTTTTTAACGTATCGGCAATGTTTACCTTTTTCGCTGTATCTGCAGGTGATTTTTGCGCATTAGCCTCAAAGCCAATAAAACACAGAATTATGTAAAGTATTTTTTTCAAAAGAACGATATTAACTTATTTGAACTATTTTCCTAACTCAATTACATGAAAAGTACCCGCCACAACTTTTGGCCGTGGATGTGCGTTTTCAGCCGTAGGTGCAACAGGTTCAGTTTGTGCGGTTGGTAAAAACAAGTGGTGGGTAAGCTCATCAATACCAATAGTTCGCGCGCCTTTTTCTGTAATTATATTTTCTACAAACTCAAATTTATTAGCCGTTAACTCCTTAACTACTGATACTGTACCTTCACCGTTTGATGAGTAGGCCATTTTCAGGGCCGGGTCAAATACAACTCCATCACAATCGCCAATTTTAAATTTAGCCAGGTTTTCACCATTTGTTGCATCCATTACAACCATGGTTTGGTTTCCGCCGCAGCCTATAAATAAACGGCCGGTAATCCTGTCAATTGCTAAACCAGATGGTTCATCGCCATTGTTGATTTTATAACGGTTCTCTACCTTATATGTTTTGGCATTAATAACAACAACCTCATTAGTGGTTTCTGAATTTACAAATATTTTGCCTTTCCCGTCAGAAACACCAGTCTCGGGTTTGCCGCCAATAGGAATGGTTGCAACAACCTTATCTGTAGCGGGGTCAATTACTGAGGCATTGTTACTGCGCCCGTTAAACACATATACCTTCTTGGAAAACTCATCATAAAATATGGCATCAGGGTTAGTTCCTACGATTATTTTGCCAAGTTCCACGTTTGTTTTCAGGTCGAAAACTGTGCAATTGTTATCCCTGCCATTACTGGTATACCCTTTGCCGAGTGGCTTAACCAGTGCAATACCATGTACACCATTAGTGTTAGGAATAACACCTATAGAATCGCCGGTAACAGTACTTAATATATTTACCTGTGAGCCATGTGATACATATATTTTTTTACCAGCAGCATCAACGGTCACATAATCCCAACCGCCATTACTTTTTATAGCGTATTTTTTTACTGTGTGTAAACCCGATTTGTTTTGAGAAAAAGCATTTAGAGAAGAAAATGCAATTATCAGAAACATTAATGCCTTTAATTTTGGAGCGTGTTTCATATAGTTTATGGAATTTGATGCTATATAGCTTTACATTCTGTAGAAATATTGGAGAAGTAATATAAAGCCTTAAGATACTAATAAAAGGCCAGCGGTACTATTAGTAATTAATTGATACCATTACAGGAAAATTTTAAATAAGTACTCTATTAAAGTTTTCTGGAAAAACCAGCAATGGCACGTGGATACTTCTTGCCATTTGCTGGGTATGGCTACTTTTAAGAAGTTTTGTAAAAAAGGTTTCCTGACGATGAACCATTGCCATAATATCAATATGCCCGTTTTCTGTAAGCCAGTTTAATCCTTCATTAATGCCTGAACTTTGAATGCTACGATAATAAATGCGGGGATAATTAACCTTACAAGTAACGTTGTTTAAAAAATCATCTATCTTTCTCTGTCCATCAAAGTTTATGTTGTTTTCTTGTATGACATGTGTTATCAATATTTCTGCATTAAACGGGCGTGCAAAATAAGCAAGAGATGCAATAATTTCTATATCCTGATTGCTTAGATCGGTAGCAAACGAAATTTTCTTTATTTCTTTAAAATTTACATTTGCGGGTATAAGAAGTAACGGAAAATTAGCTTTTTCGATCATTTCTTTACTGTTACTTCCTAAATAGAATCTACTAAATGACCCTGCTCCTGACATCCCCATTACAACTATGTTCGCTTTATGCTCATCTACTAAATCACTCACATAATCAGTCACTTCACCCCTGTCATTATAATATCTGAATGTGGGATGAAAAGAGCTTTGGTTATCTATTGCTTGTTCTTCTTGAGATAATTTCTCAACCAAATATTCAAACTCTGTCTCGGCATCTTTTTTTAGTGAGTCGTAATCTTCTAATGGCCATGCTACCTGAGCAGCCATTACAGATTCAGCAGGCACCTTAATTGCAGTACAAAGTTCAATTCCTGCATTAAATTTTTGGGCCAGGTGAATTGCGTAACGAGCAGCGTTATAAGCTGCCGGTGAAAAATCAGTGGGTACAAGTATTGTTTTCATAGGTAATATTTAACCCTCAAATTTTGGAAGAACGAAAGTCAAACGGAATGATTAAGGTCATAAATGAAAAAATATATAAATGATTCCCATCATTCCTTTTAATTGAATTTAATGAAATATCAATAAGGAAAAACTAATAAAGGAACGGTAATATGTTCAGGCAGGGTTTTATTTATATATCTTCCAAAAATTTCTTTAAAATGAAACCGGTGGTTAACTACTGCTAACAAATCATTTTGTAATGCATCTATCATCACATGAACAGCTTTTATAACGTCTCTTTCCTTTGTATTATTTAAAAACAAGCGGTCGTAATTTACATTATTGCATACTTCATCACTAAAAATATTTAAAGCATATTCTTGCTCCATATGAGGCAATCCCCTTGCTGAAAGATGCATGATAGAAATATCAGCATTAAAAAGCTTGGCAAATCTGGCTAAATACCTAACAATTTCAATCCGGCAATATCTCAGGTCTGCCAGGTAAACAATTCTTTCAAAATGTTTTAACTTCCAATTAGGCGGCACTAACATTACCGGGCACTTTACTTTATTAAGTAAGCAGCTAATATTTAAATTAGTGAGGTTAGCATTTGGCAACATCGCATTCATTCCTTGTATGATTAGCCATGTATTTTTTTTGTTTATTTCTTGAGCAATGTATTTTTCTTTAATTCCACAAAAATCAACCTCATTTATTGACCGCATAAGCCTGTTTGATAAATCATTGCCTCCTGCTTCCAGTGCAAAATCATTCTCAATTTCATGATGGGCTACCAATAGTTCATTTACTTCTGCCATTTTAATTTTCTCAGGCATTAGCATATTTACTTTACAAATATTGGCTACCAATATTTCAGCTTCGGCCTGATGTGCTATTAATAGTGCCAGTTTATATGCATTTTCTGCTTCAGCAGAATTATCATTAATTACAAGAATGGTTTTCATAGTAATTGATTTAAACTATTGTAAAGTTTAAAAATTTACAGTTCAAAAAACATGATAGCCGTCATAAAACTATGTGGGATATGTCAGGTAATGGGTACATCCTAAACACAAAATTTAAGTCACTTCAAATGACTTAAATCACTTTTTATCTTGAAATAGATTACACATTGTGCAAAACCATTAATTCATATTTGCGATAAGGATCATTAAAGGTTAAATTTAATACATGGAAAATGCATCTTTATTAAACGCGATCATCCAAAATGCAATTGATGGAATTATTACCATAGATGAACGCGGATTAATTGAAACTATAAATCCTGCTGCATGTAAGCTATTTGATTACACACCTCAAGAAGTTATTGGCAAAAATGTTTCTTTTTTGATGCCCCCACCAGACCGTAGCCAGCATGATGAATATATCAGGCGTTATCAGCACACTCGTGTACCTCATATAATTGGTATAGGCCGCGAGGTAATGGGGTTACGTAAAGATGGCTCTGTATTTCCATTCAGGCTTGGTGTAAGCGAAGTTAAATATTCAGGAAAAATAATTTATACAGGCTTTATACATGACCTAAGTAAACAAAAACAGGCCGAAGACCAATTAAAAGAATATGCATCGCATTTAGAAGAACTTGTGGATGAGCGTACGTTATCATTAAAAAAAACCGTGCAGGCATTGCAACAAGCCAAAGAAGAAGTAAGTATTTCTCTTGAAAAAGAAAAAGAGCTTAGCCAATTAAAAAGCAGGTTTGTTTCAATGGCCTCACATGAATTTCGTACGCCATTAAGCGCCGTACAGCTCTCGGCATCATTAATTGATAAATACGCGCTACCCTTTAAAAGCGAACAGATTAGTAAACATGTAGCCAAAATAAAAAACTCTGTAGTTAACCTTACAGGCATACTCAATGATTTTTTATCGCTTGAAAAACTTGAAGCCGAAAAAGTTGAACCTACCTTTACACCATTTGATCTGGTTAAGTTTTCTGAAGAAATTACCGAAGAAATGCAACTGGTGGCTAAACAAAACCAAAAGATTATTTATAAGCATACAGGCAAACCCAGCGCTATAAGCCTGGATCAAAACCTGCTTAAGAACTGCATTGTCAACCTAATATCAAATGCCATAAAGTATTCGGGCGAAAATACTTTTATTGAATTTAATACAGAAATTACTGAAACTACTTGCGTTATAACCATACAGGATAACGGTATAGGAATACCCAATGCTGATCAAAAACATTTGTTTGAACCATTTTTTCGTGCACACAATACAGGAAACATTCCCGGAACGGGTTTAGGGCTAAATATTGTGGCACGATATACATATTTGATGAATGGAAAAATTGATTTTAAAAGTGTTGTTAACCAGGGTACATTATTCAAAATTTCATTCGTTACATCATGAGCAAACAAGTTTTAATTATTGAAGATAATAATGATATAAGGGGAAATATCATAGAAATTTTAGAACTGGCAGGCTTTCAAGTATACCAGGCCAATAATGGTAAAACGGGCGTTGAATTAGCCGTTAAGCATAAGCCTGATGTTATTTTGTGCGATATTATGATGCCTGATTTGGATGGTTATGGTGTTTTATACATGCTAAATAAAAACCCTGAAACTGCCGCTATACCCTTTATATCTTTAACCGCCAAAGCTGAAAGGATTGATTTGCGTAAAGGAATGGAAATGGGTGCTGATGATTATTTAACCAAGCCCTTTGATGATATTGAGCTTTTAAACGCTATTGAAAGCAGGTTAAAGAAAAGGGATACTCAACAAAATTTTTACAGTAAATCTTTAGATAAATTAAATAATCTGATATCAAAAAATGGTGGGCTTGCTGAATTGAAAAAAATTATAGCCGAAAGAAAAAGTCGTCAATTTAAAAAGAACCAGATCATATACTATAATGGTGATAAAGGAAACGGATTATATATTGTAATTAGCGGTAAGGTAAAAACTGTAAAGCTAACCGAAGATGGCAGGGAATTAATAACCGGCATATTTTCATCTGACGAGTACCTTGGGGTTAATGCTATGTTATCTAACGAACCGTATTCTGATACAGCTTCGGCTTTAGAAGATACCCAGGTATGTATTATTCCCAAAGAGCAATTAGATGAACTGATAAGACTATATCCTGAAGTAGCAAGAGAATTTATTAATATCCTGGCAAATGATGTGCGTGAAAAAGAAGAACAATTGCTTCAGCTTGCCTATCATTCAGTAAGAAAACGGATGGCCGAAGTTTTATTGCGATTATACCACCAAGGCAACGACAATGAAAGATTTAAGATAAGCCGGGAGGATATGGCTGCTATGGCTGGTATGGCTACAGAAACCGTTAGCCGTACCCTTACTGATTTTAAAGACGAAACTCTTATAGAAAAAAAAGGTAGTTTAATTACAATTTTGGATGTAAAACGCCTTGCTAAGATAAAAAACTGATTAGTATCATCTTTTTGCCTGATTTTACTCAATACCAGCCCTGTATTTTACGATACTTTTGTTTCAAATTTATTGTTATGAAAGCGGTAGCGTATAGTATAAAACCATTTGAGAAAGAGTTTCTGGTAAAAGCCAATCAAAAGAAACACGATATAACACTTATATCAAATCCTTTAAGTTTAGAAACAGTCATGTTTGCCGAAGGTAAGGATGCGGTTATAGTTTTTACTAATGATGATGTTTCTGCCGATGTAATAAAGCGCCTGGCCTATCTGGGAGTTAGGTTTATAGTTACCCGGTCTACCGGAACAGATCATATTGACAGGGAAGTTGCAGGCAAGCACGAAATTAAGGTAGCAAACGTGCCTCATTATTCACCACAGGCTATTGCCGAACATTCGGTAGCACTTGCATTCGCATTAAACAGAAAACTTATTAAAGCAGATAGGAATAGCCACGTTTTTAACTTTAAAAATGATGAGTTAGTAGGGTTTAATTTTTCAGGTAAAACTGTTGGTTTAATTGGCCTGGGTAATACAGGGCTTGCAGCAGCTGCAATTTATAACGGGTTAGGTTGCAAGGTAATTGGCTGCGACCCTAATTTTCCCACTGACACTTTAATTGTTAAGCAGGCCTCATTAGAGTCAGTATATGCCTCAGCAGATATTATATCGTTACATGTACCGCTAACAACAGGTACAAAACATCTGATAAGTAAAGAAGCCCTTGATAAAATGAAAAATGGGGTAATGCTCATAAATACTTCAAGAGGCGCTCTATTAAAAACAACCGATGTTATAACAGCATTACAGAGTGGTAAAATAGGCTACCTGGGCCTTGATGTGTATGAATTTGAAAAAGGGTTATTTTTTGAAGATCATGAAAATGACCTTGTAAAAGACGCCTTACTCCAGGAGCTTATGCAATTTGATAACGTACTGGTAACACCCCATCAGGCTTACCTTACAAAAGAAGCCTTGTTGGAAATAGCCCATCAAACAATAAAAAGTCTCGACCTCTGGCAGCAAGGCAAATGTGTAGGAAAGGCCTGCGCTTGCAATAAAAGCTGCCAGGCTATTCCAGCCACTGCAGATAATTAATTATTAAATACAATAACAAACAACAAGAAGAGGCTGTATAAGTATGATTTACAAAAAGAGAGCAGAATTTTATTTGACTTTTGTACTTTGTATCCTTTCTTAGTGTGGTAAAATTAACCACCAAGGGCACTAAGATTTTGCACAAAGGACACAAAGGGAGATTGACACCAAATTTTCTTCCTCTTACCAGATTTGTTTTCAACATAGAATTAGAATACAGCCTCCTCTTGTTGTTTACTTTTATTCGGTCATGTATAGTTACATAATTATATTCATTATGACCAAAGTCATTTTTTTTAGCAGCGCTCAGTGGTAAATTAGTGATATTCTCTGTTTTAAAGATTAATGCCATGAAAAAATTACATTTTAATTTTAACCACCCTGTTATTGGCCATGCTTGTTTAGTGCCATTAAAAAGCCTGAAAGGTATTTATCAACGCATCAAAGTTATTAGCAAAGATGATTATACATTAGAGATTCCTCTTACAAACTGCCATGAAGGCAAATGGAAGTTAATTTTAAATTGGGAATACGATGGCAGAAATTTTTCATTAAATGAAGAGTTTGAAATTCCCGGTATTAAACCGCCTTTAATAAGCGCTGTTTAATATTTTCACTTTTTTACTTAAGGCCGTTTGGCAAAGCGCTTACAGCAGTCCATCCGCCATCAACAATAAGGCTTTGGCCGGTTATGTGCTTTGCTTCATCAGATACCAGGAATAAAGCCGTATTGGCTATGTCTGATACATAAGCCGGGCGCCCCATAGGAGTTATATCGGACCAGATACGCTCATAATCGGCTTCTTCCATAGTACGTTCTGTTAATGTTGCCCCGGGTGCAACTGTGTTAACTGTAATCTTAAATTGCGATAGTTCTATAACCAGGTTCTTAGCCAGCATTTCTAAAGCGGCTTTGGTCATGGCATAAGCCGCCAAACTTTTTAATGCCTGGTGGCCTACTACTGATGATGTAAAGAGGATTGAGCCACCATTACCCTGCTCCTTCATTTGTTTAGCAGCAGCTTGTGCCAAAAAGAACGAACCACCCAAATTTACATCCATTACTTTAGAAAATGATTCCTTTGAATAGGTAAAAAAATCGCCGAATAAGGTAATACCTGCATTAGCAATTACAATATCTAAGCTACCGTATAAATTAACTGCCGTATCAACCATTTTATTAATGAACTCCAAATCGCTTGAATCGCCAGTCATTGCCAAACAATTGCCACCGTAAATTTCATTTATCAACGTTACGGCTTTGGTAGTCAAATCGGCATCAATATCATTCAAAATAACAGTGGCTCCTTTTTCCGAAAGCACTTTGCATATCTCAAAACCAATACCCTGGCCTGCTCCTGTTACTATTACTACCTTATTTTTAAAACTCATCCTATTCTGTTTAATGTGAATCTCTAACTACTTTACTGCCCGAGCTACCTTTCAAAAAGTCAAGGTCTGCTCCCAAATGTGCCTGGTCAACATGTGTTTGATACATATGCACATATCCACGCGCCGCTATGTTAGTAGTATTTACTAAATTTTCCTTCCGTGCTGCAATCTCTTCATCGCTCAATTGAACATTTAATTGCTGGGCATTATAATCAAGTACAATAATATCACCGTTTTGTACTACAGCAAGTGTACCACCCACAGCAGCCTCTGGTGATACATGTAATACAACGGTGCCAAAACCGGTACCGCTCATGCGCCCGTCAGAAATACGTACCATGTCTGTTACCCCTATATCCATTAGTTTTTTAGGGATCAGCATGTTACCCACCTCAGGCATACCCGGATACCCACGCGGGCCAACATTTTTTAAAACCAGTACAGAGTCTTTATCTACATCCAGCTCGGGGTCATTTATTCGCTTATTAAAATCCTCAATATTTTCAAAAACTACTGCTTTGCCCGTATGCTGCAATAAATGATTGCTTGCTGCAGATGGCTTTAAAACGGCTCCATTCTCGCACAAATTACCCTTAAGTACAGCTATTCCGGCTACCGGGTTAAATGGTTCATCAAGCGTAGCTATTAAATCGCGGTTGTAACATTCACTGTTCTCGTAATTCCGTAACATCGGGTGGCCGCTTACAGTAATAGCTTCGCTATGCAGCTTATTATCAAGCTCTTTCATTAAAGCAGGCAGTCCGCCCGCGTAAAAGAAATCTTCCATAAAATATTTTCCGGATGGCTGCAGATTGGCTAGTAAAGGGATTTGTTTAAATGTTGTATTAAAATCATCCATAGTCAAATCAACCCCTATACGTGCAGCAATAGCCAATAAGTGTATGATAAAATTGGTTGACCCACCAATTGCGGCATTCACCATAATAGCATTATCAAATGCCTGCCTTGTAAGTACATCTGATAGCTTAAGATCTTCCCTTACCATTTCCACAATACGGTTACCGGAAAGATGGGCTAATGCTTTTCTACGTGAATCAGCCGCCGGGATAGCTGCATTTTGGGGTAATGAGAGGCCAAGCGATTCAACCATACACGCCATTGATGATGCTGTACCCATTACAGCACAATGGCCCTGGCTACGGGCCAGGCAGGCTTCGGCAGTGTACATATCTTCGTCATTCATCTGCCCGGTTTGATAGTCGGCAAAAAAGCGCCATATATCAGAAGTACCAATATCTTTACCCCTAAATTTTCCGGTAAGCATTGACCCGCCTGAAACAACTATTGTTGGAATATTTACGCTGCATGCACCCATTATCAATGCGGGGGTTGTTTTATCACATCCACAAAGCAGCACTACCCCATCAAGCGGATTAGCCCTTATTGATTCCTCCACATCCATACTCACCAGGTTACGGTAAAGCATAGCCGTAGGCTTCATTAACGTTTCGCCAAGTGACATCACAGGAAACTCTACAGGAAAGCCGCCAGCCTCAAATATTCCATTTTTAACAGATTGGGCCAGTTCTTTAAAGTGTGCATTACACGGCGTTAATTCACTCCATGTGTTGCAAATACCTATAATTGGTTTCCCTTTAAATTCGTGTTCGGGTATGCCCTGGTTTTTCATCCAGGCACGATAAATAAATCCGTCCTTACCTTTACGGCCAAACCAACCGCTGCTTCTTAATTCGTTTTCCTGCATCCTAATATTATTTAATATTCTACAGCTTTAATAAGGTTTATTTCTTTTAATTGGTAAACCTGATGGCGTTTTAACTACTTCAAGTTTGGCTATTATCGTGGTAAGTTACTCGGTTTATCTCATAAAATATCTATGAATTTATAAATTGATAACCAAATTTAGGCAATACGGCTACTTACTTTATAGTTAAAAACAGTATGTTTTTTTTGTCATAACAATTTATGAAGCAAACAACAGATCACAATCCTGTTATTTTTGCAACAATCAACTTATACGAAATGGAAAACTTACAAGGAAAAACGGCTTTAATTACAGGAGCTGGAAAAGGTTTAGGTAAAGCGATAGCACTTGCACTTGCAGCAGAGGGAGTTAACCTGGCCTTACTGGCTCGTACCGCATCAGATTTGGAGGGGGTTGCGGCAGAAGCAGCAAAAATCAATAAGGATATTAAGATCACCTACACCACGGCAGATGTTAGCAGTAACGATTCAGTTATAGCTGCTGTTGCTTTATTAAAGAAGGATGCCGGCGATATTGACATACTGATTAACAATGCCGGGATAGGTAAATTTGGCAACTTCATGGACCTGGAAGTGAACGATTGGGAGCAGATCATTCAAACCAACCTGTTAGGGTCATATTACATGATAAGGGCTATCCTGCCAGAAATGAAAGCCCGCAAAAATGGCGATATTGTTAATATTTCTTCTTCTGCAGGATTAAAAGGCGCGCCGGTAACAAGTGCTTACAGTGCTTCAAAATTCGGACTTATAGGTTTATCCGAATCGCTTATGATGGAAGTTAGAAAAGAAAACATACGTGTTTTAACTATGATGCCAAGCACAATAGCTACTGAATTATCCATCAACCTGAAACTTACCGACGGAAACCCGGATAGTGTATTGCAACCTGAAGATTTTGCTGAATTATTGGTGGCTCATTTAAAGTTACCACGCAGGGCCCTTGTGAAGGATGTAGTATTATACTCTACTAATCCCTGATTAATTGAAATAAAAAGGAAATAATTAAAAATATAAAGAGGTGATCGTGATTACATGACACAGCCTATTTTTAGCTATTTGCTTTTTAGCTTCTTAGAAAATTCATTCTGCAAATCGCGAATTTCCTCGTCATATCCCTTTCTATCCATAAAGGCAGCTGGGCTATAACCATCGCCTGGCTTGTGTTTGGTATGAAGCCCAAACTGACTGGCATGTGAAGAAAGCCAAATATCGAATGATAACTTTTTCATGGCATCTAATGTGTATGCATAATCTTTGGCAATATCCGGGTAGCCAGGTATGCCTGAGAAGCTTTTATCTGTAACTATCGTGGGCATATTGGCTATCAATACTTTATATTGTCTTTGTTTGTCTTCAACATTAAACAGAAAGCTGCAGGAGCCTTTGGTATGACCAGGATGGTGTAACATAACAAGTTGCATATTGCCCAACTTTATGGTGTCGCCATTATGTAATAAACGGTCAACCTTAACCGCTTCATAAGTGCTGCCCTTACCCCCAAAGGCGTAATCCGAATTGCCACCATCAGCCACTACATCTGCATCTTTTTCATCTACCATCATTTTGGCGCCTGTTAATTTTTTTATAACCGCCATTGCACCCATGTGGTCATGATGAGCTTGCGTTGTTAACAGTATTTTGGTATCAGCAAGGTTAAAGCCTAAAGCTTCCATGTTAGCTTTAATCATGGGTGCCGAGGCCGCAAGTCCGGTATTAATGAGAATATTGCCTTGCGATGTTACAATAAGGTAGCAGGCCAGGTCATAGGAGCCCACATAATAAAGGTTACCGGCAATTTGAAATGGCTGGTAAGGCTTAGACCATTCTGAATGCGTGTTTTTAGGTTCGGTTACTTTTTGAGCAAATGCCAAAAAGTTGGCAAATGACAAGCCGATTATCAGTACGGTCTTTTTAAATATGTATTTAAGCATATAAATAAATGATGACTAATATATGCTTTATTTAATTGGATGTTCAATCCATACATGTATGTAATTTTTAAGAGAAAAATTCGCTTATTTTTTGAAAACTATTCTCTTTAATTAGTAAATTTGATAATAGCCTTTATACCAACCAATTATTCCTTTAAATAAATATTATGAGCAAGATCTTACAGCCAGAGGATCAAAACCCATTAGCATCTATCGAAGAATGGGAAGATGATCTGTTAGTCCGTTATCCTGATGCTGAAACAATAGCCGCCGGGCGTGATACAGCAGCATATCGTAACTACGAAGAAACGCTAAAGGATACGGTAAGAGAATTTTATCGTTTGCAGCATATTAACCAGACCTATGATTTTGTTCTTCAGAAAAAGGAGCAATATTTAAAGTTTGATAAAAAGGAAATGTCTGTATGGGATGCGTTTGATTTTTTAAATCAATTAGTAGATGATTCTGATCCTGATACCGACCTGGATCAGTTTCAGCATTTGCTGCAAACATCAGAAGCTATTCGTGCCGATGGCCGCCCCGACTGGATGGTGCTTACAGGCTTGTTCCATGATTTGGGAAAAGTGCTGTGCCTGTTCGGTGAGCCACAATGGGCAGTAGTAGGTGACAGTTATCCTGTAGGGTGCGCTTTTTCCGACAAAATTGTATTTTCTGAATATTTTGCAGACAACAAGGATCATCATGACCCGCGTTACAATACTAAATATGGCGTTTATGAGCCAAATTGCGGTTTGGATAATGTACACATGACCTGGGGGCACGACGAGTATATTTATCAGATGATGAAGCCATATCTTCCTGAAGAGGCGCTTTATATGCTCCGTTATCATTCCTTTTACCCGCAGCACAGAGAAAATGCTTACAGCCACTTAATGACACCAGATGATCATCGCTTATTTAAAGCGGTGGCACAGTTTAACCCTTATGACCTTTATTCAAAAAGCCCGGAAGTGCCGGATTGGAATAAGTTGCGGCCATATTATGAGGATTTGGTGGCAAAATATTTACCATCTACCCTTAAGTTTTAATAAATACTTAAACCAAAGAGGCTATTCTGTTAAACAATGGAAAAGCCTCTTTTTTATTCTACGGAGATCAGTTTGGTAGGGTTTTGGTAATATACTATTTAGTTAGCAGTGTTAAAAATACCCCTTCTTTGTTTCCCTACAAGGATTCGAACCTCGATTGTCTGAACCAGAATCAGAAGTGCTACCATTACACCATAGGGAATTATTACTATAAAAATACAAAAAATTCAGAAGCTTATCGTTATTCATTACACAGCGGCTTAGGTTTAAAGCCATTATATTATATTCGCCCTTGTATAAGCTGTTTATGAATAAAATAACGTCAAATAACATATTCTACTTTTTTATCCTGCTTGTTACAGCAGTTACATTAAATGCCTGCAATAGCAGCAGTAGTAGTAGCCATCATAATAATAGTAGTACCGAGGCGGTTAAACCTACATTTAAACAGCACTGGGGCAAGGGCTTTACCGAAGTTCACAGAACTTTTAAAAACGGATTATCGTTTAGTGATTATGGTTACCAACTGGAGCCTGATTGGCGCTTAACTTTTTTGTCTGATGATTCTGTAAACATTTATAACCCCGCTACCAAAACATGGGGACATGCTCCCATCCTTTTTGATCATGATTCTATTTTCAATATAGCATGGTCATACTTACGTTTAAAAAAACAAACAAAAGATAGTATAATTTTTCAGGTGATGAAGGTGGAGGGCCGGATACTCACACGCGATCAGTCAATTGTTTATATGACCCTTTACTCTGATGATTATATCAAAAACGTGCTACATACTAATGCTGAAAGCCTGATACATCCCAGCCGCAAAGACAGTCTGTTTGTACAACAGATGGTAAAAAAAGCAAATGCCGATACTTCTAAAGCATTTGCAGGGCGGCAACCTGCCACGTTTAAACCACGCAACAAACTATGCACTATTAATAGAAAAACTACCAGTGCCGAAAATAAAAAGGAATCGGGTTTACTGGCAGATTATCTTTTACCCGAATACGATGTCGTCATTAACAATGCTTACGAAGATTTTAGCTATTCATTCACCGTGTTGGCTGATGAAAAGGGTAAACTGTTTTTTGTAAGATCAATAAATTTTAGTTATGCCGAATTTGAAGCACGAACCAATAAAACATTACGGGCCATTGTTAATGGCTATTTAACCGGCTATTTAGATGTTACCCCTGCTTCAACATTAGGTATGCCCCATTCAAGCATTGTTATTATGCATGTTAAGGGTATAAAGGGCAAAAAGGTGTAATTAGTTCCTTATATATTCCACCAATAGGTCCACTTAATGGTTAGCTGGCGGTTTTTAACCGTAAATGGCGATGGGATGGAATTGTCGCCATAAACAATAAAAAAATCTGATGCCGGTTTGTAGCGCCATTGCAGGCGGCTGTTTATGTTCATGTTTTTGGCCTGCTCGTTGTATTGTACAAAAGTGGTAAAGTACAGGGTGTTGGTAAAGGTAACATCAGCCCGCGGACCAATTAACCAAAACTTAGTGCGGCTATAAGGCTGCGGCAAACGCAGATCATTGTAGGACGTATTCAATATCAAATTCACATAAGGCTGAAAGCGATAGCCTACCTGCCCGGTAACACTAAGGCGGTTGCCCCTGTCATAATAACCTCCGCGGGTAACATCAACAAGGTAAGTAAACACGCTTTGCGGTTTTGAAGCGTATTGCACATCAGCGGTGTTCCAATGGCTTTCAGTACCGGTAGGCAATAGTGCATTACCATTGTTGGTAGGGTCAAACGGGCGAAGCAGTTTTACATAAGTATCCAGTCCCGAAACAGTGATAGTGCTGCGGTTGCGGAACGTAATAAGGTAGCTGAATATGCTTTCGTTATCGGTACGCTTAAAGTTTTCATCAAAAAAGTAAGTACTTGTTAGCTGCACCCCATGTGACAGCACCACGCCCGATTTTGGAAAAAAGTTATGCTGTACCAGCGGATTAATTTTATTATAGCCTACCCGTGGCACATAACCAACTTCGGCATTATAATTTGTCCCAACGTATTGCTGTTGCAGGGCAAATGTCCAGTACTTGCTTAAGTATTGCAAATTGCCTGCTGCAACAAAATCACGTCCCTTTACACCTGGGGTGAATGATTTTAGGCCAAGGAGCTTACCCGTCCATAAATTATTTGATGATGCCAGGTTATACTCCATTCCTATGTTGCGGTTATAGCCGGGCGTAACATTCCCTGCTATAGGTGCGTTGCCCGTAGCATCTTTATTAATAAGCATAAAACCAATATTTGAGCGGGAGAAAACCCGCCTTTGCAGGGTAAGTACGCCAAAATTTTGTCCTGGTAAATTAGCAATACCTGATTGCCCCGTTTGCACATCCATTACCCCTACGCGCCAGTCCTTGTCTATCTTACCCGTCATCCGGGTACCAAAGCGAATGGGAGCGTTTAGCCCTATCCTGCGCGAAAAAAACGGGCGGATATCGGCATAGCCAAAATTGGAAAACAGGTCACCGTTCTCCAGAAAGAACTGCCTCTTTTCCGGAAAAAACAATTCATACCTGTTTAAATTTATCACCTGCTGATCTACATCAACCTGCGAAAAATCGGGATTAACGGTCATATCCAGGTTCAATGATGAGGTAAGGGCTACTTTAACATCGCCCCCAATATCTTTACGGTAAGAAACTTTGTTTCCATTCTGATAATCTTTAGTAACACCGCCTAATACATATGGTATTACCGATACATTACTGCTGGCAACTGGTGGTTCCTCGTCCCAAATTATAGTACCCGTATAAGCCAGTGCGGCTGTAGGAAACTGCCGTGGCACAGGCGCCCAGCTTGATTTTTCGGTAGTGATAAGGTCATTACGGCTAAAGTTTATGCCCCACTCACGGATACCCTTTTTATAACGGATACTTTTAAACGGTATAGCCGCCTCGAACACCCACTTATCCGGGTAGTTTTTTACTGCGGAGTACCATTTGTTGTCCCAGCTCAAATCAACCTTGCCGCCCTCGTACATGGTACCGTCCCATTGCGCCCCGGCTGCATTAGCTCCAAAGCTGAAACCATCCGTACGGGCATCAAAGGGATCCATAAAAAGCAAAAAGTTATCGTTCTTTTGAAAAGCAAAATCGCGCTTAAGCGATTCAACCATGTAAGACCCTGGTACCGGTGTATAACAAACTGCAATAATGTACAGGTTGTTATTATCATAACTCATTCTTACAGTTGTACGCACCTTTGCAAAGCTGGTATCCATAGGTAAGGCCATGAAAAAGTTGGCGGCCGAATCGGCTTTTAGCCAATCAACCTCATCCATTAAACCATCTATTTTTATGGGCGATGTTGCCCGCCTAATATGAAGCTTGTAATTAGCGTTCTTTTTTTGCCCGGATACGTAAGTATTAAATATGCAAAAGCATAGTAGCAATAAGATAAATTTTCCTGTAGACAACCTGGTATGGATAAATATTGTGAGATAATACCACCGCCAATGTGTTAGCGATACACAATAATATAAATATTATATTAAAAAATATAAACTACGGTACTTAAATAGACCTATTTTAAAACCCATTGCAATATTGTTACATTGCATATCTAAAACTCATTAGCCATGAAATCATATTTGTTCCTGCTCGTAATGTTTATAACAACTAACTGCTTTGCTCAAGAGGCAAAATTTATGCAGGAAAGGCCCGTAACGTTTAAAAACCCAAAAGCACTATCCTTACCAAAAGGATATTCGCAGGCCGCCGAAATTGATATGGGGAACAGTAGAATGATAATTATGGCCGGACAGGTAGCTTTAGATAAAGCCGGCAATCTTGTAGGTAAAGCCGACCTTGCCAAACAAGCCAATCAATGTTTCATTAACATTAAACATATTGTTGAAGATGCCGGCGGCACCATGAACAACATAGTAAAGCTGAACTACTACATTAAAGATGTATCAAAAGTGCAGTTGCTGCGCGATATTAGGGATAAATACATCAACACAAAAACACCACCCACAAGCACGCTGGTTGAGGTAAGTAAACTTTTTAGAGATGATATTTTAATTGAGATAGAGGCCACAGCTGTGATACCCAAGAAAAAGTAATATGGATAACAACTTACAGCAGCTTTACGGCAATATTGATATTTACCTGTTTGACCAGTTACTAAAAGGCCGCTTTAATTACTGCCAAAAAGTGCTTGATGTGGGCTGCGGCGGTGGCCGTAACTTACCTTACTTTCTGCAAAACGGGTATCAGGTTTACGGCATCGACCCAAATCCTGAGGCTGTGGCACAGGTACAATCGCTGGCTAAAACACTGGTGCCGGATGGTAATTATACAGAAAACTTTATAGTTACCACAGCAGAAGACATGCCTTTTGACAACAACACCTTTGACCTGGCCATTTGCAGCGCGGTATTGCATTTTGCTAATGACAGCAATCATTTTGATGCCATGCTCCGCTCTATATGGGGCATATTAAAACCGGGAGGCTTTTTATTTGCCCGGCTAGCATCTGATATTGGAATAGAACACTTAGTTACCCCTTTAAAAAATAGCCGATATGCCCTGCCCGATGGCTCGGAGCGGTTTTTGGTGAATGAACAGGTATTACTGGAGTATACAAATGTATTGGGGGGTGAACTTTTTGAGCCGATAAAAACTACTAACGTGCAAAATTTACGTTGTATGACAACATGGTGTGTGAGGAAGTTGTCCGCTCCTCAATCCGCTCAACAAGGAAAAACTTTAATAATCTAACCTACCTCTTCTTTGGGTAATAGCCCATGAAAAGACAGAGCCAGTAAGGAAGCACCTACGGAACTAAATTTTTTCTGTTTATTTTCTATAAATAGGGTGTCCCGCTGGGACTTTAATGACCAAATGGCTCCGTAGGAGCTACCTGTTTATAGATTTGGGCTAAAGAAAATGCCCAGCTCCGTAGGAGCTTCCT
>JAQBNZ010000169.1 GCA_028288285.1 Mucilaginibacter sp.
TACCCATCACTAATCAGAATTTTAAAAATGTAAAAGAAGTCAAAAATTTGAGTCTGCAAATATAAGCATTATTATATGAACTGGCAACCATTTATGCAAGCCCGTTTGGTAATTTTTAATCAAATGCGCACCTTTGCCACGTTTTACAACCCTATTTACATTGAAGATATTCACCACCCGCAAGCAAATTCAGGAATATTTATTAGCCACTGGCAGTAAAACAATTGGCTTTGTGCCTACTTTGGGCGCACTGCATAACGGCCACCTGTCATTAATTCAGCAGGCTAAACAAGGCAATGATATTGTTATTTGCAGCATATTTGTAAATCCCACTCAGTTTAATGACCCTAAAGACCTCGAAAATTATCCACGCCCAATTGAGGCCGATATTGCTAAACTAACTGCCGTTAACTGCGATATTTTGTTCAATCCGGACGTGACGGAAATTTATGATGGGAATGAGCAATGGCATTTAAACATTGGTCAGCTGGAGTTTTTACTTGAGGGTGAGTTTAGGCCCGGGCATTACCAGGGCGTAACACAGGTGGTTTATAAACTGCTTGATATTGTTAAACCAACCGCCCTTTACATGGGGCAAAAAGACTACCAGCAATTTATGGTAGTAAGCAAAATGGTTGAAATATTTAAGCTGCCGGTTAAAATGGTAATGTGCCCTATTGAGCGCGAGCCTGAAGGTTTAGCCATGAGTTCAAGAAACGTCCATTTATCTGCAGAGGAAAAGCAGCATGCTTTAATTTTATCAAAAACCCTGAGCTGGGTTAAAGCTCATTTCGATGTTAAAAACGTTTACAACCTGGAGCTGGAGGCCATGAATATGCTGCAAGCCGAACCGGGCGTTGAACCGGAATATTTTGAGATAGCTGATGGAAAAACCCTTTTACCGGCCAATGAAAACTCCAAAACCATTGTTGCTCTTACAGCCGCGCGGGTTGGTAAAACAAGATTGATAGACAATATGTTGATGATGTAGCTTTATAGTTGGTAGTTCATTGATCATAACAGTGTCTTATACTTATTACAATGAGCCAACATAACCATGAGCTACCAACTATAAACCATCAACCAAATATTCCTACCTTTGCAACATGATTATTGAGGTATTAAAATCAAAGCTTCATCGTGTTAAGGTAACACAGGCCGAATTGAATTACGTTGGCAGTATTACCATTGATGAAGATTTAATTGAAGCAGCTAACATCATACCTAACGAAAAGGTGCAGATTGTTAACAATAATAATGGCGCCCGTTTTGAAACCTATGTTATAAAAGGCGAACGGGGAAGCGGAACTGTATGCCTTAATGGCGCTACAGCCAGGCTTGCTCAAGTGGGCGATATTGTTATCATCATGTCGTACGCCTACATGGAGGCCGAGGAAGCCCGCGCCTATGAACCTATTTTGATATTCCCTGATTCAAATAACAAATTAATTAAATAAGTTAGTGGCTTCCTAAACCATTGATTTATGAAGTTCCTGATAACTATAGCCGCTTTATTGTTTGCTACCTGTTGTTTTGCACAGCAGCAAAATGTTTATTTTTTTAAACTCAATGGCGACCCTACCGATAATAAAGACAGCTCAGAGTTTGTCAGATTAGTTCGCCCACCAGAAAAAGGTAGCAAGTTTTATCAGGTACTTGAATATTATTCAAACGGCAATCAAAAACTGGCGGCACAATCATTAACAGTTGAACCAATACGATTAGAAGGCCAATGCATCACTTTTTTCAAAAGCGGCCAAAGAAGATCGATTGAAAATTATGCAAATGGCAGGCCTGTTAAAAGTCATTATCAATATTATCCTAACGGGAAGCTTTACTTGTATAAAGAATACCTTGATGATATCAGATCAAATGGATACTCGGGTAATTATCTCATTAAAGAAGTTTATGACTCTTTAAGCACGGTTAAAGTAAAAGATGGTGCCGGTACTTATATTGGTTATGATGATAAATTTGATTTGATATTAGAAGAAGGGGCTATCAAAAACGGCAAAAGGAACGGCGAATGGAAAGGGTTTGACCGTAAATTGGAAACATCATTTACAGAAATTTATAATGATGGCCATTTGCTATCGGGAACTTCAAGCCATGCAGGTGTAATAAGCACCTATAAAAAAACAAGGTATACTGCTCCTGAGTTTCCGGGCGGGCCAACTGCTTTTGGTAAATTTCTATACAAACAGATACGTTACCCGGCTACGGACCGGGAAAGAGGTGTGCAAGGTGATGTGTATATAAAGTTTACAGTAGAAAAAGATGGAACGATTACTAATATTCATGTAATAAAATCTGTTAGCCCTAATATTGATGCTGAAGCCTTAAAGGTTTTGAAAACCACACCTGTATGGACACCTGGCACAAGCTTTGGCTTACCGTCACGGAGTGAATACATGATACCGATTACCTTTGCTTTAGCAGGAAGGTAACTACACAGCCATATTGGGTTATCCACAAAATAGCTCTAAGCGCTTTAAACCGCCATTTAAAGCAGATTGCATTAAATTTCAAATTTTAATTTCAAATCTCTGTAAATTACTATCTTTGCACCCCGACGCTGAGGTCGGGATTTTTTCGCATTCAGCGCATAGGAAAAGGCATATTATTCCATTTGATTTTGACTTTT
>JAQBNZ010000170.1 GCA_028288285.1 Mucilaginibacter sp.
ATTTTTAATCAATAGTTACGTTTTTTACGTAATATTTTGGTTAGAGTTTCGTTGTTCTAACTTTTTATTAAAAATAAATACCAGATATTACTCTTTTAAGCAATTGTACAGTAGTTGTAAGAAAATATTCAAGCAGTATTAATAAATTGAATTACTCAATTGAACTGCTTCATTAAGAGGAGATTGTCTTTTAATAATGTAGCATCAATTGATGTATAAGTAGTTGTATGGCATACGATAAAATAGCGTATTTTAATATATTAAATATTTTTATTGCGGGAGCAATAACCTTCGTTATTTACTATATTTTTTACCACTTAATCGGTTAAATGTTTCCAGATAATATCGAAAACGTCAACCGGAGCAACAGTGTTCTGCAAAACCTTATTTTCAGTTATTAATACAGGTTTATACTTATCCTGAACATTAACTCGCCCATGCGAACCTTTAATTAAAGTGGCATCTAACGGAATAACATCCATTACATATCTAAAACCGGCTTTTTTGCGCAGCAGTTTGTATCCGGCTCTGGCCTTAGAGGTCATAAACATTTCAACAGGGTCATAACCCGGTTTTTTGTGAATGTCAACTACACGTGCATAATCAGGTGCTTTGGCATCATCCAGCCAGAAATAGTAGGTAAACCAGCTTTTTTCATCTGCCATTAAAACAATATCGCCGGCACGTTCATGGTTAATGTTGTAGGCGGCCTGTTCGTCACGGTCAAGCACAAGCTCAATACCCGGAACCGTTTTTAATAGGGCTTTTACCTGTTCAGTAACGGATGGATCATTGATGTACACATGAGCTATCTGATGGTCGGCAACAACAAATGCTTTTGAGGCACCGGGATCAAGCAGTTCCAAGCCGCGTTCTACTCTAATCTGTAACAGGTTATGCTGCCGAAACAGGCGGTTTAAATGTATGGGATTATTTACCGGAGCTATACCATATTCTGACAGAAGGATAATGCTTGCGTTTTTCTTTTCATAAAATGTAACAAGCTCTTCTACCAAAGCATCTATTTCTTTAAGCTCCGTAGCTATTTTTGATTGGTCGGGCCCAAATTTTTGCAGGCAATAATCTAAATGTGGGAGGTAAATAAGGGTAAGTGTAGGGTCATGCAGTTCATCGGTGTACATAGACGCGTCAGCTATCCATCTGCTTGATTTAATGTTTGCCCCAGGCCCCCAAAACTGAAAGAGTGGAAATTGACCAAGTTTCTCCTGAAGAACATCACGCAATTCGGCCGGGTGTGAATAACAATCAGGCATTTTTCGACCGTCAGCCAGATAATTCGGCCTTGGTGTTACCGAATAATCGGCGGATGAATACATATTATACCACCAAAACATCATTGATGAGGTAAAAGAGGGATCTTCTTTCTTGGCTTTATCCCATATCTTTTCTCCTGTTACCAATTTGTTTGATTGCTTCCAGAATTTAACTTCGCTATCAATACGGTCATACCAGCCGTTACCTACAATGCCATTGTCAACAGGGTACTTTCCAGTTAAATAAGCCGATTGCACTGAAGTGGTTACTGCAGGTAAAAGCGGTTCAATAGTAGTTATATTTTTTGAGGATATATACTTTTTTAAAAAAGGGGTATGCTCTCCAATTACAGAGGTAGATAATCCTACAATATCAATAACAACCGTTTTGTTCATAGCAGAAATTTAATTTATTAATTGGTGTTTAACCCACTCTAATTCTCTGATGATAGACTGATTGAGTGGGATCTTTAAAGCATCAGGCAGTACTTCCCAGGTATAGGTTTCTACTTCCAGATGATTTGTAAAAGGGTTTTGAGTTTGTATGTTTAAAACCTTAATAATATCAGATTGCGTAGACTGAAGTAATCCAAAATCCTGAGAAAAAACAGGTACATGAAAATGCGCACGCCATTCTTTAGCGTCATTAGTTGCTGCTAATGCCTCGGGCAGATCGGGGTACCGTAATAAGCTGCCATCAGAAAGCCTTGCTATTACCTGATGAAGGTAGGTAGATTCATTAAACTTTTCAAACGCTGTTAATATTGCTTGTTTGGATACAGCATAAAAGCTGGCTTTTAAGGCAGCGCTAATTTGTATCTTACCCACTTTAATGCCTTTTTGGGCCAGTTCATTAATAATGCTTTCATGCGGCTCATAACCTATTGCAAAATGGCAAACATCATAGCATAAATTTACATGCTCCTTTATAATATCCTCAGCTTGGGCTGCCGATAGGTTTAATTCATTTTTGAAATAGCTAATTCCCTGTGGTAACAGATCGTTTTCAAACCATTCAATAAATTCTTTTCCTGTCTCCAATATTCCGTCTGGCTCCGGTTCTATATCCAAATGTAAAGTGACACCCGTTTTTTGCTTTATTGAGTTTAGCTCCGCGGTCACACGCAAGATGTTTTCTGTAGCTTCAAATTTGGCCTTGCTTAATTCGGCTTCACTTTTAAACCAATGCTTATAGCTTAAAGGCGAAGTGGAAATGCCACCTTCCATATTTTTTGGTAGTAAAGAGGCTAATATTTTAAAAAGCCTTAGGGTATAATCCAGGCGGTCGTTGGTTGTCCAGTCTGGCGCATGTACCTGGTCTTTAACTATGGTGTTGTGAAATCCACCATACGGGAAACCATTCATGGTAAACACATAAGCATCATTAAGCTGCAACCATTGTTTAAACTCTGGCAGGTTATTATCCTTTAAAATTTCAATACTGGCAATATTAGACAACCGCAACCCAATACCCATCGGTGAATCCGGCGACAGTTGTTTCTTTATTTCAGGAAAGTTCAGTTTTAAAGCATTGAAATGGTCGGGCCAGTTTTCACCGGCATGTATATTGGTGCAATAGGTTAAATGTCCTGCAGTAAGTTTCATCGCCTATTAATATTTTAATTGATGTTGTTGCATTTCACTTAGCTTATTACCGGCTTGTTTTAATAACTCAGTATCAATTTCATGTACCTCTTCACCTTCTCCAATCGCATTAAGAAGCATAATAGTTAATTGGCCGCCTAAATGCTCGCGAAATTCTTCCAGGCCGGCTAATATCGGACTGTTTTCTCCATTTACCTGTAACAGGGGATGTGAAACTTCAAAGCCAAGGTTTTGCAACGTTTGTATTATTCTTTTGCTTTCAGCAGATGACAAACGACCGGAAAGATCAGAATAAGCCGTATCCAGTGCAATACCCATGGCTACGGCTTCGCCATGGCGTACCTCAAAATTACTCAGGTATTCCAGTTTATGTGCGCTCCAGTGCCCAAAGTCAAGCGGTCGGGAGGAGCCGCTTTCAAAAGGATCTGTCCCGGCAATATGCTCCATGTGGAGCTTTGCACACATCCAGATAAGGTATTTCATTATTGCCATATCACGCTTAACCAGCGCGGCGGCATTGTCTTCTATCCAATTGAAAAACTGCGCATCTTTTAACACAGCAACCTTAACCGCTTCAGATATACCTGAACGCCAGTCACGGTCGGTGAGGGTTGTTAAAAAGTTCTCGTCGTTAAATACAACTGCCGGCGGCATAAACGTTCCTAAGAAATTCTTCTTAGAAAAAAAGTTAATGCCATTTTTTACTCCGATACCTGAATCATTTTGAGATAATACAGTAGTGGGAATGCGTATATGTTTAATACCACGATGAGATACAGCGGCTGCATAACCTACCATATCAAGTACCGAACCGCCTCCAATGGCTGCAATAAACGAGTGCCTGTCAATGCCATAGGTGTTAACCGCTTTAACAACCTGATTGAAATAAGCCACATCATTTTTAACACCTTCGCCGCCGGGTACAATTAATATATCCGGAACAAGCTGTATAGTGCTGTAGTATGAAAAATAATTTTTTATATCATCAATAAGCTTTGGATGCGTATCAATAACTCCGCTGTCTGCCACGAACAGTATTTTGCGAAATGATGCTGACGCACCTGTACTAAGTAAAAAGTCGTTAAAAAGGGTATTTGTTTGGTTGAAAATACCAGCGGTAAAATAAACCTCGTAATTAAACCTAACAGAGAAAGATTGAGATAAATGCTTCATGTGTACAATAAAGAACGTTCTAAATTTATGTAATTGTAATTACGTAACGGCAAAAATCTTTGCCAACCAAATAGACAGGGGTAATAAACATGCTATAAACAAAGCTGTATAAATAGTACTGAAGGTTGCCGCCCATGCCGCATCCATCAATATAAGCGAAATAACACCGGCTTTAACAGCTGCTCCAATATTTTTGCCTATAGGGTTTTGAATTGCCTTAAGTAGCGGATTAAATATCATCCATAAAAATGGTAGCAGGGTAACAGCAGTTAAAAGCAGCTTATTATTGCGGTACGAAAAACAAAGGATAAAGCCTGTTACTAAACCATATAAAAGTGCCGCAATGTATAAATTAGCCTTATTGCCGCCATGCACTTCGCCACGGCTAATCATGGTGATTGAAAAAATATAAATAATAGGTACAATTGCCAAAAAATACCATTGTGGTAAAGCTTCTGTTAATATACTAACGCCCAAAAGCAAATTTAAACCCCTGCATACACCCATATTAAGCGGCCCAAAAAACGGATGATGTTTGCTTGTCTTATTATACAGTAAAGCAAATAATGCGACACCCGTTGCTAATAAAGCAGATATTGTGCTATATATGCCAGCAAATATAATGCCTGCTAATAACAGGATACTGCCAAAAACTGTTGCCTGCTGAAGATTAATACTTCCACTTGGAATTGCACGTTCCGGGCGTTCAAGCTTATCCAACTCTGCATCAAAAACATCATTAAACACAATGCCACCACCATATAGGCAAGCTGTTGAAAAGCAAAGCAAAATAACACCTTGTAAATGATCCCCGAAAAGACCCTGTGAAAAAACACCTGCTATAGCAGCGCCGGCCAAAACATCGGCAACCGAGGTTACGATATTAGCAGGCCGCATCATGCGTAAATAAACAATTGCTTTTCCCAAGATGCTTAGCTGATAATAATAGAAGATTTATTAATGCGGGGCTGTTGGCCACCACGTAATATGCTGTTTCCTTCAAATTTGGTGCTTTGGTCAATGGCTGTAATAAAATCGGCTTCATTGATCTGTCCGCTTTGAGCAAATGCAGTTATAGCATTACGATAAGTAACCAGTTCAATATCTGTATCACTTATGCCGTTTAGCTTCATTAAAGCTGCAGTTTTTGGTACCGCCAACGGATCACTAATACCCCAGTCTGCAGCAGAATTAACCATGATCCGTTCCGCGCCGTATTGCTTGGTAATTTCTACCATACGCTGATTACCCATTTTAGTAAACGGATAAATAGTGAAGGCAGTCCAAAATCCTCTGTCCAATACTTCCTTTACAGTTTCTTCATTGTTATGATCAACAATTACCATATTAGGGTTAAGCCCATGTTCAATGGCTATATCCATACTACGCTGTGTGCCGCGTTTTTTATCGCGGTGAGGGGTATGGATCTGAACAGGTAAACCGGCTTCTTTAGCCAGTTCAAGCTGCAGGCGGTAATATTTTTCTTCGGCCGCTGTCTGATCGTCAAAACCTATTTCACCAATGCCAACAACGCCATCTTTATACATAAACAATGGTAGCATTTCCATTACCTGCTCGGCAAGCGCTTCATTATTTGCTTCTCTTGAGTTGAGGCCTATAGTGCAGTAATGCTTTATCCCAAATTGCGATGAGCGGAACCTTTCCCAACCTACCAAACTGCTATAGTAATCTTTAAAACTATCTACACCAGTACGCGGCTGGCCCAACCAAAATGAAGGTTCTATAAGCGCAACTATGCCTGCATCAGCCATAGCCTGATAATCATCTGTTGTACGAGATGTCATGTGCACATGCGGGTCAAAAAATTTCATGCCCTTTATTGTGCCAATATCAAAAGTATCCGATGTTTGTTCGGATGGTACGTTTTTGTCTTCTATAGTATGACTGCAACACATCTTTTTAATGTTATATCTTATTAAATCTAAAATCCCCCAGCTTCATATCGTTCAATTATTCTTACTTAACAAATTTTTTAACCAGGTACCAAAGCATAGTATTTACATCCCGGCCGGCTACATACCGTTCTTTAGCGTAATCAATTAATATTCGGGCAAGTTCTTCGTTAGCTCTATCGTCTAAACCGTATATCTTTTCTATTTGTTTTTCGGTAAAAAAAGCTTTTAAAATCATTTGGTTCCATGCAGCTTCTTCGAGGTTTTCTGCCGGGTAGGGGTTATGGTACATAATAGCTTCCAGTACAGTGCCTATATTACTCCTGATACCTTCTGCACAACGTTTTACCCATAATTCGGGGTAGGGTAGTAATGGAAGAGCCGAATACAAGGCTACCTGTTCATTCATTTCAGCCACTGAAAATAAGGTTTCAATCGTTTTGAAGTATTTGTCCTTTTCTGCCTCTTTATATTCAATCAACAACCAAGCCCTGCAAAGTTTGTCAGCAGTCCAATTATCAGCTGTAAAACCTGGTCTTACAGAACTTAATAACGCTTGCTGACTATCGCTTAATTTAATTGCGGTTTTACCGGTTTTACGTGGCATAATACCAAAAGCGGCGTTAACAGCAAGACTATTATTTTTATTAATTTCTGCTTTAAGCCAGATCCAGGCATCATCAGTTATATTATCTTTTATAATATCTGAAAGTATTGTTTTTAATTCCGCAGTGTTGTAGTTGTCCATGGCCTATGTTAAACTGCAAAATAGTTAATTAACAAAGCCCCGGCAATTATGAGTAACCCAAAAAACTCTCTTGTTTGTTCTATATATGGTTTTGTAGCCTGCATGCTTTCTACCAAGCTTGGTTTGTTGTATTTTGTTACCCAGTCGCGTACACCATCCTTTTGAAAGAATAGAATTATTGCATAGATCAGATAAAAGGCTATCAGTATAATGTAAATAGTAGGATAAAACATACCAAAAGCGGCCATACCACAACATAAAGCAGCGCTTAAGTATATTGGTACCCATAAGTACCAGTCAATATCGTTAAGGTTGAGATAGGCAAACCCTAAAAACGAAAGCAGGAAAATTATATTTAAAACAATTAGCATAATAATTTAAGTTATCGATCCGCCAAAAACACATGATGTCTTATAGCCGCAAGCGAAATTAAAGAATAAAATCGCCACGGAAATTAATTTTGAAAGTTAAAAGAATAAAAACAATTTTATGTTTTTATTCTGATGAAAAAAGTATGAATTTGGAAAAACAAGGTAATTCAATACAGCTGTGTTAAATGCACACTTTTGCCATAATTATTGGATAACACATCATATTGTTCCAGAAGGACACATGGACGTGCACACAGTTCAGGAAGACTATTAAATACAAAAAGGCGGAAGATAACTCCCGCCTTTTAATTATATATCTATGTACTATATTATTTAACCGGTATAATATCTATTATAACTGTTCTGTTATAAAAATGCTCTTCCGGTAAATTATTCTCAAATGGTGCATTGCTTACATCCTCTCCAAAACCTAATGTTTCAAACTTAACATTGTTTTTACCAGCCTTTGTTAATGAACGTTGCAATATATTTTGCACATCATTAGCGCGTTCTTTTGACAATTTTAAATTGTGATCTTCATCGCCAATAACATCTGTATGGCCATGTATAATAACCGTTGATCCATCTACAATTGAAGCTGATACAACCTCACTTAAAAATTTGTCATATGCTACTATTGAGGTTGATCTATCAAAGTCATAAAGGATGCTGTAACGAGAGTTTTTTACAGTGGTTTGATCCTGGCGTACTAAATGTACCGTACTCTCTTTTCTTATAGGCAGGCCTTTTCTGGTTTCTCCAGTCATTACAACTTTATAGTCACCTTCTGGATTGTTACCCAAAATAGTAGCTCCTGATATGCTTTCCTGATCGCGGGTGAAGGGGCCGTAGTGTTGTACAGTTCCTTTTTCATCTGTAACATCTACTGACCATGATTTAAGCAATTGCTGTGCGCTATCTACAGTTAAAACAACCCGGCTGTCAAGTGGGTCAACCTGTGTAGCCATTATATGAACAGGTTTCATCAAATCACCACCTACTTCCATTAATAGTTGGGGCGAAATACTTGTTATTTCAACCTGACGGTCTCCCGCCCTTAGAAGTACCAATTCTTTGGTTCCACCCGGCTGTTCAGAAGGGATAACCGGTTTTGTGCGTCCTAATGTGGTTATTCTTGAACCATCAATTCCAAATGCAGTAACTAAATACTGTTTAACAGTTTCTGCAAGAACTCTACCTTCTTGTGGCCCATTGCCAGAAGCACCGGTAAGCGAAATAACAGTGCCCGGATTAGATCTTAAACGATCGCCCACAATGTTTAAAATATTGTGGTAAACATTCAACTGCCTTGCAGAACGACCAGTCATGGTTACAGATTGTTCATTTTGTAACTGATCTTCTTTAAAGCTGGCTGCCTGATTTTTTGTAAGAGTTATATACCTTGGTGCAACCTGCGTTGATCCTTCTTCAAAGAAAACTGAATTACTTAATGGTAGAGTTTCGCTTACCTGACGGTTTAAAGGCACCATTTTAGGCGCACGAACCAAGAGAGTAAAATCATGAACGGCTATAGGCGTTACAGCAACTTCTTTAATTGCCGCTTTTGCCTTTCCAAATTTAAGGGCAACACCGGCACGTACTGTTGTCATTGACCAACTTTCAATACTGCGGGGCTCCTGGCCAAAATAAGGATGGAAGGAAACAAAAGGCGATATGCTGACTTTTGTTGTACTGTTTGCCGATGATGTCATGATATCATAACCAACACCAACCTGACCAGAAAGAATAGTTTTTTTCATGGCGCTTAACTGCCCGTTTGAATTAGGCTGCTTAAACTGTGTGTAAGCAAAATCTTTTTCTACATTAAAAGCAACACGTGGCCCTGCAAAAAAGTATAAACCTGTTGAGGGTACGCTTAAACGTATGCTGGGCTCAATAGCAATATAGCTTGTGTTGGTTTTTAAAGTAGCCGGGCAGTTACAGGGGGCCACAACATCTTTAAATTTCCCTCCGCGGCCATCGTACGCCACATTTAACATAGCACCTATAACACCAGCCGGACGATACTCCATCAGGATAGAACCATACGGACGTACTCCATTGCCTTTATGAAAAGCTGTTGGTGCTATTAGTGAGTTGGTTAACCTTTGGGTTGTGCCATCATAAAAATTAATATTTGCTGCACCTGATACACCAAACCACCATGTTGGTTGGGTAGTTTGTGCTTTAACTGTTGTACCTGCCATGATTATCATGAACATACAGGTAATGACTTTTTGTATTATCTTATTTATGGGTAACATATAATGTCTTTTTTAATTATTTATTGTCTGGTAAATCCCCCCAATTTAAGGGGGGATAACATAATGAAGGTATTACTAATACTATGGCGTAACAGTGCTGGCATTTAAGGTAACCGCTGTTTGTGCCAATAATTTGCCGGTAACTTTAGCCCCGGTATTTAGCGAGATTAGTGTTTTACTTAATATAATACCACTAAAGTCTACACCTGTACCAAGTGTTGCCTGGCCTGCTACTATCCAAAAGACGTTTTTAGCCTGGGCGCCACCTATTAAGGTGATTTTAGCTGTATTATTTACAGTAAGGTCTTGTGATATCTGGAAAACCCATGTATCATTTGCTCCACCTGTTAAAGTAACCCCTTGGTTGGTTATCAAAACACCTGTTCCCCACTTATATAAACCGGCCGGCAATATTTTGCCGCTAATATTTCCGGCAAACAAATCAACAATTGGAGCTGGCACAACTAAATTATTTGCTGTGGTGTATGCAGTTTGCATATCATTAACAGCGGTTGTCATATTAGATGGTGTTGGAGCCGAATAATCTGACGCATATACCTTACCTGTTACGATAGGTGTGTGTGAAGCTTGTCCATTAGCATCCATGATTAAGCCAAACCCTGTAATTGCAGTTGCTGCAGCCGGACTCACGCCTATATCACCAGTAATGGAAGTAATACCTGTTGTTGATATTCCGGATTTGGTAAGAATAGTAAAATTCCCAGCTAATCCAAGGTCTATCGCACCAGGGCCTATGCCTACACCGCCAACGGGAGTTAATGCAAAGTTAGCAACCAGTGTCTTGTTTGCATTTAAGGTAAATTGATAACTTGGAGTTACTGATACTATTGTACCATTATCTGTCCAGCTAACAAAGTTATAACCTGTATGAGGGGTAGCTGTTACGGTTACAGAAGTCCCCGCATTGTAAGCACCTGATCCGTTTGTTGATCCGCCTGCAGCAGGGCTTGATGATAAAGTTACTGCAAATTGTGATGCCGGTATTAGTTTAAAGTTGGCAACCAGTGTTCTGTTACCTGTTATATTAAATTGATAACTTGAGCTTGTAGAGGCCACAGCACCATTATCCGTCCAGTTAACAAAGATATAACCGGCACTTGGGAATGCTGTTACTGTTACAAGTGTACCACCGCTGTAAGCACCAGATCCGCTGGTTGTTCCACCTGCAACCGGCAGTGACGATAATACAACCGCAAATTGCGATGGTGGTATAAGTTTAAAGTTTGCAACCAATGTTTTATTACCGGCCATGCTGAACTGATAACTTGAACTTGTTGAGACAGCGGTGCCATTATCTGTCCAGTTAGTAAATGTATAACCAGCATTTGGCGTTGCAATTACATTAACTGTCGATCCCTGCGCAAAAGCACCGGCTCCTGTGGATATACCGCCTGCCACTGGAGCAGATGATACTGCTATTTGTGGAATGGTTGTGAAACTCCATACATAATCGCTAACCATTGCTGTGCGTAATGTGTCTGTAGCTCCGGTAGTAATAGTACCTGTATAGGTTGTAAAAGGTAGAAGGGGCTGGTCTGGCGTGAAAGTGAATATTTTACTATCCGCAGTGGGGGCAACCTTGCCTGTAATAACAGTAGCACCTTGTTTTATTGTAAAAGTTTTATCATTAATTGTTGAAGGCGCCATAGTGGTATTAAACGTTGCCGATATTACCTTGTTAAGGACAACATCTACAGCCTTATCTGTAGGGTCGGTAGCAACAACCACCGGGCAATCTCCTTTGATCTCGCCTTTATAGTCATCCTTTTTACATCCTGTTGCTATAACAACAACAAGCATAAAGAGAGAAATGATACTTTTTAAAACATTGGGATAGCTGACGCTTTTATGCGTAGGGATACCATCCATAATGATAGTAGATTTTTTTTTCATAAATTATTTTTGAAAGTAAGTTGTAAATCCTTTGACCTATATGGTCAGATTAAGGGCCTTACAAACGTATGGCAGGATTGCTCCTTATCTATTACATAACTTTTATATTAAGTTATATAATTCACACGTTTATAGGCTGATTTTGGTAGGTAAGTTGTTTGAAATGTGAAGGGGTTATGCCTGTAACTTTTTTAAATTGAGTAGATAAATGCGCTACACTACTATAGTGCAATTTCCAGGAAATTTCAGTTAAATTAAGTTCATCATAATTAATCAACTGCTTTACTAATTGAATTTTATTTAAAATTATATATTGCTCAATGGTGGTGCCTTGCACTTCTGAAAATACATTAGCCAGATAAGTATAATCGAGATTCAATTTTTCACTTAAATAATCAGAAAAGTTTGTTTTTAATCGAGTGTCTGAATGATGAATGATCTCGGTAATAACATTCTTTATTCTTTCAACTAAAATATTTTTTTTATTATCTAATAATTCTAACCCGTACGTTAATAAATTAATACCAACATTTTGAATTTGTTCTGGTGTTATGGTTCCTGCTATTTCAACCCTCCCCAAATCTATGCTTGTACATTTAACTCCAGCTCTCTGGAATTCTAATTCAACAATCATTTTGCAGCGGATGCTGACCATGTTTTTTATGAAAAGGCTCATCGAGCCTACATATGCAAAGCAAGTGCCCTGTATTGAGTGTTT
Source organism: Mucilaginibacter sp. (assembly GCA_028288285.1). Lineage (GTDB taxonomy): Bacteria > Bacteroidota > Bacteroidia > Sphingobacteriales > Sphingobacteriaceae > Mucilaginibacter. The sequence continues at coordinate 11,981 of JAQBNZ010000170.1, forward strand.
AGTTATTGTGTGTTTTTAGATTATGAAGATCACATTAACGGTTAATTAATTAATGCCTTTAAACGGCTCAAACACATGTTCCAATAAATAATGTTGTTTTAAGCACAAAAGTTAACTGGATTATTTTTTGTTTAGCGTTTCGTTTTAAGTAAATAAGTGGTATTGAATTTACATAAGTGTGCACTATAATGGATATTATTAGTGAATAAACGAAACATATACACACATTTGGCACAACTTCAAATGGCTGTTCATTCAGGTGATTGATACTAATGGCTTTTTTCTTTAAGATACATCTCTCGATATTTCTGATTGGCTGTAAACTGCTGATAGGGATTTTTATCTTGCCTTTATTAAACTTATCACCCGTGGCCTGGTAATATAATATGCTATGGTTTAATTAATATGAATATTGTACTGTGTCTCTGCCAATTTAATAAATGTGTAATAAATGTATAACAAACGCTTGTTTGTTTCACAATTAGTTGTCTATTTTTATTATAAGTTAAAAATATTATTTATGTTTCTCAATAGTTAATTTGATTGTGCTATTCATCTTATAGTTACTACACTCCTGCTATTCACCATCTAAACCTGCAAATATGAAATCTCATACATTGGCCGAATTTCAGCAAAGATCTAAAGCTCATTTGCATTTAGTTTTAAAAGATGTTACTAATAAAATACTTAAAATTGAAGATATAGGAGATTACATTCCTGGTAGTGTAATGGTGCAAGATCTGGGAATTATGACCAATACATATATGAACCAATTTGGTTGTAACTTTTTAAGGCGAAGCAGCGAAGAGTTATTTATGTTGGGAGAAGATTATTTTAAATGTTTTTTTCCGACTGATGAGATTAAAATTTTAAAGTCAGAACTTCTCAAATTTATATTAGAAGGCGACAGAAATAAAAATTATTCTTTTTTTCAACGTGTAAGGCCCAACTGTGAAAGTGATTATACCTGGTATCATACTACGTCACAATTATATCCTTCAAAAAATGCGGAAGACTCCTTAAAAATGGTTCATATAGCTATTGAGGCTAACATGTTATGTTATGCAGGTAAAAAGCTTAACAACTTAGTAGTGGAAGATGCTTTTGTACACAAAAATTATCATTTATTTAATTTGCTTACTGCACGGGAAAAAGAAATAATTAGCTTAATTGTAGGAGGGGAGACCAGTATAAGAATAGCCAACTCACTTTTTTTATCTATTCACACAGTTAACAATCACCGGAAAAACATTGCAAATAAGTTAAAAATTAATTGTCTGTCGCAATTAATAAAGTTTGCCGTTTCTTTTGGAATAGTATAAAATTATTTGGTCCACCTCTACCATTTTATGCAGATTTGAACTGTAAATGAAAAGCCAGTTATTATAAAAAACGACCTCTTGGTTAATTATTTCAAATGATCAATTTATTTTAAAAGACGCAACTATTTTTTCATCCGCAGAACTATCTCCTAATATTAATTGATAATCTCCAGTATAAATCTTCCATTTATGTGTTTTGATATCCCATTTTTGTAATTCTGTAACAGGGATTTTTAGGTTTATTAGTTCAGTGCCTCCTTTTAGTAAACTAACCCGTTTAAAGGCTTTAAGTTCTTTTACCGGCATCCGATCAACATTCGGGTATGTGATATAGGCCTGCACAACTTCATCTCCATCAATGTTGCCTGTGTTTTTAATACTTACATTTATGCTGATGGTATCTGTTTGCTTATATTGTTTTGCTGGCATAATCGTTTCCTTGTAATTAAAGGTAGTATAACTTAAACCAAAGCCAAACGGATATTGTACATGTCCTTTAAAATATCGGTAAGTACGGTTTTTCATACTGTAGCTGGTGTACAGCGGCAGGTCTTTAATGGAATTATAAAATGTAAGCGGCAAATGGCCTGACGGGCTTATTTTCCCAAATACAATATCAGCAAGTGCATTGCCGCCTTGTTCGCCAGGGTACCACGATAATATAATGGCATCAGCATATTGGGCTATTGCCGATACATCCACATCACTGCCTGCTGTGATAATAGCAATAATAGGTTTTTTAACTCCTTTTCTCAGAGCTTTCATGAAGGCTATTTCGCTTGCAGGAAGGCTTAGGTTTTTTTTATCACCACCGGTTTCTGATAAAAAGGCATCGCCTGCTTCACCCTCTAAAACAGGCGACAAACCTATTACGGCGATGGTCAGGTCAGCATTACCGGCCCCCCATATACCACCAAAATGTGTGGTATCACGATAATCGCAGCCCAGATCATATTCAACCCGCGTTGCAGGATCAACCGCGGCTGTTATACCCTCAACAAAGTTCACCGCCTTGCTGCTTACCCCGTGGTAACTGCCCACCAGGGCATCTAACGACGCAGCATTAGGACCGAGCACCATTATACTGGTGTAGTTTACTTCTTTTAAGGGTAAAATGTTGTTATCATTCTTTAACAGTACTATGCTTTGCTGGGCAGCTTTGCGGGCAAGGGCAATATGCTGCGTGTTATGGATGCTATCGGCCCGGTAACTATAGTAAGGACTTTTGGCTGCATCATCAAAGAAGCCAAGTTTAAATTGTGTTTTTAAAACGTGTGAGAGGGCAATGTCCACTTCTTTTTCAGTCAAAAGTTTTTGTTGCACTGCCTTTAACACATCATTCTGCAACACCGATGAACAGTCAAGGTCAATGCCGGCCTTAATTGCAGCAGCAGCGGTTTGCGTTGCTGTTGGAATGGTTTTATGTGTTAAAAAAACGTCATCAAGCGCTCCACAGTCTGTTACTACGTGGCCCTTAAATTCCCATTCCTTACGGAGTACATCTGATACCAGATACTTATTAACTGAATTTGGGATGCCGTTTACCCGGTTGTAGGCTGTCATTATTGATTCAACGCCGGAATTAACAAGCGCATGAAAAGCATATAAATAAGTTTCGCGCAGGTCTTTTTCATCAACAATGGCATCAAAATAATCGCGGGTTGCTTCGGGGCCGCTATGGGCAACAAAGTGTTTTGCAGTGGCAGCTGTTTTTAAATAGTTCGGATCAGTGCCTTGCAGGCCCTTTACAAATGCAATACCTATATGTGCGGTTAAGTAAGGGTCTTCACCATATGTTTCCTGGCCACGTCCCCACCGTGGGTCCCTAAATATGTTGATATTAGGTGTCCAAAAAGTAAGCCCCATATATTGCAAGCGCCTGTCCCTGGCTACAGATAAGTTATATTTTGCCCTTGCCTCGGTAGAGATAACGTTTGAAACCGATTCAATTAAATTTTCATTAAACGTTGCAGCTAACCCAATGGCTTGCGGAAATATTGTAGCCTCACCGGCCCTGGCCACACCATGCAAGCCCTCGTTCCACCAGTTATACGCAGGGACGCCTAAACGCGGTACCGCCTGGCTTCGGTAACCCAATAGAGATACTTTCTCGGCCAATGTTAGTTCCGATATCAGTTCCTTAACCCTTGCGTCAATTGGTTGCAATGCATCCTTATAAGATTTTTTTTGAGCAGAAACGGACTGATTTTGGAATATAGACAAGCCAATTAAAACAAGCGTAATTAATTTTTTGGTAGGATATTTCATCTTTAAATAGAAGTGTTTTATGCCCAATGCGTGGGTTGTATTCTTATTTTTTTAAGGGCAGTATGCCTGCACTTTTAATTTTTTCAATGATGCCGCCCGCTACCAGCTGCCCTTGCCTATTTCCTTTTTCTATACTCTCCATATAATGGATGCCCCCATAGAGACGCGATATAGAAGCTTCGGCTGCTGCTGCCCGGAATGATCTGAAATCGCGCTGGCTGCTGCCGAAGGGTATTTCTGTATTATCAGTATAAGCAAAGTTGTCGCCCAGTAAATAGGTAAGTATCTCGGCTGATGCATTAGAAATAACTGCATGGCCGCTGGTGTATTCCGGAAAAGGCGGTGTTTGTAAAATAGGCTGCCATTTAATATCCATATACCTGTTTATATATGTTTCGGGCCTTATGCGGTTACTGGTAAATTTCTCTTCCCAGCAGCTGATGAATGCATCCATTAGCGTAACACCCTCAAGTGTTATAACCTCAACCGATTCATCAAAGCCGAGTTTAGCCTGCTTAGCAACCAGGCCGGCTATATGCATCCAGTGCCCGCCCGGACTTATTTTTTTGTACCCTATAGCCATGTGGCCTGATGTAGTAATGGCAAATGGGTTGCAATCCCAAAATAACGCGATATTGATCTGTTCGGGAGTTAAATGTTTTGAAACATTATAAACCTGTTTCACCTGTTTATAAAATTCGGAAGTGGTATCCTTGCTAAAAGGAATTAAAGGAGCAGGTTTGTATTGTTGCGCAGAATCTATAACCAAAGTGCGGATAGTTTTCCAATTAGGTTCAACAGCTTCAAGATATGCAGGTGGGGTAGGGTACCATTTCCCTTCGTCTTTTAAAGGGGTATAACGTTTAAGTGCGCTAAGCTTGCTATATTGATCAGTTTTTGAAAAACTGACGATGTCTGCTGTCGCCGCTTCGGCTACTTTAACAGAATTGTTGATGAGGTTTTGTTTTACCCCTGTTTTTAAAAGTAGTTGAATAAATGCATCTTCATCATCTTTAAGCATAAAGCCAGACGGCAGCAATTGTTTGGCCGTTTCTAATATGCTATAGTAAGCAGCAATTTTATAATCATATATTGAGCGAACAGTATCTAAACCATTGCCGGGTTTATAGCTTTTTATGAACGAGTTTAGCGCCGGAATCTTTTTACTTTTAGTAGCAACAATATTATAGGCGCCTAACATACAATAAGCATAATAGCGAGCCGCTACCGGCGGACTGGTTACATCATGCACCATAACCATGGTAACGGCATTTACTGCATGGTCTGGTTGTAAATAGTCAGGATATACTTTTGACGCTTTCTGTGCAAAACTGTAGCTTGTCGCGGTTAAGTAGCATATCAAAAGCAATAATATTTTAAAGTGGTTCCTCATTCTTTATAAAATTGTAAAGGCCCGTCATTTGTGCCTATTAATAAATATGATAAACCACCAATTTTAATTTCCAGCGCCGATTTAACGTCCCCGGTAACAGACAGACCCGATAATGCCTGGTTTAAATATATGAAACCACCTTTACCATCACCTTTTAAAAGGCAGCCATAATTAGCATCCATGCTGCCTAACTTAAGGCGGTTATCAGAACGGTTGCCTAATAAAAGCAGGTCGGTTTTGCCATCGTGGTCAAAATCATTTATAATAATTTGGGTAACAGGTGCAAATTGCGCCTGTATAGGTAAATCAGCTTCAATAAACTTATTATTTTTATTAAGATATAACCTGGTTTTGGTTTCGTTTACGGTTAGTTTACCAGCTTTGGCTAAATCGTCTGCATTAAAAATATCGTTAATGGTAGCATCTGCATACTCTTTATAAGAGTGAAATTTGCGGCGCATCGGGTAAATCTGTTCATTCAATTCATCACGGCTAACAAACGGGTAGCTTTTGCCCTGAACATAACAATTAAAGAATGGATCTATTGAACTGTTCTTATCAAAATCGGCAAAATAAAGTTCTGCCGGTTCTTTATCAGATACATGCATCTGGGTATTTAACCCAAGGTTGCCAGCAATCAGATCTGGTTTGCCATCGCCATCTACATCGGCAAAAGCTATTTTAAACCAAAAGCCTTTTAGCGGCGCATTAAAATAATCAGCTGTTTTATCTATAAAGCCTTTGGGCGTGTTTATTAAGATGGTTACAGGCATATATTCCCCGCATAAAACAAGGTCCTTTCGATTGTCGGAATTCAGATCTATCCATTGGGCATCGGTAACCATTCCAATTTTATTGAACGCAATGCTTACGGTTGTAAATTTGCCACTGCCATCATTCAGCAGCAAATAACTTTCGGGAGCCAGGGGATACTGACCGGGAATTACCCTGCCACCAACAAAAAGATCAATGTCTCCATCTCCATCATAATCACATGGTTTTACGCATGATTTACTACTGGCGTTAAGCAGGGGCAGGGCAGATGCTGACAGCACAAAGCGCCCGTTACCTTCATTCAGATATAACTCGTCCTGCAAAGCGACTGTATTGGGCTCATACAGGGCATAGCCACCTTTGGCTATGTACAAGTCTGGTTTACCATCGCCATTAGCATCAAAAAAAACTGCTGCTGATGTTGTACCGATGTTTTCTTTATTACCACCTGTCAATTCCATTATTTTAAATTGTCCACCGGCTTGCTGAATATATATCTTACCAGCACTATCATTATCACCGCTGATAAAAAGGTCTTCTAAATTATCGTTGTTAACATCAGCTTTAGTAATAACCGGCGCCGTACTTGAGTACATAAAAAGCATCAGTAACTGGCGCTTAAAATCATTAATGGTTACTAATTCAGGTTTAAAATCTATAAAGGAATTTGCTTTGGTAAAAACAGTTTTTATTGAGTGTAAAGCAAGTTTATCAATGTTTTCTGATGAGTTTTCGTTGATGGTAAGTAACTGGTTTATTTTAACAGAGGTTATAAGCTGCGAAGTCCTGTCGGGCCAGATGATTTTTACAGAATCAATTTTGCTTTGATTGCCTAAGCCAAAATTTAGCGTTGTGGAAACGCATGAAAGATAGCCCCTGTTCTGGTTAACTTCCTGGTATTGAATGTTCTTGTCAGCATATAAAAATACCTTAGCACCTACGGCGTTAGTATTTTTGCCTTTACCCTTTAGTTTTATAGCCAGGTAAGAAGTATTATTAATTTCGCGGCTGGTGTTTTGATAAATGGAGGCAGGCTGATTGATGTTGTTTATTACAAGGTCAAGGTCGCCATCATTATCCAGATCTGCATATACGGCGCCGCTTGATATACTTGGTTGGTTTAGGCCCCAATCCAGCTGTTTGTTGGTAAATGTAAGGTCGTGATTGTTCTTGTATACATAATTTGGAAGCACTGTTGATGGCATTGCCATAACCAGGTCCATTAGCAGGTAAGGCTCGCGTGCCATCGCCTTCTTTATTTTATAATCGCCCCAATAGCGTAAAAAGTCTTTGTTTGTATAATCTCTTAAATAACCGTTGCTTACAAAAATGTCTTTATAACCATCATTATCAAGGTCGGCTATAAGTGGGCACCAGCTCCAATCTGTATTTGATACTCCGGCCAACTGGCCAATCTCACTGAAGGTGCCGTCGCCATTATTTAGCTGCAGCATATTGCGCATGTATTGCTTATAAAGCCCTTGTGTTTGCATTAGCGCAAACGATTCATAATTTTCCTGCAGCTGAAGGGATTTTTGCCTGTGGTTATCTTCGGGCAGCATATCAAGGGTAATAATATCGGGCAAGGCATCATTGTTAAAATCGGCAATATCAACCCCCATTGAAAAGTGCGACATGTGCCTCAGCATTTCTTTAGATCTTTCAACAAATTTCCCATCATGGGTATTAATGTATATGTAGTCCGGCTCGTTGTAATCGTTAGTTACATAAATATCAGGCCAGCCATCATTATTGATGTCGGCTATGGCAACACCCAATCCAAATGTAAGCGGGTTTTGAACTATTCCCGCGTTTTTTGATACATCGGTAAAGTGGTCATTATTATTTTGGAACAATTTATTACTCGCCAGTTCGTCGGTTTCGTTTTTGTATCGGGCCATTTCCATGTTGTCAATTTTTTTGATGTTATGGTTTAGCAGAAACATGTCCAGATCGCCATCATTATCATAATCAAAAAAAGCAGCCTGTGTGCTGTATCCCGGGTCGGCAAGGCCGTAAGCCTTAGCCTCTTCTTTAAATTTGTTGTTGCCTTTGTTTATAAATAGCTGGTTACTACGGGTAGCGTTGTCTGTTTTGCCCGAATAACATATGTAAATATCAAGTAGCCCGTCGCCATTCACATCTGCCATGGTTACACCCGTTTTCCAGGCATTTGAGCGCCCTGCCAGTTCGGGGCTGGCCTGTTTGGTAATATCCTGAAATTTTAAGCCACCCAGGTTTAAATAAAGCTTATTGGGTTTCATGTTGCCGGTGAACATAAGATCCTGCAAGCCATCGTTATTAATATCACCTACCGCAACACCACCGCCGTTATAGAAATATTCGTATGATAGCACATTGAGCGATTCACTTTCTATTATATCATTACTGAAGTTTATTCCCGTTTCTTTACCCGCCAGTAACTTAAAAAGAGGTTGCTGCGCAATAATATAGCCCGGGCAAAAGCAGGTTATAGCAGCAATTACAATAAGTTTAACAAAGGGTTTAAAAGTAAAGTAATTAATTAGGTGCATAAGTTTATTGTTAATACTTATGATAAGTTGGAACTATCCTAAAAATAGGAATTAGAAGGGTTAAAACAAACAAGGAGACACAATTTGTCTCCTTGTTTGTTAAAGTAGGTGTTATTATTTATCCCACCAAACACGTGTAGTGAAATTATCACCGCCGATGCTTGTAACAGCAGCCTGGTAATTTGCACTGTTGGTTTGAGCCAAAGTGATAGGATAAGGCATTCTTCTTGGAATTGTACCGCTGGTGTATTGACCTGGGTAAGCAACAGGAGTTAAAACAGGAAATCCTGATCTTCTCCAGTTAGCAAATGTTTCGTTAAAGTTGAAGGTTGCGCATGTTTCAACCCAGTACTCCGTGTTAATTTGCTGTAAAGCAGTTGCAGGTACTAAAGGATGCGTAGCAACATAAGTTGCTATGCCGGCAGGATCAACCACCGCTATTGGCGAAGCATTTAATTGCGCCAGTGTTTGCATATCGGCTGTTAAAGCGTTAGCATAATGGGTAGCAGCAACACCTGTTGCCCAGCCCCTGGTTGCAGCCTCGGCAAGTAACAATTCAGATTCGCCGTATGTGAAAATAATATTCGCACTGTTACGGTCAGCGTAAACCAATAGTCTTGGGCGTGAGTATTTACCAAGAGGAGCAGACGCATCAGTAGAATTTGCTGCAGGTGTTGCGCCTGGGTAACCTGGTGCTTTAGAAATATCGGTAGTGCTACCATTTAGGTCATAGCCGTTAGGCATGCCTATTTGTAAGCTTGCAGTGTTAATGCCAGGAGTGCTCCTGTCTTCGTTAGCTGCTTTACCGTTACCTGCAGCTATTTCGGCAATAGCAGAAACGCGTGGGTCATTAGTTGATTTTAAATAATCAATTAATGTTTTAGCCCAGCGTACTTCTCTAAAATCGTCTGCAACTAACAATGCGTTAGCATTATCGTTAGCATAGCCATTTGCATTGTCTCCGAGTACTTTAGCATTATCAGCAATGCTTGACATAGTGCCTCCGGCATAAGCTTTCTCGGCATATTTTTGTGCTGTAGCCGGATCGACTTTGGTTAAACGCATAGCAACACGCAGCATTAACGAGTAACCCAATCTTTTCCATTTAGCAACATCGCCACCGTAAAATAAATCGGCAGTTGGGCCTGCTTTACTTGCATCTAAAGCAGCAGTAGCTGTTTCTAACTGGGATAACATGTCGGTATAGATAGCCTGTTGTTTATCAAACACAGGTGTTGTTATACCCGCTTTTGCCTGTCCTTCTTGTGAGTAGGGGGCATCGCCATAAAGGTCTGTTATACGCTGTATATACAATACACGTAATATGCTTCCGCAGTTATCAAGATTGCTGTATTCGGGCTTACCCTTGGCCAGGTTTTTCATTTCGTCAACCAGGGTTAAAGCTCCGTAGCCACGGTTCCAGGTACGGCTGTAATAATTGGTACCACTGCCACCCAGCACATATTTATCACCATTGCTATAATAGCCAAAGGTAGATGATAAACCTTGTACCCACATGCTTTGAAATAAAAGCTGATCGTACCCTGTTTGTGAAAACTGAAACTGCGACTGAGACATCAGGTAGTTAGGGTTAAAAAGGGAAGCCGTAGTTTTATCGGGGTTTGTGTTTACAGCATCAAAGTTTTTTGTACAACCGGTAATGAAAGTAGCACCGGCTACAAGGCAACTATATATAAGTAGTTTTTTCATTGTCGTTAGTTTTTAAATTTAAAGTTAACGTTTATGCCATATGTCCGGGTTGCAGGTAAGCTTGTACCTTCTATACCTGCATATTGAATTGCGTTAGAGAAGCCTGACTCCGGATCAATGTTATTGGTATGTTTCATGATAGTCCACAGGTTGCGGGCTACTAAAGAAATTCCGATGCTGCTTAGCGGAGTGCCTCTTAAACTGGCAGAAGGGATAGTGTAACCCAAAGTAACCTGGCGTAACTTAATAAAGCTACCATCCAGTACGTTAAGGGCAGATATTCTGCGGGCTAATTCCTGGTAATAGGTTTCTGCCGGTACATTAACGGTGTTAGGTGCACCTGCCTCGGTAACGCCTGCCGCAACAACACCGGTTTCACGGCCAGCTAAGGTCATTTGGTTTAAACCACGGAAGATGCTGTAATAGTTGGTGGCAGATAATATTTTGTTACCAAAACGATAATCAACCAAGAAACCTAAATTGAATTTTTTGTAGTTAAAAGTGTTGTTAAAACCACCGTAAATTTTAGGGATTGTTGAGCCCATTGGCTTAAGTTCGCCCTTTAGTGGTATACCATTAGCATCAATAACAATTTGGCCGCTTGCATTACGTACATAATCGTTAGCCATAATTTGCGGGCCAGGTAAACCTACTACTAATGCAGTACTTGCATTTAATGGGCGATAAGTACCAAAACCTATGTTAGAGTTGGTAACACCGTCTGTTTGAACAATTTTATTTTTTACGTAAGTAAAGTTAAAAGATGGTGTCCAGCTAAACGATGATGATCTTACCGGCGTGCCGTGTATCTCTACCTCAACTCCTCTGTTTTGGGTAGAACCTGTACCTATATAGCTATTGTTATAACCTGCAGATGGGTCAATGGTGCTGTTAATGATCTCGTTATGCGTTTTACGAGCAAAGAATGCAAGGTCAAAACCAAGCCTGTCGCCCCAGAATTTCATTTCAGCACCGGCTTCAATTTCACTTAAGGTATATGGTTTTAAGAACAAGTTAGGTAACTGTGTGTTAAAACCACCGGCAGGTGTGCCGTTAATAGAACTGTTGATGTTATAATATACTGTGTTAGCGTAAGCATCAGCGTCGCCACTGGTTTGTGAGTATGACAAACGGATCTTACCATAATCAACACCATTCATTTTATACAGGTCTGAGAAAATGAATGCACCTGATACAGATGGCGAGAATATACCTCTACCTACATTGTTGGCTATACTGCTATACGCATCATAACGGCCTGTAGTGCTAATTACCAGGTAATCTTTGATAGAAAAATCAGCAGAGTAATAGGCTGAATTAACCTGTTTCCTTGACGGGTTACCAATAGGGCCACTGTTACGACTTGGGAAGTTAGTTAAACTGTAAAAATAAGGGATAATGAAACCACTGTTACCATTAATAAAGGTTCCTGTATAATCATTTTTGCGTATGTTACCACCTATAGACAGGTCTAAATTAAGCAAGTCTTTAACTATGTCGTGTTTAGCGTTAATTAAAGCGTCAATATTCAATTCGTTTGTTTGAATATTTTGTGTGTTCATGGTTCCGTTATCACTGCGATAAGCGGTACCGGTAGGCTCAATATTCAATCGTTGGTCATTAATATTATCATAACCTACCCGGCCCTGAGCAGATATCCATTTAGTAAAATTGTACTTAGCGGTTAATGCTGATATTAAACGTTTGCGTTCTACATTGCTTACAAAGTTATATGCAGCAAAGTAAGGGTTGGTAACGTAAGTATCGTTAGTAAAACTTTGCTCTTTACCAGATGCATTAGTACCAGGCGATAAAATACTTTGATTTTCGTTAGGGGCTAAGAATTGTACGTTATTAGGGTTGCCCGGTCCGTCACTTAGTGCCGATCTGTTTTTTGAATTCTCAACAAGGTAATTAGCAACCACGGTTACATCTAATTTAGACGTAACAGATTGTGTGCCGTTAAAGTTGAATGTTTTTCTATCCAGATAGCTGTTTGGCACAATAGAATTTGCACGCAGATCTGATAAAGATAAACGGAAGGTGCCATTATCGCCACCTCCTGTGAATGATACAGTATTGGTAAAGCTCGGGGCTGTTCTGTAAAAAGAAATGTAATTGTTTTTTACAGGTGAATACGGGTAAGTTTTACCATCAAACTGAATTACTTGCGATCCATCCATTTTTGCACCCCACGCCAGGTTACCCGATGTTAAAGCAGCAGCAGCAGTTAAAGGTTTTACCCCTAATTCGCCCTGGCCGTAAACCTGTTGGAAATTGGTATTGTCAACCGCTTTATCAATTTGTGCGTTGGTGTTAAACTCTACACCAAAACCAGTGTTTTTCTTTCCAGATTTTGTAGTGATCAAGATTACGCCGTTGGCTGCTCTTGAACCATACAATGCAGATGCCGACTGGCCTTTTAGCACGGTCATGGATTCAATATCATCAGGGTTGATGTTAGAGATACCGTCGCCATAATCAGCACCACCCCACTCACCAGATGCACCTCTTTGTGTGTTATCCATTGGTACGCCGTTAATAACAAACAGAGGTGTGCCTGCCGAAAAACTGGTTAAACCACGTAGTAACACTCTTGCAGATGAACCTGGGCCACCATTTGATGCACCAACGCTTAAACCAGCCACTCGGCCCTGTAATGAAAGGGCAACGTTAGATTCTTTTGCTTTATTTAAAGCCTCGCCGTTAACAGTAGATACAGAATAACCTAATTTCTTTTGTTCTTTTTTGATACCTAATGCAGTTACTACAACCTCGTTTAAGCCTCTGCTTGATGTAACTAAAGTAATGTTGATGGTTGATTTACCTGCCACGGCAACTTCTTGTGTTTCAAAACCAATATAAGAGAATACAAGTGTGCTGTTATCGGGGGCATTGATAGAGTAATTACCATCTGGGTCGGTTACGGTACCAATTGTGGTGCCTTTAACCTTTACCGTTACGCCGGGTGCAGGCAAACCTTTATCATCTACCACCTTACCTTTTACAACTGCAAAGTTTATTACTTCATTTTTTGAGGTAATTACAATTAAGTTGTTCTCCAGTTGTGTGAATGATAAATCAGACCCTGCAAGTAATCTTTTCAGCACCGATGAAATTTCTTCATTATCTGCTTTCAGATCAATTTTTTTAGTTGCCGGTATTTTGCGTTCACTAAACACAAAATGGTAGTCGGTCTGTTTTTGAATGGCGGTGATCACCTTAATAAAATCAGCAGATTTTAAATTAAGGTTAACCCTTTGCTGCGAGTAAACATTAGCTACAGATTGTAGGCTAAATAATACTATTAATATAAATGTTAACTTCATTATTAATATAGACTTGAATAGCCAATATTTATCCTTTACACCCTCAGGGTGTTTAAAATAATTCATACTTTTACTAATTAAAGGTGATTGATTAAATAGCAACATTCTGTTCCAGAGAATTTGCGTGATAAACTAACAGATTTCATCTTTTTTGCGGGGGATGCCATCTGGCAGCCTCCGTTTTTTTGTTTGTAAATATCTCTCTACTTCATTGGCCCTTTCTTTGTATTAATTAGGTTAATAAATATATACTGTTCCGTTTTTTAATTTATAAGTGAAAGGTTCTATCATTTTCAGCGCCTTAAAAGCCTGCTCAACACTCTCTTTTTCAAAAACACCGGTAAAATAATAATCTTCGGCGTCGGCATTCTTAAACTTTACTTTAATCCCATACCAGCGCTCCATTTGGTTGGCTAAGTTTTTAAATTGTGTATCTTTAAAGACCAGCCTGTTGTTAACCCACGATGTTTCTACAATAGTGGTATCATTTGATTTGAAGTAGGTTAAATTTGTTAATGCATAGCTGGTCGCACTATCAGAGTGTTTGCCTACTGCCAATTGTTTATGCAAACGCTTTTTTACAGGTGTGCTGTTCAAAATCAGCTTTTCATTCGGTTTTAATATAATCCTGTCAGAAGGCCTGTCAGTCAACGTTACTTCAATGGCCCCTCTTATTAGTGTAGTTTCGCTGGTTAAATCATTTTTATATGATTTAATATTAAAAGCTGTACCCAACACTCTAATACTCATTTTGCCGGTATGTACAATAAATGGGTGACGGTGATCTTTAGCAACATCAAAAAAAGCTTCGCCATTTAAATAAACCTCGCGGTTTTTACCCTTAAAAGCCGGTGGATATTTCAAGGTGGTTTCTGAATTAAGTGTTACAACAGAACCGTCACTTAACGTTATTTTTGATTTTACCCGACTGGGTGTTTCAGTAAGGTCAAGGCTGGCGGTTTTATTATCATCAGAATTATTATCTAACGAATAAAAAATAGCTATACAGCCCATCAGCACAAAAAGCATGGCCGCAATGCTTTTTAAAATAAAAGATAACTGTTTGTATTTTGGCCAGTTTTCAACTACTACCTCCTCCTCCTTCTGTGGCTCTTCAATTGTAATATTATTCTTTATGTTTTCAAACATCGCGTTTGAATTATAGTATTGTTCCTGATCCTGTACCCAGTAGCTTTTAAAAAAATCATATTGTTGCCTAAAAGCCTCGTCATTATCCAACAGGTAAGTAAACTCCGTTAGCTCTGTGCTGCTAAGCTCATCAGAAAGCCTTTTTGTAAGAAGTTCAATAAATCTGTCGTTAACCATTGCAGCTTCTAAAGCGTGATTTTTTATACAGGACAATATCTTTTGAGAAATTGCCTACAACATTTTAATAATTATTTTTAAAAAATTAACAACAATAAAACATTCACATTAAATTGACGATATCAGCTTTTTTATTTGACCGGGATGATACATGGTGCGCTGCCAGGATAACGCTAAGCTTTTTGATAGCCCTGAATAACTGGGTTTGTACGGTTCTTGGCGAAATGTTTAAAATTTCGGCTACTTCTTTATATTTCATACCGTCCTCTTTTATAAGGCGGAATATAATGCAGGCCTGGTTAGGTAGGGTAGAGATCGCTTTGTCAAGCAAAAAGTGTAATTCTTTGCGTTCCATTTCTTTCTCTGGGTCAAAAGTATTAATAAACTCAACCTCGTTAGATGATTCAATTTGTACAAGGTGGATGGAAGAGAATTTTTTTAAATAATTGAAGGATTGATTTTTTACGGCTACAAATAAATACGTTTCGGGGTTTGTAATATCTGTCAGTGTTTTTCGCGATTCCCAACACTTAACAAAAATGTTAGACACTATATCTTCAGCGGCTTCTTTTTGCCTTATATAAAATACGCAAAACTTTATCAGCCTTGTATTTAAGGTATGGAAAAGTATTTCAAATGCTTTTAAGTCATCATTTAAACATACTTGTTTCCACAGATCTGAAGGGTTGGGTCTAATTATCTTCAATAGTGTAAGTATTAAGTATCACAAACAATAAGAACAACAATTCAAATGCAATGTAACAATTCCCTAACATAAATGGTAAATTAATTTAACTTTTGGAAAAAAAGCGAGAAAAACGACCGGCGGTTTTTAATTTTTTAAATAGTGTGTAGGCAAATCACAGATAATAATTGTCATAGTGGTAAAATGCAAGTCGCCCCATGCCGTATAAATTTAACTATATGAAAAAAAACATTATATTTTTTGCTCTTCAATTGAGTTTTTACTCACTTTTTGCTCAAGAACATCAAATGTCTAAAGGATATATTATTCCAAATGACACTATAGTGCAACACAAACTAAAAAAGTGGCAGGGTTTAAAGTTTGGGCTATTTATGCATTGGGGTACTTACAGTCAATGGGGCGTTGTTGAAAGTTGGAGCATTTGTCCGGAAGATGAAGGATGGACACAACGAAAAGGGCCATATGGCGCTACATATAACGGATATAAAATGGCATATGAGAATTTGCAAACCACCTTTAACCCAACAAAGTTTAATCCTAACAAATGGGTAAAAGCAGCAAAGTATGCAGGAATGAAGTATATTGTATTTACTACTAAACACCACGATGGTTTCAGTATGTTTGATACTAAAGAAACCGATTATAAAATAACAAGTGCTAAAACGCCTTTCTCGTCAAATCCAAAAAGTAACGTTACAAAAGAGATATTTAACGCTTTTTCCAAAGAGAATTTCCTGATAGGCGCATACTTTTCTAAACCCGATTGGCATTCAGAGTATTATTGGTGGCCATATTTCCCGCCTAAGGACAGGAATGTTAATTACGATCCTGCTAAACACCCGCAACAATGGCAAAAATTTAAAGATTTTACTTATAACCAAATAAGTGAATTAATGACTGATTACGGCAAAGTAGATATTTTATGGATGGATGGTGGTTGGGTAAGGCCCAAAAACACTATTGACACGCTTGTTGACTGGCAAAAGGCAATAACATTTAACCAGGATATTGATATGCCTAAAATTGCAGCGATGGCCCGTAAAAAGCAACCCGGCCTAATTATGGTTGACCGAACCGTTGCCGGGCAGTACGAAAACTACACCACTCCTGAGCAGCAAGTGCCGGAAAGCCCGCTTAACCATCCCTGGGAAAGTTGTATAACCATGGGCAACTCCTGGAGTTATGTGCCGGGTGATCATTATAAATCAGCCAATCAGATTATATCTTTATTAATTAAAATTGTATCGCGCGGCGGCAATTTGTTAATGAACATAGGCCCCGGGCCGGATGGTGACTGGGACCCGGTTGCTTACAGCAGGCTACAGCAAATAGGCAATTGGATAAAAATAAACGGAGAAGGAATTTATGCTTCAAGCGCTATAGCACCTTATTCAGAGAATAATATTTATTACACAAAGTCAGATAACAGTAACACTGTATATGCATTCGTAACATCTGATAAAGAAGCGGTTACTTTGCCCTCAAAAATTACGCTCCATTTAAAAGGTATTAATAAGGTAAAAAATATCAGCTTGCTGGGTGTAAGTAAAAAAGTAAGGTGGACAGTAAATAAAGATGCTATTGCGATAGAGACGTCTGAAAGTTTACAGAACCAAAGTGGTCTGCTGCAAGCCGCTGTTTATAAAATTCAGTATTAATCAGACACTATATTTGTACAAAATTCAATTAACTACAATGCCGCAATTATTCTATAAATCGTTTAAAACGATTCTTAGCCTGGTTATATTATTAACTTTTAATATAGCGCATGCACAAACCAGCTATGAATTAAACTCAGGGTGGATGTGTGCCCCCATAAAAGAAGTAAAAGCAGATGGATATAAACTTAGCAGCCAATCATTTAATACACAAAGCTGGATGCCCGCTACCGTTCCGGGAACTGTTTTAACATCATTGCTAAACAACAAAAAAGTTCCTGACCCATTTTACGGTATGAATAATGAACATATACCTGACATTTATAAAGCAGGGGCCGATTATTATACTTACTGGTTTGTAAAAGAGTTTAAAGAAGTTGCTACTGCCAACAACCAGGTTTACTTAAACTTTAGAGGGGTTAATTACAGCTGCGATATTTATTTAAACGGACATAAATTAAACGAAGCACTTCAAACAGGCATGTTTTTGAGGTTCTCATTCAACATAACGCCTTATTTGAATAAGAAAGGGAATAATAAGTTAGCGGTGCTGGTTCATCCGCCCAATGTTTTAGGTAATGCTAACGGCGGCCAGGGTGGCGATGGCACAATTGCCCGTAACGTTGGTTTGCAATACACAGCAGGGTGGGATTGGATACAGCCCGTAAGAGATAGAAATACCGGTATTTGGGATAAAGTTACCGTTCAAAAAACCGGTGCTGTAAAAATAACTGACACCCATGTAATTACTTTAGTGCCTGGCAAAAGACAGCCGGACGGGCCACAGCAACCGGCCACTTTGAAAGTAGATGCCGAATTAAGCAACCCAACAACTTCAATAATAAAAGGGGCCATCATCTATGAAATTGCCGGTAAATCAATTTCAAAAAGCGTTGTTTTAAAACCAAATGCTATTGTACAAGTAAAGTTTGATAATTACACACTCCCCAATCCCAAGCTTTGGTGGCCCAACGGTTATGGTTCTCAATACCTTTATGATGTTAAAGTAAGGTTTGTTGTAAACGGAGAAAATGTTTCGGATGAGCAAGCTCTTAAAGTGGGTGTGCGCGAAATTCAAAGCGAATGGAACGAGCATACCGGCAGCAGGCAAATTGCTGTTAATGGCCAAAAGGTTTTTATAAAGGGTGGCAATTGGATAGTATCTGACGCTATATTGCGCCTTTCAGATCTCCGTTACGATGCCGAGGTGCGGTTTCACAGGGATATGAATTTAAACCTGATACGTGTTTGGGGAGGGGGAATGATTGAGCGCCCGGAGTTTTATAATGCTTGCGATAAATATGGTCTATTGGTTTTTCAGGATCTATGGGGCTCGGGCGATTGCAATGGCCGCTGGGTTGACCCTATGAAACTTGACGACCAATGGACAAGACGGAAATATCCCGATGATCATGGCTTGTTTTTAAGATCTGCAAGAGATCAAATAAAAATGGTACGTAACCATGCTTCATTAGCCATATGGTGTGGCGGTAATGAAATAACCCCGCCCGAGGATATATTGATAGCTTTAAGAGATACCATACTGCCTAAACTTGATAACACACGTTGGTTTGTAGATTATTCTAACTCAGAAAACATGTCGCGCAATGAGTTGGGTGGCAATGGAGACGGGCCTTATGGTATACAGCCTTTATCTGTGTTTTGGGAACATAAAACTTATCCTTTTAATTCAGAGGTGGGTTCGGTAGGTGTTGGCGATTACGAATCGTTAAAGCGTTTTATACCAGCGGCTAATATGAGCGCTCCCATTTACAACGAGGATACCAGGAAAACAAAAACAGATAGTGTTTGGGATTATCATAAATACATTGGTTATGATACAAGCATTAGTAAATATGGAAAGGTTAAAAGCGCCGAAGATTTTGCAGCAAAAGCCCAGCTTGTAAACTACGATCAATACCGGGGCTTGGCAGAAGGTTTTACATCGCATATGTGGGATTGGTACACCGGCTTTATTATCTGGAAAACACAAAACCCATGGACAGCCATGCGCGGCCAAATGTATGATTACTACTTAGACCCTAACGCCTGCCTGTATGGGCTGCATAATGGGAGCGAGCCTGTGCATGTGATGTATAACCCGGTAAATGGTATGGTAATGCTGGCAAATAATACTTTCAAAGCCAGGCGTAACATGATGCTGGTTATAAAGGCCTATGACATGGCCGGTAAAGACAGCTTACTTACCCAGGTTTTTGTAGATATAGTGCCAACCACTACCAAAAAGATATTATCAGTTAAAAAGATATTAGACGAATTGGGGGCAAAAGAGGGAGTTTTTTTATCATTGCAACTACTTGATACCGATAAGAAGGTAATTACCGACAACCTCTACTGGATGCCTGATGCCAAAGGGGAATTTACAGGTTTGCAAAAAATGAAAACTAATGGCCTAATAAGTACAGCTAAATATCTGCAATCAGGAAAAATAGAAGTAACGCTGAGTAACCCGCAGAACAAAGTGCTGGCATTTTTTAACCGTATTTCGCTGGTTGATGCTAATACAAAAGTCCGCATCTTGCCGGCATTTTATAGCAATAATTACGTATCAGTTTTGCCGGGGCAGCAAAAAAAAATCATTGTAGATTACAACCCGGTGTTATTTAGTAAAAATTTGATGATCGATGTAGACGGTTGGAATGGAACATCAAACGCTTCACACATAATCACTATTGAAAATTAGCACTCAATAAAAGTTTTAAAATCACCATCAAACCCATTAAGCAAACGACCGCTATTTCAACTATTAAGTCAAAACAAAAGCAATAAGGCTACCAGATACCCAAAGGTAGAAAACCTGAATAGGTCTCTCAATATTCTCCAGAACTTTGAGCTTCTTTGCACTTCTTTGGGAGGATAATTCATAAAAAAAACGCTATAAATCATCAATTTATAGCGTTTTAGTCTACTTTGAGCCAGTAGTAGTGGAGCCGGAGGGATTCGAACCCTCGTCCAAACATGGTATAAGATAAGCTTTCTACATGCTTAGCTGTTATTTAATTGTAGGGATTATGGAAGGTTAACCGCTTACCTGTACCTTAATCCTTAGGTGCTTTGTTTCGCTTGCTTACCACACCTTTAAGCAGGCTATTTCCGTTTTTCGATGCCCCG
>JAQBNZ010000246.1 GCA_028288285.1 Mucilaginibacter sp.
TAGTCCCATCAGGACTTTTGGTGGGTAGAAACGGCCAAAAGAAGCACGAGGCGTTCCTATAGGAACGCTTGGTGAATTTTAAACAAACATTCTACCAACAAAATGTACCTGACGGCACATCAGAAAAAGAAAAAACACCCTTAGAAAATTTTAATGCGTTTACCTTGAGCTTACAGCTGCGGCTACTTTATTATAGATAAAACTTTCCGTCCTTTGTCCAAAAGTCTTTCTTCCAAATATCTTTTGTCTAAACATTAATGGCTTACCGAGTTTTCTCCTTTGTTTAAAGTTCCGTTGGTATACAACATCGGGTTAACCTTTTTGGTATCGCCCTGGTAAACCCAAACAATGTTGCCAATATATTTACGGAATGCATCGCTCACCTGTTCCGCAGTTAATTTTTTAACATCATTTACTAAAGTTAAGGAGCGTCTCCAGTTATTGTGCAACACTTCATTAGCTGCTAATGATGCCGCCTGTGCGCTGTTTGTTTCGTTCTTATAGTAAAAGCTGGTAAGGTAGGTAACCTTCATATCGGCTACTTCATCTGCACGGAAACCCTGAGTTTTTATCTTATCAACCAGTTTATCAAAAACAGCTATATATTTATCAGGCTGTGTGGTTGATACCGAGAAACGCGCCACACTGGTTGCACCACTGCTAAACCACGCCGATGGCGCGTAAGACAGGCCATTATTTGTACGTACATCAAGGAAGTGCCTGTCGGCAAATATGCGCATAGCTACGTTAAAAGCATCAAAATCTGGCGTGCCGGGCGATGGGCCGCTTGAGGTGCCCACTACATAATTGGTTGCCAGTTCGCGGTTCTCTGATGAGAACGAGTTTTTATACACCCTAAAGAATGATTTCTTCAACTCAAATGGTGCACCCTGTTTTATACCGGCAAGCATTGCCTTTACTTTAGCCTCAATATCGGCACGGTCAAGGTCTGCCACTACAACTATTAACAAACGCGATTTAGTTAAAACCGATTGGTAATAAGCTTTAGTTTCTGCAGGGGTAAGCTTTTGGATAATAGCAGGCGTGCCTGATGGGTCCTTAGCATAATCCCTTCCGGCAAATGCTACCTTATCGGCATATTTATTAATGGCAATGTCCGGTTGCGATTCTTCAGATTTTAGCTCGGTAATAGCATCCTGTTTAATACGCTCAAACTCTTTTGGCTCAAACTTGGGCATCGTTATAGCCTCTACATACAACGGCCATGCGGTTTCAAAATCGCCTTTAATGCAATTAAGCCTCATAACCGAATAATTTTTATTACTGCCACCGTAAACCGTTGCGCTTATTTTTTCAAGCTGATTTTTAAAACTGTTCTTATCATGCTTTAAAGTACCGCATTCAGTTAAAGCATTTATCGCCATTGATTCGATACCTATTTTGGTTGCCGGGTAATTTTGCACGCCACCTTTAATAATGGTTTGTACCTCTACAATATCATTACCGCTTGGCTGTACTATCACCTTAACACCATCAACCATGGTTTCATAGGCTTTTTGCTGCGCTATGGCTGGCTTAATACTACCTGCCGCAGCAGCTACCAGCAATACGTATATATATTTTTTCATCTGTTTTAGTGTTATTTGGCTACAAAAAATGTAGTTGGGTTATAAAGCTTGTTTTGCTCAGGATTAATAATTAATCCGGCCACCATAGGTTTGTTAATTATATAGGTATCAAGGTATTTTTTAATATCGGCACGGGTAACCTTCTGGTAATTATTGTCAAGATCAGTATAATACTCAAGTGATGTACTGCACCACTGAAAGCTTACCTGGCTGGGCAGGCTTGAGGGCTTTTCTTTTTGGCGCAAACTGGCACGTAATAAAATAGCTTTGGCATCAGCAAGCTGTTCATCGGTATAATAATCTGCATTGCCCCACATACTTAACTGGTGCATAAATTCGTCATAACACTCTTTTAATTTATTAGGGTTAGGTGTAATACCTACATCAACCAAACCGGGATATTTACCTGTAGCATAGTTTACATATACGCCACTTGCCAGGCCTTTATCAACCAGTGCCTGTTGTAATTTTGATGAGTTTAGGCCTACTATAGTAGAGAAAACATCTGCTGCTATTGTTGATGCTGAATCTGTTAAATGACCCGGCCCCTGCCATGAAAACTCCATGTTAGGTGTTTGGGCTATAGACATTTCTTTTACAAAGAATTCGCTTTTGGTGAGTGGCTTAAAATCAGGTATCGGATATTTTTTATGCGGATCAAATCCACTGCTTGCCCATCCACCAAAAATAGCTTCGGCTTTTTTAAAGGCATCCGCATGTTTTACATCGCCGCAAATAGTCAGCAAGCTATTATTAGGAAAATAATATTTGTTTTTGATGATCATCATTTTCTCGGGCGTAGCCGTATTGATAACTTCGTGGATACCAATAGGCATTTTACGGGTTATCAGATCGCCCCATAATTTTTGCTGTATGGCAAAATATAATTGAAAACCGGGATCGCTTTCGGCACGCTGAAACTCGCCATCAACAACGGGGCGTTCCTTTTTCATATCCTCTTCTTTATAAATAGGATACTGTATGGCCGCGTCCATAAATTTTAAACCGGCATTAAGGCTGTCCCTGTCAAAAGTGAAATAATAATTTACACGCTCGTTACCTGTGGTACCGTTCCAAATAGCGCCAAGCTCCTGGGTGCGCTTTAAAAATTTTTCTTGATTTGGATAATCCCTGTTGGCTTTAAAAAACATGTGCTCAAACAGGTGTGATAGTCCGCTGTATTCGGGCCCTTCGGTGTAAGCGCCATTTTTTACAGCTATTTCTATAGTAGCCAATGGCACTTTGGCGTTCTCTATAACAATAACTTCTAATCCGTTGGGCAGCTTTTTCCAAAAATACCCTTCAGGTAACCTGGGTTGCTGGGCAAATGCACTAAAGGAACACAAGGCTCCTATTGCACTAAGCACTAATTGTTTAATAAATTTTGAAGTCATATTTTATGGCTAATTGGTGACCCATAAATATATTGCTTTAAAATTTCAAAGAAGATAAAACGAGCAGGAATTATTTAAAATTCAGAACAATTTTTTTAGCTGATACATTTTCAAGAAACGGCTTAAATATCAGTGAGGCATTTTCCTGAGCTTTATCCAGTATTTTCATTTCGGCAGCACCTGCCAGCATCTTCTTTTCGGCCAGCTTATACACATCCTCTACCATGGTTTTTGCTTTATCAGGAAACCACACTCCGGATACATCATACACCCTTGATTTTTGGTGATCGAGCTTTACATAGCATATCTCCGGCTTGGGCAGTGTAACTATAATACTATCCTTGCTTTGGCTTATATCATTCTTTTTAACCTTAGTAAGATCAATACAAGCTGTTACCTCACCAACAGCTACAAACAGCACCCGCGAATCGGGCATTATCAGGTGCAGTTCCTTCTTTTCCACCACATCTTTCATCGCATATTTTACCAGCTCCAGTTTGCCCATTGATACAATGCGCGATACCATAACATCTTCGGTAACTTCTGTGCGGGTAGTATTAAATTGATGTTTGATATAAAAAAACAGAAATATAAGAAAACCTATAATAACCAGGGCAAATGATAAGGTAAGAGAAACGCGGGACCGGGATGTATCAAACATGTGAAAGGATTTACCTATTGCTACAAAAAAAGATAGCGATAGTTTGCACTACCGCTATCTTTTAACAAACATTTAAAATATCTTATGCGTATGTTACATTTAAGGTAATAGGCACACTAAGGGCTTTTGATACTATACAGCCGGTTTTAGCACCTTCAGCAACTTCTTTAAATTTAGCTTCGTCAACACCCTCAATTACACTTGCTTTAAGCTCCAGGTGAATACCTTTAATCTCTAAAGCCTGCATATCCAGATCAAGGATAGCATCAGTTGTTAAATCTCCGGGAGTTATGCCGGCATTTGATAAAGCAGCGCCAACAGCCATAGTAAAGCAGCCTGCGTGTGCAGCAGCTATCAATTCTTCGGGGTTGGTACCTACGCCATCGGCAAAGCGGGTTTTAAAAGAGTATTGTGTTTTATTAAGAATAGTACTCTGTGTGGTTATTTCGCCCTTACCTTCTTGCAGGGTTCCGTTCCAATGTGCATTTGCTGTACGTTTCATGTGTTTATAGGTTATATTGTTTTTGCTAATTTACTGCGTTCTGTTTGATATTAAAAATAATTTAAAGTTACCATTGTGCACGGGCATACTGGTTGGGCCATTTAATTTCATGACCCAGTTCATGCGCCGCACGCAACGGAAAATGCGGATCGCGCAGTAATTCACGTGCCAGTAAAACCACATCAGCCTGGCCGCTTTTTATAATCCCATCTGCCTGTTCAGCGTTTGTAATTAAACCTACAGCGCCAGTTAATATGCCTGTTTCTTTTTTAACAGCTTCGGCAAATTCAACCTGGTAACCCGGTTTAAGCGGGATACGTGCACCTGCCACGTTGCCGCCTGATGAGCAATCAATAAGGTCAACGCCTTTATTTTTCAATATTTTTGCCAACGCTATAGAATCTTCAATCGTCCAGCCGCCTTCTGTCCAATCTGAAGCAGATATGCGCACAAACAGCGGATATTCTTCTGGCCAAACCTCGTTTACCGCGGCAAGTATTTCAAGCAGCAACCGTATTCTGTTCTCAAATACGCCGCCATACTCATCAGTACGCTGGTTGCTAATGGGCGATAAAAATTGGTGAATTAAATAACCATGCGCGCCATGCAATTCAATCACTTTAAAGCCTGCGGCTAAAGCACGTTCGGCAGCAGCTTTAAAATCGGCAATAACCTTATCTATACCGGTTTTGTCCAATTCAAGCGGAGCAATTTCACTGCTGCTAAATGGCACTGCACTTGCAGATACCGCTTTCCAACCATTTTCATGTGTTGGCAGTATTTGCTTACCCCCGTTCCAGGGTTCGGTATGGCTTGCCTTACGGCCTGCATGTGCCAGCTGTACACCGGCAATAGCACCCTGCTCCTTAATAAAACTGGTTATCTCTTTTAGCTTGGCTATGTGCTCGTTCTTCCAGATACCTAAATCGGCAAATGTGATACGGCCTTCCGGCGATACGGCTGTTGCTTCGGTAATAACAAGCGCTGCACCACCAACCGCAAAGCTGCCCAAGTGTACCAAATGCCAGTTATTGGCAAAACCATCTATACTCGAATATTCGCACATTGGCGAAACAACTATACGGTTTTTTAACTCAAGACTTTTTATTTTTAGTGTAGTAAACAGATGAGGCATATTTTTCTTTTTGTACAAATATGGTGAGTAACAATTGCTGCTGCCTCATGGTTTTGTAAAATACCATTGCCCTGTATTTAATTACTTACAAATGAACTTTTGCTTATGTTTGGGCGTTAAGCTACAAGTTAAAATGCGTGTTTACCCTAACAGGAATATAATTTGACTACATACACCACATTAATTATCCTCAGCGGACTGGTTATTTTTTCTTACCTGTTTGATTTAATAGCCGGTAAAACAAAGATCCCTTCGGTTATTCTACTGCTTTTTCTGGGTATAGGTATAAAATTTACGGTTGATTATTTTGGCTTGCTAAAATTCAATTTCACTACTATACTGCCTGCATTGGGCACTCTGGGGTTAATATTAATTGTGTTTGAGGGAGCCTTAGAGTTAAAGTATAGCAGAGATAAGAATGCGGTTATTAAAAAATCGTTTCTATCGGCACTTACTATTTTACTGGGCACTTCAGTTTTAATAACGGGCGCATTTTACTATATAAGTGGCGAAAGTATTTACAGGTGTTTTGTAAATGCCATCCCGTTTTGTGTGGTAAGTTCCGCAATTGCTATCCCCTCGGCATCGGGCGTGAGCAAAGAGAAGAAGGAATTTATTATCTATGAATCGTCCTTTTCAGATATACTTACGGTTATCCTGTTCAATTTCATGATCAATAACAGGCAAATCAGTGTGTCGTCATTTGCCAAACTTGGGATAGATTTGAGCTTGATATTATTTGTAGCAGTATGTTCCTGTTTATTGCTGCTTTACCTCATAGGCCGTTTAACACATCACGTTAAATCATTCCTTATTATTTCCATACTAATTTTGGTTTACAGCATTGGGCAGTCGTATCATTTATCATCATTGATAATTGTATTGGCGCTTGGCCTGTTCCTGAACAATGCCAGGCAAATAAGGCTGGGTTTGTTTCGTAAGTATTTCATTTACCCAACGCTTGGGTATGATATTAAACAACTGTTTCAGCTATCGGCAGAAAGCGCTTTTTTAATGCGCACTTTCTTCTTTATCATTTTTGGTTATACAATGGATGTTTACCACCTGCAAAACTGGTCGGTAATTATTAATGGGGGCTTAGTTTTGCTGCTGATCTATATTGTACGTTTTGTGTATTTGAAACTGGTATTAAAAACAGGGCTAATGCCAGAACTGGTTATTATTCCCCGCGGATTAATAAGTGTGCTGCTTTTTTATAACATACCTGCCGACTTAAAAATACCGGCCCTTGGCACCGGGCTTTTATTTGTGGTGATACTGGGCACCAGCATTATTATGAGCCTTGGCTTGCTGGGCACTAAAAGGCAATCGACACAGGAATTTCAGGATGTTTAAGGTGTTGAGTTTAGCTAAAGCCCCGGAGAGTAGCTTTTACAATCCTTTGGCTGAAGCCAACGGCAATGAAGGTATAAATGAGTTTCATTACTCTCACCTATAAATAAGACACGATTTCATTGCCGCTGAGTTTGGCTAAAGCCAACGGCAATGAATTAAAAATGAGTTTATTACCCTCACTTTAAAAAGATCCAATTCATATATTGGCTTTAGCCAAACCTATGCTTAAGGCGTAGTCACCGCTACAGGCAGCACTTTACCATTAAAAAAGCGGTGGCCGGTCACCGCAAAATCGGCTATATACTTACCCATTTCAAATGCCATTACCGGCGATTCATATCCGGGGAAAGCCTGTTCCAGCATTTCTGTTTGTGCTGAACCCAGTGCCAGGCAATTTACCCTTACGCCTTGTTCAACCAGTTCCTGTGCCAGGCATTCGGTTAATGTATGTAAGGCAGCTTTACTTGCTGAGTAGGCAGATAGTCCGTTAAATTTAGCGCTACCCTGGAAACCACCCATACTGCCGATATTAAGTATATGTGAACCCTCGCCCATAAATTGTAGCAGACTTTGTATAATACGCACATGGCCTATGTAGTTGCTTTGCAGCATTTCTACAAAGTCGGTTTCTAAAAGTTCTGTGAAAGGTTTGTTTATGAGTACGCCCGCGTTGTTCACCAGCACATCAACCCGCCCATCAAAATTGGCATCAATAAATTGTTGTAAACCGACATAATCATCATGTACAATATCAAACGCAATGGCGAATATTTCACATTCGGGGTTTAAGCCTTTAGCAATCTCCAGCAAACGTTCCAGCTTGCTTTGCGAACGTGCCAAAGCCATTACCTTATGCTTACCAGATAATATAAGTTCTAATACAGCTTCAAAGCCTACGCCGCTGCTTGCGCCTGTTATTATAATATTCATAGATCAAGCCCTCTAACCCCCTTGAGTGGAGAATAAAATAGTAATCGCAAATTTAATGGAAGTAATTAAACAATCAACTTCTCCTCTACCGGGTGTTTGATCAAATATAGCCCATCGTTTATCAGTTTTTTATACTCGGGCTCGTTTGCTGCTTTTTGTTCAAGAAATTGCTTTATCTCTGCGGCTAATGCAGGTTCTGCATCTTCATGATCCAGCAGTTCCAATATTTCTAAGGCGCACAGCCAGTCGTCGTGATGATATTTTTGGAGCATCAGCCAAACATTCCCTAAAAAGCCAAAATCGCCCTTGTTGTGCCTGCGGTTTCTTACCTGTTGGTACAGCTTATGCAGTTCTATAGTTTTTGGGTCATATTCCGGGTGATGTGTGCCTGTGGCTGATTTGTAGACTATCTCTAAAAAGGCATCCTTATCGGCCGTGCCACAAAAAACAGACGTTATCTTTTCGCCAACGGCCATATCATAAACTCCCCATGCGGGGTCAAATAATATTTTACCGTCCTTATCTTTTACTGTACACCCCGTAAAAGTAATTATCTGTATGTTATCGTTTTCGGCGTGGATGCTTTTTACTTTGCTTGATACGGTTATGCCGCTTTCAAACGTCAGCACAGCTTCTTTACCAACTTCAATACCGGCTGATGTAAGATCATCCTCAGAAAAATCCTCCAACGGTTTATCCTGTCCTTTTAGCCTTCCTACCGGTGAGCTGAAACCATCTTTGTGATAATCCTTGCCGTGCTCTTTCAATTGTTTATTGTTAACAGCCAAAGCCGTTGGGCCTGTTGTTTTAATAAACACCGGCTCGCCCTGCTCATCGGCAGTAAACCCTGTAAATGTACCAGATACCTGCAATCCCGAACTGTAAACCGCTGTACAGGTATTTTTACTGTCGATACCTTTTTGCAACCCATAAGCGCCACCACGGCGAAACGACATAGTATTTGCAAACTCTTCCAGCACATCTATAAGGTTTTGAAAGTTTGGGGTAACAAATAACTGTGGCTGTGTTTTGGTGATGTCGTAACTATAATTTACAGCGCCAATGGTATAAGGCAGCTTCTTAACATTATCCTGCATGCAACTGGCGCTTTCACCAATAGATGATAGTAAGCCTGCACCGTATATCTTGGGGTTTTCGAGCGTGCCTATCAATCCATATTCTACAGTCCACCAATGCAGGCGACTTAACAAAGCCATTTCAGATGGTTCGCCCATGTTGCTCTGATACCAGGTAACCAGATTATCGGCCTTTTTTATTTCGGCTTCATCGGCATCGGGCATTTCTTTTAATATAGATAGCGCCCTTATGGCTTCATACAGTTCAAAATCCTGCGCGCTGAACATGGCTTTAGCCCCTATCGATCCAAAATAGCTCAGGTACTCATGGTAATCCTTATCAGCAATAATGGGTGCATGCCCGGCAGATTCATGTATAATATCTGGCGCTGGAGTATATTCAATATGCTTTAACTGGCGAATATCCGCAGCAATAACCAATACCCTGTAAGCCTGGTACTCCATAAAAGCGGCAGGTGGTATAAAACCGTCAACCGTAACAGCGCCCCAGCCTATTTTAGCCAATGCATTGTTCATATCCTGCAAGTCGGGGATCTTCTCAATAGTTAGGCCCGCTTTTTGCAAGCCGGGGATATAGGGGTAATAGGCAACGTCTTTAAGGTAGCTATAATTTTGGCGCATTACATAGCGCCAAACAGCATGGTCAACCGGGGTATAGTGTTCATAATGCTGGTTAACTATAAACTGTTTTAAATGGCGGGGTAATGCCGCAACCTGCGGGTTATTAAAATCATTAAAATCGCTCATTCCGTTAACTTTCAGGTTTATTTTAGAAACGCAAAATTAGGAAATAAGGTTTGGTTAAATGTAGATTGTAGCAGAGAAATTGCAGAACTATTACCTTTTATTGGGAGCTAAATACACATGCAAATATTATACTTTATTTGCTGTCAATTTCCAAATTAACTTCGGCTTTGGTCAAACCTTTTTCCAAACGTCTGGGGCGCAGTACATAATAAAGACCCAATAGTGCAACAATAATTGAAATAAGATAAAACGTGCCCGGCAAAAACACTGTAAGGCTTTTTTCCATCGGGAAAAACTTGGTAAGCCAGGTAAAAACGGTTTCACGCACGCCTGCACCACCAATACTTATAGGTATAACGGTTGCCAGGGCCGATAGCAGGAACGAAAGCAGATATGGCGAAAATTTGCCCGTAAAATCTTGTCCCAACAAAATAAATACAATGGCAGATACCTGCAAGCTCTGTACCACCACAGCTTTGGCATGGGCCGCAAAAAAGAAACGGGTATATTCCTTAAAAAACTTATAAGCAACAAAATAATATATAACCGAGCCAACAACAAATATGCTTAATGGGATGCCCATATGAATATCTATCTGTGGTATTAAAAATATTAACGCAACAATAATAAGACCTATGGCCCATAGGCCGCTCAGCCTATCGAACATAAGCGCCCAGAACACTTTTTTTGCCGGCAATTTGTATGTTTTGTTGAGCAGATAAATTTTGTAGCCATCGCCACCAATACCGCCGGGAAGCAGAAAATTATAGAATAAACCCAACAGGTATAACCGGAAGTTAAAACGCGCATCGAGCTTAAGATGAATAGATTTAAAAAAGCTGGATAACCGCCATGAAGAAATCATAATAGATACAAAATAACTTACCAGCGCCGCAAACATCCACCAGTAATTAGCATGTATAAGCCGGTATTTCACCTGCTGAAAATCTACTTTTCTAAATACAAAATATAATAACACAGAGGTTACCGCGAATTTAAGTACCACTTTGGTAACACTCCAAGCGATATCTTTCCAGGTTTTGGGCTCAACCGCTCGTTCGGTTTCCTCTACCTCTGTTTCTATTAAGTCTTTCATTCAAGGCAAAGGTAATAATTTAGTAATTAGTTAATTTGAGGTTAGTGAATAGTTAACAAAACTTAACAATTACACAATTGTAGTTTAACGGGCACCTATCAGAGATAAGTAATTTTTAATCACCTTAATTAACTAATCTCTTATCGCTTTTCTTCAATCTCTAAAATAAAGGTATTTTTGCGCAAATTTTTCTAATTGCTATGGGTAAAGTACAAGTAGGACTGGTGCAAATGAGCTGCACTGCAAACAAACAGGAAAACCTGGACAAAGCTATTGTTAAAGTGCGTGAAGCTGCCGCTAAAGGCGCGCAGATTGTTTGTCTGCAAGAGCTTTTTACATCGCTTTATTTTTGTGATGTAGAAGATTACGACAATTTCGCATTGGCAGAATCTATCCCTGGCCCGTCAACCGATGCTTTATCGGCCGTTGCTGCCGAACTGGGTGTGGTAATTATTGCCTCACTGTTTGAGAAACGCGCGCAAGGCGTTTACCATAACACCACAGCCGTTTTAGATGCCGATGGTAAGTATCTGGGCAAGTACCGTAAAATGCACATTCCTGATGACCCGGGCTTTTATGAAAAATTTTATTTTACCCCCGGCGATTTGGGTTACAAGGTTTTCAAAACCAAATTTGCTACTATAGGTGTACTTATTTGCTGGGACCAATGGTACCCGGAGGCTGCCCGCATTACCGCTTTAATGGGTGCCGAAATACTGTTTTACCCAACTGCCATAGGCTGGGCAACTACACAGGATGAAGCTACCAACACCGAGCAATACAACGCATGGCAAACTATACAACGCTCACATGCGGTTGCAAACGGCGTATATGTGGTAAGCGTGAACCGTGTAGGCGAAGAAGCAGGAGTAAAATTCTGGGGCGGCTCATTCGTGGCTAATCCGTTTGGCGCTTTAATGCACCAAACCACGCCAGATCAGGAAGAAGTTGTAGTAATGGAACTGGATTTGGATAAATCTGATTACTACCGGAGCCACTGGCCGTTTTTGAGAGATCGACGTATAGATTCATACCAACCGATAACCAAACGTTTAATAGACGAGGATTAATAAACTATACCATGTCATTACGAGCGATAGCGTGGCAATCTCGTAGGACGTTAGGCGAACATACATACGACGAGATTGCTTCGTCGCCCCACATCAAGGCCTTATCGCTCCTCGCAATGACATAGTTTTATATATTACACAACCATAAACCATAAACTATGGACCACAATAACTTTCCCTACCGCTTCCATTTCCCCGCTGAATGGGCACCCCATACTGCTACATGGTTGAGCTGGCCGCATAAAGAGGCTTCGTGGCCGGGTAAATTGGGGATGATATATGGTAAGTATGCCGAGTTTATTAAGGTGCTTACAGAGGGCGAGATAGTGCGCATTAACGTGGTTGATGAGCAGATGGCCGCTTTTGCCAAACAGCAGTTGCAGGTTGTTGGCGCTGATTTAAGCAAGGTTGAGTTTTTTGAATTTGGCACAAATGATGCTTGGTGCCGCGACCACGGTCCGGCGTTTTTGGTGAATTACGAGACTAAAGAAAAAGTGATAGTTGACTGGGGTTATAATGCCTGGGGCGATAAATATCCTCCGTATGACCTTGACGATGTTATCCCTACCAAAATTGGCGAACGCTTTAACCTGTCTGTTTACCATCCCGGTATTGTAATGGAGGGTGGCTCTGTTGATTTTAACGGCGCAGGCACTTTGCTAACAACTACGGCCTGTCTGCTAAACAAAAACCGCAATCCGCATTTAAACCAGCAGCAAATTGAGGGTTATTTGCAAAACTACTATGGTGTTGAGCAGATACTTTGGCTGGGCGATGGCATTGTTGGCGACGATACCGACGGCCATATTGATGATATTACCCGCTTTGTAAATACCGATACCGTGGTAACCGTGGTTGAACAAAACAAGAACGACGAGAACTACCACATACTGCAAGAAAATCTGCAAACCCTTAAAACCATGCGCCTGCTTAATGGCAAGCAATTAAACATTGTTGAACTGCCAATGCCTGAGCCGGTGATTTATGACGGACAGCGTTTACCGGCATCATACGCTAATTTTTATATTGGTAACGCGGCAGTTGTGGTGCCTACCTATCGCTCGCATCATGACGATAAAGCGCTTGATATTTTGCAAGGCTGCTTCCCCGACAGGAAGGTGATTGGCGTTGATTCAACAGACATTATCTGGGGCTTGGGTAGCTTCCACTGTTTAAGTCAGCAGGAGCCGGCGGTGTAACACAACTTTTTTACCGACAATTTATCTGTCCTTACCGACTTCTTTAATCATATTGCCAATTATACATTTGCATATATGTAATGTTACCTTAGTTTTGGATAAGATTAAAATTAAGATACCATGTCCAACAATAATATAGATGAACCAACCAAAACCCCGCAGGGCAAAGTTATTGCAGGGGTTATCTTATTAGTAGTAGGCGGACTACTACTTATAAAACAATTCGATTTTTTCTTTTTCCCTAATTGGATCTTTACCTGGCCAATGTGGCTTATAGTTTGGGGTCTGTACACTGGTGCAAAACACAACTGGCGCAAACCTGTCTGGTTTATCCTGGTGATAATAGGCGTAGGCTTTTTGCTTGACCATGAAACCAATTTTGATGTAGGCGGCATTATGTGGCCAATATTAATCATAGCATTTGGTATATGGATAATAATGAGGAAGAACCGCGAAACTCAAATAGCTAATAATGATTACTGGGATAAAAAATATCAGGCAAGCCCCGTGGACAAACCGGTAAGTGATTATGTTGAGGCCGAATACACTTCAACCGGCGTCCCTCCTGTTGAGCCCTTAACCGGTGGTATACCCCCCCGTTCTGATGATGATATTTTAAACGCTACAGCCATATTTGGCGGGGTAAATAAAACTATCTTTTCTAAAAACTTCAGAGGTGGCGATATTACCAACATTTTTGGCGGCACCGAGCTTGACTTTACCCAGGCAGATATTAATGGCCGTGTGGTAATAGATATTACCCAGTTGTTTGGCGGCACTAAAATAATTGTTCCGGCTAACTGGCATGTTGTACCAGATTTGGCAGCCATATTTGCCGGGGTTGATGATAAGCGTATTAAGAACCCTCAGGCTGTTAACCACAATAAAGTATTGGTACTTAAAGGCGTATCGCTGTTTGCAGGTGTTGATATCCGTAGCTATTAATTCTGGTAACTAATTATCCATCAATAAAAATATATTTTATGAACTGGTACGTAGCAAAATTAGTTTTTAGGGTAATAAGTGGTACGGGAGACCACAACGCCCAGTTTGATGAGCAACTGCGCCTTATAAATGCCGATACCGAATTGCAGGCCTTTGAAAAGGCAAGCATAATAGGCCACTCTAACCAGGATAGCTTTGTTAATGTTCAAAAACAAACTGTTAGATGGCAGTTTATTGATGTTGCCGAGCTTAATGCATTAAGCGATCTTAGTGATGGTACCGAACTATACTATAACATACACGAAGCGCAAGATCCTGACCTTTATATAGCATGGGCACATCATAAAAGCGCCCTGTTGGGTGTAAGAAATTAAACCTAACAACTAAACCTAAATAAATAAAAGTTTTGACAGGAGCACACATATCTCAATCAAAATTACTTGGGGCATTTGCCGTATGCGGGCTGGTTTGGGCCGGCCTGCAAGCATATATTATACACAGTTTTGGCTTTGTATGGTTTGTTGCGGTTACTGATAGCACCCTGAGCGCTATATTGTTATCTGGTGCATGCTGGCTTATTAATAATAACCTGCGCTATTACCAGCCCGATAAAGAGAGCTACGTTTATTTATTGATATGGTGCGGGGCTTTAGCCGCTGCCTGTGTAGGCGGATGCCGGTATTTATTGCCGCTTTTTAATATGGGGGTAGTTTATAACAACTTCCTTAGCCAGTCGCTTACCATACGTTATTTCACCGTTTTTTTAGCTATCGGTTGGATGGCTATGATAAGTGCCCTGTGGTACTCCCAGCTTGACCATAAGAAAACCGAACAGCGCAAAACCGAGGCCGAAAAACTGGCCCGCGATGCTGAACTTTATAATCTGCGCCAGCAATTGCAACCCCACTTTTTATTCAACAGCTTAAACTCCATTAATGCGCTTATAGGCTTTAAGCCTGATGAAGCACGCAAAATGATTCACCAGCTATCAGACTTTTTACGTGGCACTTTAAAAAAAGACGACCAGCTTTTAGTACCGTTAACTGATGAGCTGGCCCATTTGAATTTATACCTTGAAATAGAGAAAGTTAGATTTGGTCATCGCCTGCAAACCGAAATAAGTTGTGATAATGCTTGCGGCGAGGCTTTGCTGCCATCGTTACTGTTACAGCCATTAGTAGAGAACGCTATAAAGTTTGGGTTATATGATACCACCGGCGACGTTACTGTAAGCATCCGCGCCGAAATTGAAGAGCAATATCTTGTTATCATGATCCAAAACCCTTATGATCCTAAAACCTCACGCCCGCGCAAAGGCACAGGTTTTGGCTTAAGTGGTGTACAGCGCAGACTTTATTTGATATTTGCCCGAAATGATTTAATGGAAACTCACGCAAATGATAATATATTTACAACCATTATAAAAATTCCGCAGGTATGACACGCGCTTTAATTATTGATGATGAGCCCCTGGCTCGTATGGTTGTATTAGAATATTTGCAGGGTTTTCCTCAAATTGAAGTTTTACAGGAATGCGGCGATGGCTTTGAAGGCCTCAAAGCTATTCAGCAATACCAGCCCGACCTGATATTTCTTGATGTGCAAATGCCCAAAATAAACGGCTTTGAGATGCTTGAACTGGTGGATACCCCGCCGGCTGTGATATTTGCTACCGCTTTTGATGAATATGCCATTAAAGCTTTTGAAACACATGCGGTAGATTATCTGTTAAAACCCTTTAGTAAAGACCGCTTTACTAAAGCTATAGATAAATATTTGCAACAAGCTGCTACGGCCGCTCCTGCTGCTAAACAAACAGAAACTTTACTGGAAGCTGCCGCGCAATCGCCTGCACAGAATGAACGCATTGTGGTAAAAACAGGCACAAAGGTGAAGATCATTGCAGTTCAGGATGTAGAATACCTACAGGCTGATGACGACTACGTAAGCGTTATAACCGCCGAAGGGGCATTCCTGAAAAATAAGACCATGGCTTTCTTCGAGAAAACCCTGGACCCACGGTACTTTGTGCGCGTGCACCGCTCTTACATTATTGCCATACAACAGATTACTCGCTTAGATCCTTACGAAAAGGACAGTCACCTAGCTATATTAAAATCGGGTGCTAAGATACCTGTAAGCAAAACTGGCTATGTGAAGCTGAAACAGGTATTAGGGATTTAAGAAATTGTTTAAAGGAGACGCAAAATGTTGCGTCTCTACGGCACACGTATTGTAGA
This sequence comes from Mucilaginibacter sp., assembly GCA_028288285.1. GTDB lineage: Bacteria > Bacteroidota > Bacteroidia > Sphingobacteriales > Sphingobacteriaceae > Mucilaginibacter. Next base: position 15,962 of record JAQBNZ010000246.1, read on the forward strand.
AACACAATATTTTGTGTCTCCCCTTTTGTATCTCATTTTTCCAAACGCCAGGTCTTCTCTCTAACTTCAGCCTCCGCTAATTCCTTTTTAAACTGATCGCAGCTTGTAAATTGCAGGGTGGTCAATAACCTTGTTTCAATATTAAGAGCAAAGTTTTTTCGCTCAAACGGCCAGGGTTTCACAGTGAGCGACCCGCTTTTGGTTTGCATTAACTTGTATTGTCTTTTATCGGGGCCGAGGCTAACTTCAATCAGGCGGCCCTCAGGTTGTATCTCATGCTGGGCAAGCAGTAGTGATAATGCATCGCACCACTCCACTAAACCATAAACTTTATCAGCTTCTTTTGGGGTTATGTTTAATTGTTTGCGCCATTTGGCCTGCAGTTTTGCCTGTTCAGCTAAAAAAGGCTTTACCAGCGGATTGGTTTCTGCTTCCCGTGTGTGCAAAAAAACCATGTGCATTGAGGTAAGCAAAGCAATATACCTGCTTTTTGATAGTGAAAAGTCATGCAGCCTTTGGCAATGCTCCGGGTCAAATCTTTTCATTTTAAAATCAACCGGACCACCTTGCGGGGTAAGCAGATCATTAGCCTGCAATTCGGTTTGGGCATCGTCATGGTCGGCAATAGCAA